>JBBRZG010000201.1:0-5383 GCA_038236905.1 Burkholderiales bacterium
GCGGCAGTCGCGACCAGCTTTGGCGCGGAAGATATGGTGCTGCTGGATTTGATCGCGCACGAATTTCGTGGCATTGAAGTCTTTACGCTCGACACGGGTCGCCTGCCCACAGAGACCGAAGCGTTAATGGCGTTATCGCGCGCCCGCTATGCCCATCCAATCCGGATATTCACGCCCAATAATGAAGCGGTTTTACATTACGTAAAAACGCTGGGTGCGAACGCGTTTTATGAATCGATTGAACATCGCAAAGCCTGCTGCCATATTCGCAAAGTGGAACCGCTCGGTCGCGCGCTGCTGAACAAAAAAGCATGGCTGACGGGTCTGCGCCGCGAGCAGGCTCAATCGCGTGCGAGTCTCGCCTATCAGGAAGCCGGCACCACACATGGCTTGATAAAATTCAATCCGCTGCTAGAGTGGACCAACGACGATGTGTGGGCCTACATCCGCGCCCATGATGTGCTCTACAACGCTCTGCATGATCGTGGCTATCCGAGTATCGGTTGCGAACCTTGTACGCGCGCGGTGAAGCCCGACGAAGACCCCAGAGCGGGGCGCTGGTGGTGGGAATCTGAAGCCGGTAAAAAAGAATGTGGGTTGCATGTGACCGACACCAACGTTTCAATCATTGAAAAGCATTCAAACATTTCGATCAAGGTCACAACATGAAATTTGCTGACTTCACTCAAGCCCGTGAAACAGGCAAATACGCCGCCTACAAGCCACCACGCGCGCCCTTGAGCAAACACTTGCGCTGGCTCGAATCTGAGGCGATTCACATCATGCGCGAGACCGTTGCCGAGACCAAAAATCCCGCGCTGCTTTTTTCCGGCGGCAAAGATTCCATTGTCATGTTGCGTCTGGCGGAAAAAGCGTTTCGCCCGGATAAATTTCCGTTTCCGTTGGTGCATATCGACACCGAACACAATTTTCCCGAAGTAATTGAATTCCGCGATCGGCGCGTCAAGGAATTGGATGAGCGTTTGATCGTGCGCTCGGTTGGTGAGGCGATTCGCAGCGGGCGCATCGTGTTGCGCCGCGCAGATGAAAGCCGCAATGTGCATCAGACGGTCACGCTACTCGATACGATTAAAGAATTCGAATTCGATGCACTTTTTGGCGGCGCCAGACGCGATGAAGAAAAGGCCCGCGCCAAGGAACGCATCATTTCGCATCGTGATGAATGGGGCCAATGGGACCCGAAAAATCAACGTCCCGAACTATGGAGCTTGTACAACATGCGCATCCATCCCGGCGAGCATGTGCGCGTATTCCCAATCTCGAACTGGACAGAACTGGACGTTTGGCAGTACATCGCGCACGAGAATCTGGAAGTACCGTCGATCTATTTTTCACATGAGCGCGAAATTGTGGAGCGCAAAGGCTTGCTGGTGCCGGTAACTGATTTAACACCGCCGAAATCAGGCGAAATTGTCGTTAAAAAAGCAGTGCGCTTTCGCACGGTCGGCGATATTACCTGCACGGCACCGGTGGCATCAGATGCTGCCACGGTAGATGAAATTGTCGAGGAAACATTGATCGCCAGACTGACCGAGCGTGGCGCCACGCGGCTCGATGATCAAACCTCGGATGCATCAATGGAAATGCGTAAAAAGGAAGGGTATTTTTAGAATCGTTCAGACAAAAGTAAAAACCTACTTTTGTCTGGCTTGATTTGTTTTGACTTGCTGGCGGGGCCAGACAACTCAAAAATCCTAACGCAAAACCGTTCAAACCAAAATCTATGAATACCTCCATCAAGACTATCGATACACTCCGCTTCACCACTGCTGGCTCGGTTGACGACGGCAAGAGCACGCTGATCGGGCGCTTGTTGTACGACTCGAAGTCAATTCTGGAAGATCAGGTGGCAGCGATTGCACGCACCACCGAGAAACGCGGGCAAGCGGGACTCGACCTGTCACTGCTGACGGACGGTCTCACCGCTGAGCGTGAACAGGGCATTACTATCGATGTGGCGTATCGCTATTTCGCCACGCCCACGCGCCGCTTCATCATTGCCGATACGCCGGGTCATGAGCAGTACACGCGCAATATGGTCACGGGCGCGTCGACCGCGAACGTGGCGATTGTGCTGATTGATGCGGCGCGCGGCATTCAGCCGCAATCGCGCCGCCATGCCGCACTGGCCGTGCTGCTTGATTTGCCGCATGTTGTGGTTGCGGTGAATAAGATGGATCTGGTGGGTTACGACGAAGCGGTTTTTACAAGAATGAAAACAGAGTTCACGGCGATTGGGCAAGAGCTGGGCGTGCGAAATATTTCATTTATTCCGGTGTCTGCCTTGGCGGGCGATATGGTCGTGGCCCGCGCCGTGGACGGCTCAGCGAACATGCCTTGGTATGACGGCCCGACGCTGCTGGAGTTTTTAGAAAATGTTCCGGTAGAGAAGCAGGCCGAATCTGCGTTCCGGTTTCCAGTGCAGCTCGTGTCGCGGGTTCGCTTTGGCGCATCCAAAGAAAATCGCGGCTACCTCGGGCGTGTCGAGTCCGGACACATCACAGTGGGCGCTGAAATCGTGGTGCTGCCGTCCGGTGAAACTGCGCGGATCGCTGAAATTATTACGCTTGACGGAAATTCAGAATCCGCCAGCACGCTAGATTCGGTCACGATCACTCTGGATCGCCAGCTTGATATTTCGCGTGGCGACATGATTGCCGATGCAGCGCAACCGCCGCGCGTAACGGACACCGTGCGGGCGAATGTGTGCTGGCTCGGCAGTGAATCACTCAACTCGGGTCGCCGCTATTTATTGAAGACTGGCACGCGCACCGTTCGTGCGCAAATCGCGACGGTGAATTCGCGCTACGACGTGCAAACCTTAACCGCAAATCCGGCCACCACCTTGAACACCAACGATATTGGCGAACTGCTCATTCGCACGGTGCAGCCGATCATGATTGACCCCTACTCGGTTAATCACGCCACCGGCGGCTTGATTTTAATTGATGAAGTGACCCATGCGACGGTCGCCGCAGGCACCGTGTTGGCGGACGTCTGATATGCCGAAAGTCTATCTCGTCGGCGCAGGTCCCGGTGCGCCAGATTTGCTCACGCTGCGTGCGGCGCGGCTACTGGAAAACGCGGATGTGGTTTTTTATGATGCGCTGGTGCATCCCGACACGATTGCGCTCGCGATAAAAGCAAAAAAAATCGCGGTCGGCAAGCGTAGCGGTCAGGTTTCCACCGACCAGCGTTTTATCAACCGTAGTCTGGTTGAAGCCGCCACGCGCTTTAACCATATTGTCCGACTAAAGGGCGGCGACCCGATGTTGTTCGGCCGGGCACAAGAGGAAATTGATGCCCTGCGCGAAGCCAATATTGATTTTGAAATTGTGCCCGGCATTACCGCCGCGTTAGCTGCCAGCGCACAACTCGGCATCTCGCTCACGCGTCGCGGGGTCGCACGCAGCGTGACGTTTGCGACGCCGCGCATTGGGCCAAATGAATCGGCGAGCGAATGGTCGGCGAGCGCGTTGAGCGCAGATACGGTGGTGCTGTACATGGCTGCAGGCCAGGCACCGCAAATTGCCGCGTCCCTCATTGCACAGGGAAAGCCCGCCTCCACACCGGTCGCCATTGTTGAATCCGCCACGCTTAAAGACGAGCGGAGAATCTTCACGACGCTGGCTGGTTTGACCGCATCCGCGCTTAATTTAAGCGGACCCGCCGTGCTGTGTATTGGCGAGGTTTTTGATGCCGCTGCAAACACAAATTTTACAAACACCAATATTTACGAGCGGTTTGAAGCAAAAATGCCGCAAACTGCCCGGCCCGCCTAGTTATCTGATATGTACAAATTATCAATTCCCTTTTTAATTGCTTTACTTGTGGCGCTTTCAGCATGCGGAAAACAACAGGCCACACGCGATAACGCGACGTCTAGCGCAAGCGAGATCACGTTGCTCAATGTTTCTTACGATCCCACGCGCGAACTATACCAAGCCGTCAACAAAGCATTTGCGGCGCAATGGGAAATTGCGAACAAGCAAAAAGTATCCATCAAACAATCGCACGGCGGCTCCGGCAAACAAGCGCGCTCGGTGATTGATGGACTCGAAGCTGATGTGGTTACGTTAGCGCTCGCACAAGACATTGATGAGATCGCCGCGCGCAGTAAACTACTCAATAGTGATTGGCAAAAAAAACTGCCCGATAATTCGTCGCCCTATACCTCCACGATTGTATTTTTAGTGCGCAAAGGCAATCCGAAAAGCGTCAAAGATTGGGACGATCTGATTAAGCCAGGCGTCGGTGTTATTACGCCCAACCCGAAAACCTCCGGTGGCGCGCGCTGGAATTATTTGGCCGCGTGGGGCTATGCAGAAAAGAAATTCGGCGGCGACGACAAGAAGATCCGCGCGTTTGTCAGCGCGGTTTATAAAAATGTATTGGTGCTCGATTCCGGGGCGCGAGGCTCGACCACGACCTTCGTTGAACGCGGTGTCGGTGATGTATTTATCTCCTGGGAAAACGAAGCACTGCTCGCTCTGAAAGAACTGGGGCCGGACAAATTTGATGTGGTCATTCCATCGCTCAGTATTTTGGCTGAGCCCCCCGTCGCGGTAGTCGACCGGGTGGTGGACAAACGCAATACGCGCAAAGTGGCCGAAGCGTATTTGCAATTTTTATATAGCGAGCAAGGCCAAGAAATCGCCGCAGCAAATTACTATCGTCCTCGTTCCACCGCGATTGCTAAAAAATATGAAAAGCAGTTTCCCGCGTTAAATTTGATTACGGTCGACCAAGCGTTCGGCGGTTGGGCGAAAGCAACCCAAACACACTTCGCCGATGGCGCATCGTTTGATCAGATTTATCAGCCGGGCGCGAAATAGAATCACGAATCGCGCTCGAACCCGCAAAAACGTATATGACGCCTATCGCCATCTCAGAGCCTGCCACAAACGCTTACTTCAAACGCGCGCACAGCGTGTTGCCGGGGTTCGGCATCGCTTTGGGATTTACGGTTTTCTATTTGAGCCTCATCGTTCTCATCCCTCTATCCGCAGCGTTCATCAAAACGTTTACGCTCACTTGGTCTGAATTTTGGGCCACCGTGAGTGCGCCGCGCGTGGTCGCGTCGTATCAGCTGACGTTCGGCACGTCATTACTTGCGGCATTAATCAACGCGGTATTCGGGTTGCTGGTTGCATGGGTGTTGGTGCGCTACAAATTTCCAGGTCGGCGCTTTATTGATGCGCTGGTGGATTTGCCATTTGCATTGCCGACGGCCGTTGCGGGGATTGCCTTGACGGCCATCTATGCTCCGAACGGCTTGCTGGGTGGGCCTCTTGCTCAAGCGGGCATCAAGGTTGCATTCACACCACTCGGCATTTTGGTGGCGCTCACTTTTATCGGTTTA
>JBBRZG010000202.1:0-5362 GCA_038236905.1 Burkholderiales bacterium
CAACGCGCAGCAATATCGATCCATGATTCTCGACGCGATTCAGCAGGGTCGCTGGGATTGGCTGGGCATTGCCCAAGGCTCCGGTCGCACCGTGACCACCGCCCCGCAAGTCGCGGGCCGGCCTTCCACCAGCACCCCACCCTCCTCACCCAGCCGACCCGGCTAGTCCGGCCGCCGCTACAAAAGATTAAGACAGTTAAGTTATGGCACATTGGTTTCGGATGGACGGCAGCACCATTTTTCTGAGTCTGCACGCGCAGCCCGGCGCGCGCTTGGGCAAGGATGGCACCAGCATTCAGGGGCTGCATGGCGACGCACTCAAAATTCGTGTTGCCGCACCGCCCGTCGATGGGCGGGCCAATGAAGAAATCATGCGATTTCTCGCCGAGAAATTTGATGTGCCGTTGAAAAGCATCAGCATTTTGGGCGGCGCATCATCGCGATTAAAGCGGTTTCAAATTGCCGGTAGCCGGATCCGCGCCGAGACTTTGCTGGACGCCGTTATTCTGGCGCAACCGTAGCCCGGAGCCCTTACCACTATCCCCGGAGCGACAATGCCCACGATCGAAATAAAGCATCCGCTGGTCAAACACAAAATCGGCCTGATGCGCCAAGTCGATATCAGTACCAAAAGTTTTCGCGAACTGACGGCCGAAATTGGTCAGCTGTTAGCCTATGAAGCCTGTGCGGATTTTCCGCTGGAAACGATCACCATTCAAGGTTGGAACGGCCCCGTTGAGATCCAACAAATCAGCGGTAAAAAAGTCACCCTCGTGCCGATTTTGCGCGCCGGACTCGGCATGCTCGATGGCGTGTTGAACGTGATTCCGAGCGCCAAAGTGAGCGTGGTCGGTATCGCCCGCAATCACACTACGTTGCAACCCGAGCCGTACTACGAACGGTTTGTCGGCAAGCTGGACGAGCGCATGTCCCTGATCCTCGACCCGATGATGGCCACCGCCGGGTCCATTATCGCCACCATCGACATGCTGAAAAAAGATGGCGCAAAACACATCCGAGGGCTGGTGCTGGTCGCTGCCCCCGAAGGCATCGCCCGGCTCACCGCCGCGCATCCCGACGTTGAGATTTACACCGCCGCGATTGATAGTCATTTGAATGACGTGGGTTACATCATTCCGGGATTGGGCGACGCGGGGGATAAGATTTTTGGGACGCGTTGAGGATTAGTTTTTGGCGATTCCTATACTAAAACCCTAATACTGGCGGGCGTTTTCGAGCATTTATCTTTGGAAACCTGCGCCGAATGGCGGTCTGTGTTGTGATGATTTTCGTTTCCTTCTGATTCGCCACCAAGTGTATCCGTCGAAGCAGTCACTCGTACGAACGACACAATTTAGCTTTAAGGAGGGCATTGACGGTCGATGAGCTATTCCCAGCTTCGCAACCAACTTAGGATCTTCATTTCGAGAGCCCCGTGGATGTTTGTGCTTCGCTACTTGGGCTTTCAAACACCCCCCGCGTCGCTTCGATCAACCGGGGAATGGTTGCTAATGATGCACAGAAGCAATCGCCTACCTTAATGATTTAAGAAACGCCGCCCTGCAAATGATGTCGATTTGTGATTGTGATTTTTTGGTCACATAGCGGTGAGAAAAAAACACAGCTTTGGGTTTTTGCGCAAGTGGCGTCAATTTATCCATCGGATGGGATAACAGTTATATTTCGGATATGCAGAATAAAACAATTTAGGCCTCACTATGCCGACCGAACTTCTCAACGCTTTAGCGGAATACGTTGCTACGCTTTCTCGATCGGCAGGTGAAACACATCGTGCCGAAGATCGCTCCGCTTATACAGCCCATTTAGCAGTCGCCGCCGAGATATTTGCATGTTTACAAACCAACCGAGTGGCTGAGGCTAAATATATTGTTAAGTCACAAAACCGCGCGTATGGAATTGGCTATCTTTCCGGGAGTGAAGGCAATGCGTCTACTTCTGCCTTCGCTAAGTTTTCTGCCAAGATCGATGCCTACCGTGAAGCCTAATCCATCGGTCGAGCTGGACGACCAAGATGCATCGTATTTTGGTTCCCTCCGCTGCGCTCCGGCTGCCGATCAGCTCAAACATTAGGCGTTTCAGAATGCGCAAAAACTCTCTCACCGTTCTTCTTGCTACCATCTTGCTGGCTTCATGCTCGAAAGAAGCTTCCGTTCCTATCCAAATTGGTACTGTCATCACTGTGTCCGACACGACGTATTTATTAGGCTCAAGCACAGCACAGTCTAAGAGTGAGTTGCTTGCCCTTATCAAAGCAACCACTTTGCACGAACCCGTGGTTGTGAACTGGTCAATACAGGGCGGTAACGACACCCGTAGAGCTCTGGCAGAAAATAGAGCAGCAGAGGTGCGATCATGGTTGAAAGAAGCCGGAATATCCGTATCGGTTATGGCCGTCGGCAACGAAATATTTGGAAAAAAGCCATGAGCAGCTCGTAGGTTGGGCAAGTTTCTTGTGCCCAACATCGATGCGAATTGGGCAACGTCTTTTGGAGCGGGAAATTATGGTGAATGATGATGTTGGGCAGTTGAAGCCTGCTCAACCTACGGGCTTAACGTTAGCCATCATGCGCAACGACCAATGGAAGGCATTTTTCCTCGCTTGTCGAGACGTTCTTGGCAAGGGTGCGAACAACTCACAGCTCAGTGAATCATGGTGCGCTTGGACCACGTTCGCTGCTCTTAAGTTTGGCGGGATACGCTACTGGACTTGTGGCATTCCAAATCGCACGGAAATTCATGACACCCATATCGAAGACGGTGGACTTTGGGGTCAACCGTTTTTATATGACGACATTGCGCACGTCGTAGCTCGTAGGTTGGGCAAGTTGCCCAACATCGATGCTAAACGCGCAACACTAGCCGACATGTATACACCAATCCCGTTTGCAAAACCGAAGTCGCGTTGTGTGCTTGTCCCATGCGATAGCGACGATCTAATACGAGCGGTGCAACTTATTTTGTTACCGCAAATCTTGCGGACAGACAATCGAGCGCATTGCTTGAACATATTGAACTGTTCTGAAACAGTGCGCGGCGCGTGAAAGCGCTGCCCCCATTTGAAATCAACGCGATGGTTGTGTGGCCTGATCACTTTCTCTTGTTGTTGACCCTGCCATCGGATGACGCAAATTTTTCGTTGCGCGTTGGCGCAGTGAAAGCCGCGTTTTCGCGACAGCTTCCGAAGGTCGAACATATTCGAAAAAGTCGAGAACGAGCTATAACTAGGTCAATTATTGGTCGGCGACAACACCTAAGGGGCCGACGGTGCGAATCAATAACGAATTACACCAAAACATTACCAATAGGTTTAGAGATTTAGCTCCTTACTGGAATGGACCGGTGTCGGACAACACCCGAAGAGACATAATGGAGCGCGCATACAGACAATTTCCGATTCCGAAGAAATAGGCCAATTGAAGAAATTTATTGATGTCCGACTCTATGAAGAGTCCGCTGATCAGTTTGTTGGCTCGATGCAAGGTCAACGATCAGGCAGCGCTGTTCGCCTCGTCCGCTTGGGCCATGATGATCCCGTCGTTAGCCTTATTGGTTCGCGGCAACGAGATGCATTTGCGACTGGTGGTGACACCGTATATTCGACTGCCTCCAACGTTCGTATTTATTCGAAGCTGGAATTTCTACACGCCCCTTTCTTCCAGTTGAGTGCTTCTACGTTTTTTGAGCCTGCGGGAGAAGAAGTCGGCACAAGATACGATGATTTAAATGCATGCGAATTTTGCGGTTCTACGGAACAAGTAGGTGATCTGATTTTACGTTTAGGTTCGATGCCGAAGAACGTTCATGTTGCTCAAACCATTGCTGGAGAGCTAATTGTGTCCCAATATTTTGTTGACGCCTATCATTCAATTAAGGGCAGTGGTGTCGAGTTCTTACCTGTCAGAGCACAGAGCGGCGCAGCTATCTCTGATTGGTTTCAACCTTGCTTTGGTAGCGCGCGCACTCAAATACATTCGAGTTCGATATTCGGTACCGATCCGTTTGACAATGATGAAGAAGGTGAATATTCTTGCCCTTTGGGGCACACGCTAGGGCTTAGACAATTGTCGCAGCTCGTGCTAAAAAAGCCCGACTGGGGGCTTGATTTTGCTAGAACGGATAAGCTAGTTGGGCGTCGCATAGGGTTACTAAGGCCGCACCCGATGTACGTCATTTCGGCAAGGCTTCAAAATGCCTGCGCTACTCTGACTGGCAAGAAATTAAAAGTGGAGCCTTTAAGGGTCGTCGAATAATGGTAGCTCGGTTGGGCAAGTTTCACGGGGCGGACTTAGGCCATCTGCCCCCCCATCGGCGACGAATACGCCGCTGTTATCGGGCAAAACGATGAAGCCGTTCACCACGCGAGCTCAATCAAACCCAACACAAATGGGGCCAAATCTTGGCTCGTGCCCGAAGCATCAGCCCTAGGGTCAGATACCGTCATGAAAGCGAAGCTTGGTCGCGCGGTAGTTAAGGTCAAACGTTTTGCCTGATTCGATCACGCCGTAGATTACGCGTGCGACCTTTCTGATAGCTGAGCCTAATACCGCTGAAGAGCAACGTCCGCCGCGCTGAGCTGGTCGCCAAAGACCTTGAGCACCTTCTTATGGCGTCATGCCACCAAGTCGGGCACGTACAACGCATGTCGCAGCGTTTTACATCCCCGCGGCTTATCATCCCGCAGCCCCGTACGGCGCTCTAGGAAAGTCGATGGCTGGAGTTAAACCGATGAAGGCCGCCAAAGCCTTGGCAATGTCGCAACGGTGCACGAGCTTTATAAGACTCCCGCGCCGAACTGAAAGTCATCAGCCTCATCGGCGTCAAAGTCGTCATCTAATCATCCCAGAAACTCAGCGGCGCAAATGCATTCCATTGGAAAGCAAGCGGTCTTCGCCTCCCGCGTCTTTTCAGTAAACTGTCTGAAGCTGTTCGATTGATTAAGCATGAGGAGCTACAACGTGAACTTCTCGATTTCCGTCGTTTCAATACTTCTCGCTTCAGCATGTTGTTGCTCGTGCGTGCCGATTCCCATTCGGCTCTATGTTGCCGAGGCACCAAAGTCCGCGCTCGTGTATTCGGCGTGTTCGTTCAATAGTCATGTTCCGGTTGCGGTCAAGATGCCGGTCGGGCCCGGCTTGGCTACAGTAGCCCTGTCGAAGCACGACGGAAGAGCGTTCGTTGAACTTCAACTAGATCTGCCGACTGGCGTGACCGTGCTGTTTGACGACGACGCACTTGCCATCGCGACGGCGAGCCCCGATACGTCGAGCCGCGCGCGGTTTCCGAGCGTGAGCCTCGTTGACGCGCCAATATTGAACAGCTACAGCAGCGTCCCGGATGCGCG
>JBBRZG010000203.1:0-5358 GCA_038236905.1 Burkholderiales bacterium
AAGCTCGCCACCATGCAGGCTCAATATGAGGAAATAAAGCGCATTAATGCGGTTCCGCCCAACACATCTTCCGGTATTGCCAAACCCGAAGGCGGGCGCGCAACTCCGGATTTGAACGGCTTGCAAACTATTTTCGGCGCAAGTGCAAAAATCGCGATTGACGAAAACCGTGCGTTTCAAATCAGTATTTCGTCAACGGGCTACATATCTTTTCTGGACCGGCTGGATCAGGCATTGTCGCGATACCGGCTCAACGTCACGGCACTAGATCTGACCGCGCTCAACGTGGATCTTGCAGCGCCCCGTTCAGGCGCGAATGCGGCTGCAAAGAACGCCGAAGCCGCGCCGGCGCTGGTGTCTGTTGAAATTACCCTCACCACTGCCGCTCCGGCTGTGCCGAACGCGGGCACCAGCAGCGCGACCAAACCATGACCCTCAAACCAAAAATTGTATTTGGCCTGATAGCGCTAATTGCGTTCATCTTTGGTGTGGTTACGTTTGCGCCCGCCCGCCTGCTGGATGCTCCCGCACGCGCGGCTCTCGCGCCCTATGGCGATCTCACCAATACAGTCGGCACGGTATGGTCAGGGAGCGGCGTACTGGTGCTCGGCGCCAATATCAGTAACGTTAGCCTTGGCGGACGCAGCAACAACCCCGATGCGTTGAAAGTACCGATCACCTGGCAATTTACGCCGGCCTCGCTTGGCAGGCTTCGTCTGGGTTTTGATCTGATCGCGAAATCAGATGCGATTGCCGGCGCGGCCCATGCCGGCATTGGTTTTCGCAATATTGAAATTAGCGACGCAGATGTTACGGTAGACGCGAGCTTTATTTCTGCATTGAACAGCCTCATCGCGTTCGCCGGGCCGCGCGGTACTCTGCGCCTGAAAACCAATGCGGCGGATAGCATCACCCTGGCTTATCGCGGGCCGTTGTCGGTCAGCGGGCGGCTGGGCGCTAGCGCGAATAATCTATCGCTACGCTCGCTATCCTCACAGCCGGTGGGTAGCTACGACCTTGACATCAATTTTCGCGACAATCTGGCGGAATACAATTTTGTGAAATCCTCGGGCGTGTTGGCGCTTGATGGTGGCGGGCAAGTGCAGTGGTTGCCGCGTAAAGAGTTTGCCTATAGCGGCACCGCAAAAGCGTCGCTCGAAGCCCCGCTACTTTTTGCGGCGATCCTGCCGCTCGGCCGACCCACGCTGGATGGGCGCGTGCGCATCGACTACAAGGGCGGCTGGTAAATGAGCATTGTCGCCAGCGGTGAAGAAAGTAGCCGGTCCGATGAAGCAATGTCGACGTTGCAACTCCCGGTTACGCCATCAATAAAGCTAGCTACCACCGCGGTACCGAAATATAAAGCGCCATGGTGGCTTAGGGGCGGGCATCTGCAAACCATTTATCCGCCGCTTTCGGCGCGTCGGCCGATGATTGAATACCAGCGCGAACGCTGGGAAACAACGCCATACGGCAAGCCAGACGGGGACTTCATCGATATTGACCGGCTCGTTGAAACGCGGAAAGTTGGGGCTTCACCGGGCGTTAAAGACACGCCAATGCTGGTGGTATTCCACGGCTTGGAAGGCTCATCCAACAGCATCTATGCACTTAATTTAATGGCGGCTGCGCGGCAACGCGGATGGCGCGGCATCGTGCCCCATTTTCGCGGTTGTAGCGGCGAAATTAACCGGCTACCGCGCGCCTACCATTCAGGCGATGCAGCAGAAATCGACTGGATTTTGCGCCGCATCAAAGCCGAAGCACCCGGGCAGCCGGTGTATGTCGCCGCGATTTCGCTTGGTGGCAATGCGTCGCTGAAATGGCTGGGCGAGCTTGGTGCTTCAGCGGGCGGCATTGCTGCAGCGCTGGCGGCCATCTCAGCGCCGGTGGATTTAACGGCCTCGGGCCACGCGCTGGATCAGGGCTTCTGCAAGCTTTACACCAAGATGTTTTTATCATCGATGAAAAAAACCGCGCTCAAAAAATTGGCGCTCCATCCCGGTATTTTTAAGCAATCGATTGTTGAAGACGCACAATCACTGCACGCCTTTGATGACGAAGTGACCGCGCCCCTGCATGGTTTTCGCGACGCGGATGATTATTGGTCGCGCGCCTAGGCCAAACCGGGATTGATGAATATTCAGGTGCCGACATTGCTCGTCAATGCGCAAAATGATCCCTTCCTGCCGGCTTCATCCCTGCCCACAAAAAACGAAGTCTCAAACCACGTCACGCTGGATTTCCCGCTCGATGGCGGCCATGTGGGATTTCTGTCTGCGCCGTTTCCGGGTAACGGCGGCTGGATGCCACAGCGCGTGTTTCATTTTTTTGAGCACGGCGAATAGCCGAATCCGCTCAGCTTCTCTCACTTTCGCCGTTTGAAAATGCAAACTAGCAATGGCCAAACGGTGAATTGCTATCCCCCAATGGCGGTATTCCCAACCCCCACCCTAAATATGCAACAATAATTTTGTGCGTGCTCGCCGTTCGCTCGCAGCTGGAGGATGACCCGAATTCTGTTCTAAAAAATGCCGCACTCAAGCCACGCAAAATGAGGCATGTGCGGCTTAGCCCGCTATAAAATCAAGAGCCCAGATAAACTCAAGAAGCGCGCGCCGCCTTGATCACGCAAAAGCGCGAAAGAGTAAAAACAAGAAAGTGAGAAACGTGCGATGAAGTTCACGCTTAACCCACGCGTCATTTGGTCATCCTACTTTTCGTCGGTAAACGCGGTCATCCGAGCCGGGCTGGGGATTCTGATCGTGTCAATTTTTACGGCCAATTATGTCCGTGACGAGCCACTGGATCTGTTCACACGCCTCGAATCGCTTGCCTACGATGCGAGGCTGCGTGCGACCATGCCGGAGAAAATCGATCCACGTATCGTCATTATTGATATTGATGAAAAAAGCCTGGCCGCCGAAGGCCGCTGGCCGTGGGGACGCGACAAAATGGCGGCAATCGTCCGCCAATCTTTTGACACCTACAAAGTAAAAGTCCTCGGCTTCGACATTATTTTTGCCGAGCCGGATGTGAGCTCCGGGCTGGCTGGCTTGGAAGCGCTCGGCAAGGCAGAACTACAAGGCAATAGTGGCTTCGAGCAACAGCTGGTTACGCTTCGGCAGAAACTGAATTACGACCAGCAATTTGCCGATGAAATAAAAAAACACTCCGTGGTGTTGTCATTTGCAGGCCAAAATAATTTTCAGGAGACAAGTAATGATTTAGGCCTAGCGTCATTGCCACCACCTGTTTTTGAAGCAAAGGCGTTCAAACGCCCACCCGAGACGCTGGTGATCAACGGCTACAGCGGCAACCTCGCCGAATTCCAGGATAAGGCTGCGGCGTCTGGACACATATTACCGCTGCTTGATTTTGACGGTGTGCTGCGACGGGTGCCGATGTTTGTGAAATATAAGAATGATTTCTACGAATCCATGTCTGCGGCCGTATATCGAACCTATCTTGACAATGCGCCGGTCAAGGTCAGCATCCGCGATGATGAAGGCGACAAGCGAACCAAGTTTAAGCACACCCAGATTGGCGACACCCTGATTCCGCTGGATGATGATGGCGCGGCGCTGGTGCCATATCGCGGCAACAGCCCGATGTTTCGCTACATCTCGGCCACCGATGTAATTCAAGGCAAACTCAATCCCGGCGAGCTCGAAGGAAAAATCGCGCTGGTCGGCACCACCGCACAAGGCCTGTTTGATTTGCGTAATACGCCCGTCAGCAGTATTTATCCAGGCGTTGAAGTCCATGCCAACATGATCTCCGGCTATTTGGATAATTCAATCAAACAGTCTCCGCCGTTCCAGATTTCAGTCAAGGTTTTAATCATTTTGGTGATCGGCTTGCCGCTGGCGTTTGCGTTGGTCAAGCTCAACCCCGTCTACTCAACTGCCGCGGTCGCGTCGGCCATCGTGCTGGTACTTGCCTTCAATCTTTACTGGTGGAGCGCCAACTATGTTCTGCCGCTGGCAATTCCGATACTCATGATTGGTACGCTCTATCTGCTCAATATGGCCTATGGTTTTTTCATAGAGGCCCGCTCCAAACGGCAGATCACCGGCATCTTCGGAACCTATGTGCCAAAGGAGCTGGTCGAAGAAATGGCCAAAAATCCGGGCAGCTACACAACCCAGGGCGAAAGTCGGGAAATGACGGTGCTGTTTTCAGACATTCGCAATTTCACATCCATCTCTGAGGGGCTGTCGGCGAAAGAATTGACCGCGATGATGAACAACTATCTGACGGTAATGACGCAAACCATTCAGAGCGATCGCGGCACCATCGACAAATATATTGGTGACGCCATCATGGCGTTCTGGGGCGCACCGTTGCTCGATCAGCAGCATGCTGAACACGCATTGAATTCCGCACTGGCCATGCAAAATCGGATCAAGGAAATCGGCCCGGAATACGTAAAACGCGGCTGGCCAAAACTTGAAATGGGCGTGGGGTTGAATTGCGGCGTGATGAACGTCGGCGACATGGGTTCGAGCTTTCGCCGCGCCTATACGGTGATGGGCGATGCGGTGAATCTGGCGTCGCGACTGGAGGGCCTGACCAAAGAATACGGTGTCGGCATTCTAGTGTCAGAAAATATCGTTAAAGCGGTGCCGTCGATTGTCTATCGCGAGCTCGATAGGGTGCGCGTCAAAGGCAAGCTGGAACCCATCGGCATTTATGAGCCGGTCGGTAAAAAAGATGAGCTGAGTGCCGAGGTCATCGACCAGATTGACCGCTTCCATCGCGCGCTGGAGCATTACCGTGCGCAGCAATGGGCCGAGGCCGAGGCGCTACTCTCCGCCCTCACCCATGCCGAGCCGAAGCGCAAAGCGTACCGCGTGTTCTTAAGCCGTGTGGCTGAATTGCGCGCGCAGCCCCCCGGGCAAAATTGGGATGGGGTGTTTACGTTTTCGACGAAATAAGCAGCTGGTTAGCGGCTCGATTATTTGGCGAATAATTACGCCGCTCAGCTTGAGAATGGGCTTCATTGCTTGCGTTGGTTGTATTGGTTGCATTGGTTGCATGGAGCCAAACTGGGCGAGATGAGTCGTACCCCAATTCAACGAATGAGTGTGCATAAAAATTTATCTCGGTCGTAAATGTTGCAACGCAACATAACAAGCCCATAATCAGCCCGTTAGGTTTCAGTGATCAGACCTCTGGAACCGATAAAACCCCTCATCACTAAAAGCGGCTTTATGAAACCCATTCAAAATGTGCTGGTGCTTCAAGGGGGTGGCGCGCTGGGCGCCTATCAGGGCGGCACATACGAGGGCTTGGCACGGCACGGGATAAATATCGGCTGGGTGGTGGGCACCTCGATCGGCGCGATTAATGGTG
>JBBRZG010000204.1:0-5305 GCA_038236905.1 Burkholderiales bacterium
GCTTACCGGCGCAGATCAAATCAGCGCTTGTTCCGTGGCTGAATCAATTCGAATCGACACACCAGCGGCAACCGCGTGTGATCGATTTAGGTTGTGGCACAGGGTTATTTGGCATCGAAATTCGTCCGCTAGCGGGCGAGCTGATCGGCGTCGATCTATCAAGCGCGATGCTGGATGCGGCCCGCGCGCGCGGCATTTATGATGCGCTGGCGGAAAGCGATGCGGCCTCATTTCTGAGCGGATTTAACGCTACAGCCGATTTGATCGCCGCCGCGGACGTACTCATTTACGTCGGCGCGCTCGGGCCATTGTTTACGCAAGTCGCCGCACGGCTATCTATGGGCGGCAGATTCGCGTTTTCAGTCGAGACGCCGGACGATTTGACAGAAGGTTTTCGAATCGAGGCAACCGGCCGCTTCGCGCATGCGGCGAAATACATTGAGCAACTCGCGGCAAAAAATTCACTTCGCGTAGTGACGCGCGAGAAAACAATCATTCGCAGCGAATATGCGCAGCCAGTGCATGGCTATTTGTTTATTGTTGAAAAAATAATGCCGGTCATGAGCGGAGCGGCCAGCTAATTTCATCCGCCCTGCCGCAGTTTTCAAACAACGGTTTGCTGAACAGAAAGCCCTGCATCAGATGTACGCCGAGGTCTTGCAGGAACTTGCACTCCTCTATCGTTTCGATACCCTCGGCGATGATGCCGATGCCGAGCTCTTCACAAATGCGGGTGATGCCGCGCACGATCACTTGGTTGGGTCGGCGTTGATCAATATTGCGTATCATCCCCATGTCGATTTTGATGAGGTCCGGCTGAAAATCTGCCAGCAGATTGAGTCCGGCAAAGCCAGCGCCGAAGTCGTCAATCGCAGTCAAAAAGCCGATGCGCTGGTATTCGCGAAACACTTCAGCCAGCCACTTTCCATCGCTGATATGTTCGCCTTCAACGGTCTCGAACATGATGCGGTGGATCGGAAAACCATGCGTGCGCGCGGATTCGAGGGTGGTGCGAATACAGACCTCGGGCCGATATATGGCATTCGGCAGGAAGTTGATCGATAGCATCGTTGGCATTTTCAACTGGGCTGCGGTCTTAATCGCTTTTACGCGGCAGGCCTGGTCGAAACGGTAGCGATTGGACTCGGTAATCTGCGACAGCACGCTCTCAGCCGATTCACCATCGGGACCGCGCACGAGTGCCTCATGCGCGAAAATCTCGCGTTTATGCAGATCAACAATCGGTTGGAATGCATAACTAAATTTGAAAGGCAGGCGCTCATCGCTGCCGCAATCGCCGCAAGGCAACCCGTCCTGCTCTATGACGAATTCGGTGGAGCGTAGTTTTATGTTGGTACTCATTGTTCGCTATTTGAGTTTATTGTTCGCGAGAGGTGCGCTGGCCGGAGTTTGCTTCAAAGTGAGACGCGATTGACAGCCAAACGGCACCCCGAATTACACCATCAGACGGCACAAACCGCAGTTTGTTTGTTGCATACTATTTTAGAATGAAAGGTGATTGGCTCATCGCTCTACGTCAGTTTAAGCGTTGGGAATCTACGTTCGATTGCCAAGTCCAGTAAATCGCAAACACGGCGCTTAATTTTCGAATATTCCTCAAATGATTCAGAGCACACGGAGAAATAAGTGAAATAAAGCTAAGTATTCTTAAATGCTAACACATGGCAGGTTTCTTTTATCGTTTTAGATGAGCAAATACCAGTGGAATTGGCGACGCCCTGCTAGCATCTATGCAACATCAACCTTTACGGAATTTTCTTTATCCATTAATTAGTTGATAACGAATTAACGCCGTCTAATGTGTGGAGCTGGGGAATCCATGTTGCTCTGAAATTCAGACGCACGGCTTTTGCGTCAAACCTTGAAATTAGTATTTTTAGAAATTATTTTTAAAAACGCATTTAGGTATCATCCGCCCATGCCCACCCCTTGGTCGATAGAAGAAGTTGAAGCCACCGTCGCAGACTATCTGCATATGTGGCTATTGGAGCAGGCGGGGCAGGTTTACAACAAGACCACGCACCGCAAAGCTCTTCAGCTGAAGCTGAATGACCGTACCGAAGCAGCGATTGAATTCAAGCATCAAAATATCAGCGCCATTCTCATGGAGCATGGCTGGCAGAACATTCCGGGATATAAGCCGAGTGGCAATTACCAAGCGCTGTTGGCGGAAGTGGTTGCCGACCGCATCATGGGTGACCGTCAGTTTGATCTTGCGGCGGAAGGCGCGGCGGATCAACCTGCGGTGGTCCCGCTGGTGACTTCAATCTCCAATGTGATGGTCGAGCGCCCGCGAGTGCAGCCATCCGCACAAGAGCCGCGCGCGCCCTACTTCGCTCTCGGCAAGCCGCAACTCAAACGTGACTATCTCGACCGCGAGGCACGCAATCGCTCATTGGGCAAAGCGGGCGAAGAGTTTGTGGTGTTGTTTGAGCAGCGGCGTCTACATGAGGCCGGCCAGAAAGCTCTTGCCGACAAGGTCGAACATGTCGCGGTTGCGCGCGGCGATGGCCTTGGATTTGACGTGGCTTCGTTCGAGATCGATGGCGCGCCGCGATTCAT
This sequence comes from Burkholderiales bacterium, assembly GCA_038236905.1. Classification (GTDB taxonomy): domain Bacteria; phylum Pseudomonadota; class Gammaproteobacteria; order Burkholderiales; family Usitatibacteraceae; genus UKL13-2. Next base: position 2,584 of record JBBRZG010000204.1, read on the forward strand.
TGAAGTGAAGACAACGGCGTGGGGTAAAGAAACACCGTTCTTTATCTCTCGCAACGAGTTGGCGTTTTCAAAAGAATATAAAGAGGCATTCCATTTATATCGCCTGTTCGATTTTAGAAAGCAGCCGAAAATGTTTGACCTACCCGGTTCAGTTGAGCGACATTGCATGCTTGATCCGGTCACGTTTGTGGGGAGATTTTCTTGAAACGCAAATATATGCAGCCGGCTTCGCGCCAAGGTCCATCCGCTGAGGTGGTTTACTTGGGCACCGATCAGCCTGAGTCTTGCCGCTGGTGTGGCATGCGGACGACCTTTGATGAACTATCAGACGGCCTTCAACACCACCAGTGCCCCGCTTGCAAGGCTTGCTACCTCGTCGAGTTTGATTAAGAAAAAAATTCCTATGGACGCGGCAGGCAACTCCCAAAATTGCCCATTCCTCAATCTATAACCTCTAGCACTGGAGCGCGATTCAAGCCATTTTCACTTGAAGAAACGCGCCAGATATGCCTTCTAACTTTCCGTATGAAACGGGGTCGCGTTGCGGATAACGCGTCAGTTATCGCGGGCCATTTCCAAAAGTGCAAGGCTTTAATACGTTACTTAATGTCGAAGGCCAAACCGCCTTGCCCGGTTGATTCGAGGCCATGAGTTAAGCCTTCACTCCATCTGTCTAGAAAGCCGCTTAGGCGCCAACTTTCGCTCTTTCGTTTTTTGACTCACTTGATAAGCAACAAACTCGGTTAAATAGTTCTTGTCTTTGTCGTCGCTATAAAAACCGTTGTGACCGTCAATAATCCTCTTGTCGACCTTCACCACCCAAAACGGATTGTTTGGATCGCAGCTTTCTCGCGGCTCATGGTTCAGCGTCATCATGTGTCCATCTTTGGTCTTGATTTTGATTGCGGTGTTTGGAGCCGGCCTTAATGATGAGACCGACGCATTTGGGCTACACACATTTGCACACCTGAACTCGTTAAGTTTTTCAACCGATGCGGGAGGTACGCCGTCGTCGAAATAAAGACTGTGGGTCCGATAACGTTCCACGTAACCCACCGTATTGCGGTCGGCCTCCTCCTCATAGTCTTTCTGGCTCATCATCGCCCCTGCTTTTGTCTGTTTTTCCGTGTCTGTCTGTGTGGGATCCACATATTTTGAGAACGTTGTGACGACGCGGCGATAGGCGTGAAAAAGAAATCCGGTCGCCGAATCATTCTCTGATGTTAATGACATAAAGACCGGCTTCTGGCCCTCTGCAAATTTTCGGCATTGCGCGACTTGATGTAAGGGCTCAAATCTTGAAGCCTCGAATGCGGGATTAATCAGCAACGTGATATCAAAAAACGGGTCGACTATTTTTGGCTTGGTTTTGCCATCATCCTGGTCGGGATCCACGGCGTTATTCAGCAGGATTTGTGACATCGCGTTATAGACGATCAGCCCGCCAAAACTGTGACCGATCACAACACTCACCAGGTCGTTCTCTTTATTCTGTTTGATATATTTGAACTGGAAATGTTGGATGCGCGCAAACAGCTCTCGCACCGATCCTTTCGCGACATGTTCAGCGGTGAATTTTCGATCAATTAGTGTTGAACTCTTAAATGGCTCGATAGCATCAACCGCCAATCCCCGCCAGCCCACATAAATGCCAAACACTTTTCTTGCCGGGTCATCCGATTTAATTTTAGAAAGCATGCCGCGAAACGCCTGAACATTCGGGTCGCTACTCTTCGCATTGTGTTTCCACCCGTGAACAAAAACCACCAGCGTGATTTCTTTGGTGGATTCCGCCTCATCTTCGAGCTTCTTCATCACCTCTCGCATCAGCTGGCACCCCGTAGGGCCATAAAGCCAACCCTGATCATCGAATTCAACAAAGCCCAACGTGAAGTCATTGGCGACCTCAATGGCGTTCGGATAGTCATCTGATGCTTTTGAACATTCCTTTACGCCAGCAATACTCGGTCCGAGCGCGCAGGGTGTTATCTCGCTGCGGTACTGTTTCAGGCTCACGCAGGCGCTTGTCATGCAAAGCAGAAGGCAGGCGAAGATGAAGCCAGCCGCGCGAACTTTGCGCGACCGATTAACACTGCAAATTGATTCGTTGCCCATTTCGTACATTCTGATGCCTTTCTCGCCGATAAAGGGGGTAGCGTCATTGGTATAGACCAAATGACGCTACCCCCTTCAACATTCATAAACATGTTTACCCAACCGACGTGGTCTCCAAGCCGTTTACTTCATCTCCAGCCCATGGGGCCGCGCTGGCCCGGTGGCAAAGGCGGTGTTGAAATCCACATCAAAACGCCGATCGAGTTCGAGGCGATGTTTGAAGACTTTTATGACGTGGACATGGTGGTCGCCTTCAAAATGGATCTTGCCGAAATCGTCTTCATTGAGAAAATAATCGCTGACAACGAGGCGCTTGTCATCGTCGGTGAGCGCGATGTCGTGTGGGCCGGCGTTGAGTCCGAGGTTGACAATGGCGCTCTGCACAGGATGTTCCGGGTCGCTCACGTCGAGCATGCCGATTTGACCTGCTTGGAACGAGCCGAAGATCAAGCGGTCGCCGGACTGTGGCATCGCCAGGAGCTGCGTCATGCCGCCGCGCACCGGCACTTCAACATGCGGCACGATGGTCTCGCAATCGAAGACCGCTTTTGCAGTACCAGCGATGGTGTTGATCAGATACACATTTCCATCGAACATGCCGGCTGTA
>JBBRZG010000205.1:0-5204 GCA_038236905.1 Burkholderiales bacterium
ATCGGCCGTGAACGTGGCTTTGAAGTCGATATGGCGGGTTTTGAAGCGGCAATGGCGGTGCAGCAACAGCGCTCGCGCGGCGCAGGTAAATTTGTTGCCAAAGGCACGGTGGTTTATGACGGCGCGAAGACCGATTTCAAAGGCTACGAATCATTAAGCGAAAGCGGCAAAGTATTGGCACTTTATCGCGATGGCTCCAGCGTAAAAGAATTGAGCGCGGGCGAATCAGGCATTGTTGTCTTAGACAAAACGCCGTTTTATGCGGAATCTGGTGGGCAAGTAGGAGACGAGGGTGAGCTAACCAAAAGCAACAGCGCGAATGTATGCCTGTCATTGTTCAATGTGACGGACACGCTCAAAATTCAAGCCGATGTATTCGGCCATTACGGCACGATGGTCTCGGGCGCGCTGGCAGTCGGTGACAATATTGGCGCGAACGTCGATATGTTGCGTCGCGCCCGCGTCATGCGCCATCACTCGGTCACACACATCATGCACAAAGCGCTGCGTGAAGTTCTTGGTAACCACGTCCAGCAAAAGGGCTCACTGGTGGATGCCGACAAAACGCGTTTTGACTTTGCGCATAACTCGCCGATGACGAGTGCCGAAATCGCGAGCGTTGAGACCATTGTCAATACAGAAATTCTCAAGAATGAGCTCACCAGCGCGAAGGTCATGGCGCTCGAGGCCGCGCAAAAAACCGGCGCGATGATGCTGTTCGGCGAGAAGTATGGTGACGAGGTTCGCGTGTTGGAAATTGGTTCGTCTAAAGAGCTGTGCGGCGGCACGCATGTGGCTCGGACCGGTGACATTGGCTTGTTCAAAATTTCCTCCGAAGGTGGTGTCGCAGCGGGTGTGCGGCGCGTTGAAGCCGTCGCGGGTTCGGTCGCATTTGATTACGTGCAAAATATGGAAAAGCAACTTCAGGGCTCGGCTGCGTTGTTAAAAGCACAGCCGCAGGAAGTCGAAGCCAAAGTGAGCGCGTTGCTGGAAAACATTAAGGCGCTCGAAAAACAATTGGGCAGCTTGAAATCAAAAGTAGCGGCCTCGCAAGGCGTTGATTTATTAAGCCAGGCAATCGACGTGAACGGCGTGAAAGTGCTCGCTGCCAAGCTCGAAGGCGTCGACGCGAAAGGCCTGCGTGACACCATGGATCAAGTCAAAAATAAACTGAAATCGGGCGTGATCGTATTGGCGGTGGTCGATGGCGAAAAAGGTGAAGAGCGAGTCCAAATCGCGGCTGGCGTCACCACTGATTTGACGACTAAATTTAAAGCCGGGGAATTGGTAAACCATGTCGCGCAGCAAGTCGGCGGCAAGGGGGGCGGCAAACCCGATATGGCGATGGCGGGCGGCACCGACGCCTCCCAATTAGTACCTGCCTTGGCGTCTGTTCGCGCGTGGGTGGAAGCCCGATAGAGTGAGGTTTGAGCTTGTGGTTTGACCTCGTGATACGTGGCGCGCCAGCAACTGAAATTTTGCATAAAGAATTGAAATGAAAAAAGCTGGTTTGATCTCTCACGGCAAATTGTTGGCGGCACTCGCTACGGCGATAGTGCTGTCGGTGGTCGCAAACAATACGTCTGCACAAGCTGCTGTCGCGGTGACCGCAGCTCAAGCGGGAACGCGCTACGGCGTGCTGTCGCTGATCGGTGATCGTCTTTATGTGGTGACCAAACAAGCGCCCATCGCAACCCAACCGCAATCTTTCCAAAAAATTGATCTGGTATTGCCAGCGGCGGTGTTTGATGAGTTTGTATTAAAAACCGTGGACGGCTTGATCAAGCGCGCGGTTCCCGATGCGAATATCAAGCTGCTCGCGGTGAATGAGCCAAAACTCTTTATGCGGCAAACGGATTTGATCGATGCGGGTGCATCGCTCGCCAGTTTGTTGCCAGCCGTTCGTGATGCCACCGAGAGTGCCGCCATTGACAAGCTGGTGTTGATCACCAAATTCCCCGATCAGGCGCATGCCAAGATGGGCAAGGCGGCATCTGCCGCGGGCAATTTTTTTGGCTTGGGATTTTATGCCGATGATTCTCAATCGCCGCCGCCATCAGGCACAGCCACGGCACCTGCCGGAAAAGCCCCCAAGCGCACAGAAAAAGCAGCATCGCCTCCCGCGTTTGTAGCACCTTATGTCTATATTCAGGTCTTGTTGATCGATATTAAAACCTGGACTGTGCTGAGGCAGGAAACGACCTCGGTTGCGACGATACGAGTCGTTGCGCCTGTTGCCAAGGCCAAAGACGGCATCCCAACCGCCGTGGTTCCATCTTCCGCCTATGACGCGATGTCCGGCCAGGATAAAGTGGCTACGATTTCTAAGATGCTGGATTACGAACTGTCCGTCATGGTTCCAAAATTATTGGCGAAATAGTCGTATTTCGTCGCCGGAAATAGATAAATGTGATGACCGAATTTAAGTTCTGCCCCCGTTGCGCCACGCCACTTGCCCATCGCGAATTCGATGAAGATGGCGGCCCCACAGCCCGCAATGCTTGTCCTAGTGATGCCTGCGGTTACGTCCATTACGACAATCCCACGCCCGCTGTCGGCGTACTGCTTGAGCAGGACGGTGAAATTATTTTGGCGCGCGGTGCGGGTTGGCCGGAGGGTTTCTTTGCGTTGATTACCGGTTTTTTAGAACGTAATGAAGACCCGATCAAAGGCGTGATTCGCGAAGTCAAGGAAGAAACCAATCTTGATGTGGTGGAAACCAACATCATCGGAAACTATATTTTCGAGCGAAAAAACGAAGTCATGCTCTGCTATCACGCGATTGTCACCGGCGAAATCAAGCTCTCACCGGAGCTCGCTGAAACCAAACGCTATCAGCCGCACGAACTGCGCCCCTGGCCGCGCGCCACTGGTTTTGCAGTAGCGGATTGGATGAAGTCGCGCGGGCTGGAAGTGACGTTCATTGACCGGCCGTTGATCAATGTGCAGCCGAAAACTTGAGTTAGAAAATACCCATGGATACTAAAAAAACACTGCCCGCGATCAAGCCTGAATCCATCGCCGCCCAAGCCCTTGGCTGGGTCGATGAGAAAACCAAAGGTGTGGTCGAGCCGATTTATACGTCCACCACGTTTATTCGCGATCCTGATAATCAATATCGAAACGGACGCATTTACGGCCGCGATCAAAACCCGACCTACGATCAGGCAGAAGCGGTGCTGACAGCGCTCGAAGGCGGACACGCTTCCCTGCTATTCGCATCCGGTATGGCCGCCGCCACAGCCGTGTTTCAGGCATTGTCGCCCGGAGATCATGTGCTGGCGCCGAAGATCATGTATTGGTCGCTGCGCAACTGGCTTAAAAATTTTGCGACGCAATGGGGCTTGCAGATTGATTTTATCGATATGGAATCGCCCGACGCGGTGCGTGCCGCGATCAAACCGGGGCAGACCAAGCTGGTGTGGATTGAAACACCTGCGAACCCGCTATGGACGATTACCGACATTGCGCTGACCTGCGAGATCGCGCATGCCAACGGCGCGATGGTGGCGGTGGATTCAACCGTGGGCACTCCGGTATTGACGCAACCGTTGAAGTTGGGCGCGGATATCGTGATGCACGCGGCCACCAAATATCTGAATGGCCATTCTGACGTGATTGCGGGCACCCTGACGACGCGTGAGGACAATCCGACTTGGCAGCGGATTCGTTCAATCCGCGCGCAGCTTGGCGGCGTGCTGGGGCCGTTTGAAGCATTTCTGCTCACACGCGGCATGCGCACGTTGTACCCGCGTGTGCGCACAGCGTGTGTATCCGCCCAGAAAATCGCCGAATATTTTGAAAAGCATCCGCTGGTGGCGGAGGTCATGTATCCCGGCCTGCCGTCATTTGCGGGTCATGCGACTGCGAAAAAACAGATGACCGGCGGCTTTGGCGGGATGATGTCGATTAGGGTAAAAGCGGGCGAGGCGGCTGCAATTGCCACCGCAGCCAATGTTCAGCTATGGAAGCGCGCCACGTCGCTCGGCGGCGTTGAGAGCTTGATCGAACACCGCGCCAGTGTTGAAGGAGCGGGCACACCCGCACCGACAGATTTGCTGCGGATGTCAGTCGGCATCGAAGCAACAAATGATTTGATTGATGATTTTGAGCAGGCGCTTAAGATCGCATCGCAACCTGTAAACCGATAACAATGCAAACCACATCCCAACGCATCCAGCATTACCTTTTCACGTCAAACCTCGATCACCTTATCCCGGAATCAGCCGCGATTGAAACCGCAATCCACGCCTTCGTTTCAGCCCTCGGCAACCTACCGCCTGACTTCAATCTCGATACGCTATACAGCTACAAAGTGCCGATGTTAAGCGAGGATGGCACCTGTTCGCTGATCGAAGAACTCGCGCCAGAGCCCTACGATATCGCGCCGATTCTTGGCGGTCGCAGCGAGGCCAATACGCGCAAACTTTTGCTGCTAAACCAGTTGGTCGAGCACGCCACCCAGCTCACTGGGGCTGACTGGCTGGGGATATATCAAGCGCGCAAAAGTAAGCTAGCCGACCCGGTATTGGTAAAGCTCGCCTACCGCGGCCGACCCAGCCGAGCTGAATTTCCGTTGAATGAAACCTTCGCACGCGGCAGCACAAATTCAACGGTGGGTCTGAGCGGTCATGCCAAAGTGATTGATGATGTTGCCGTGCACACCGCAGCCGGCGGCGCATTTTATGTATGCGATGACGAGGTGCAGTCAGAAGTCTGCGTGCCGCTCATGGATGATGCGGGAAAAATATTAGGCATCATTGATGCCGAGGCGGCGCCGAAAGCGTTCTTTAACTCGAATCGGTTGGTGACGGTGGTGGCGATGGCGTTGGTGGTACCGGCGTTGTTGCCGTAATTAGAGTTATTCCTTTCAGCCAGTCACATTAATTGTCTTACGGTCTGAAATTTGCAACCAACTGGAGGCGGGCTCTGGAGAAAGCGCCAAGTCACCACAGTTTGGCTTAGCTTGCTTACGACCAATACGTGCGAGCATGAGTCTGGTCTTGCCCAAGTGAGCTCGTAGGTTTCACTGTCGATATCGCGAACTTGGTATTGATGTGCAGTTGCCGCTGTTTTTTCTGGGGCGGGCTTTCCAATACGAGTATTTAGCGAGATTTCCATATCTTCAAACTCGACCATTGAAGCGCAAGCAGACAAACTCAGCACGCATGTCAAGTAGCCAAAATATCTAAAAGCAGTATTTG
>JBBRZG010000206.1:0-5203 GCA_038236905.1 Burkholderiales bacterium
AGCAGCGCGTCATCCATCGTCACCAGCAACGTCCCCATGGAACCCGTAAATCCCGATAGCCATTCACGACTCTTCCAACGCTCCGGCAAATATTCAGAAAGATGCGGGTCACTCGACGGCACCAGCAGCGCATGAATGTTTTCATGCTTCATGGCTTCGCGCAAAGTGGCGAGACGGTTGACGATAACGGGGTTGGCGGAAAGTGGGATATCCATGCGGGCTCGATGAAAGGTTATGTAGTCTTACATTATTCCTGACGATGGCCGCGCGCGCACCTGATATTTTGGCTTTACAAAAAATATCAAAACAAAAAATAAAAATCGAAACTCTAGTATTGGCGAGGTTTACCAGCCATAAATGGCCGCTGATGCCCGCCGATACGGGTGTTTTAAAATACGTATTGAATTTGCATTACACAACACACACGCCAGATAGGCCGCCACGCCATCAGCGCCATAGCGACGCTCGTTGAAGAAACGTCTCTATGCCGCGATCGCTGTGGGGCGCAGTTACTTTTTGTTTCCACTCTCTCCCGCATATCAGTCACCCCGATCTCTCGCGATCACGTTAATGGATCAGTAACCTCTAAAACCGAACATGCATTTGTATCCTCAACATCGCACAACACTGCGTGCGCATCACTTCTGGAGAAAGTCCGAATGAAAAAAATCAACATTCCGCTAATCATCGGCTCCGCACTGCTAGCGACCGCCCTCACCGGCTGCGTGGTCGCGCCCATTGGCGTCAGGCCGCGATATGCCGCACCTGCCGGCGTCGTCTATGTCGGCCCAACCTACGCCATACCCGGTCCCGGCTATGGCTGGGGATACCACGAATCGTACGGTTGGGGTTGGCACCATCCGCGTTATGGCTGGCATCGCGGCTGGCGTTAAACATTTCTAAATAGCAGCGGCTGGTGCATAACATTTAACAATCCTATTGCTCGGTCTTATTAATTTTCTCTGCCGGTTCTGCCTCTTCCTGCCTCGCTTTGGTCCGGGGCGGTGGCGGGATCGGCGGCGGGAAACCAAGAAAAACCATGATGAAGAAGATCGGCAATAAATATAGAAGAGCAGCCGCCTCCACGTTAGTTTGGTTTTGAACATGATCCGCAGGTGGGGTTGCGGAGTGGGATTCAAGGCGTGCGATGAATTCACGCGGCAAGCCAGCTTGTAGGACGCCAATAGTGGTGTGCCGTTCAGAGCACTTATGGCTGGATCGGCACGCTGGTATTTGGCCTATTTTTTATGACATCACAAACCTTGCGCTTATCCCAAAAGCCGCTCAGCCAACAACGCCTGCATATCTCGACGGCCATCGGCTACGATGTAGATAAAAACTTTGCGGCCTGCAACGCGATAGATCACGCGATACGGTTTGAAAAACACTTGGCGATAATCTCGACTGCCGATGGATTCCAGCTCTTTCACATACGCGCCAGCGTCTGGATGCGAGGCAAGCGTCGCAGTGGCTTCGAGTATTTTGGCGACAACGTATTCGGCCATGTTGGGCGAATCGTGCTCGGAGATGTAATCGGCAAGATTGTTCAAATCACGCTCTGCGCTATCGAGCCAGACTACGTCAAACGTCATGCGGCTTTTGCTTTCGGCTTTGTTTTCGAGTTTATTTTTGCAGTGCCTGATCTCAATTTCAATCGCGCATTGATGCGCTTCGCGACCGCCGCTTGCGTGCTGGTTTTGCCTTCTTTAATTTCCTTATTACCCAGCGCTAATATTTTTAACAACGCCAATGTTTCCTGAGTGTTTTCATATGTCGCCAAATCCTGTATTACCGCTTTCGCTTCACCGTTTTGCGTGATGATGAGAGGCTGCCGATTCTGTGCAAGCGTGTCCAAGACTTCCGCAGCGTTCGCCTTCAAATAACTGATCGGCTTGATTTGAGTTGAATAACGCATAGCGGCTCCGCTTGTTTGAGGATTTAAGGTAGGACGGAATTTAGTCTTTATTTGGTCGCGAGTCAAACTAGGGAAAAATAGTAAACCGCTAATACTGGCGGGCTGTTTGGAGTATTTAAAGCTGGAACGGCACGTCAATATTGGATCTTGGTTATTTTTCCAGCGATAACAACATTCGTACCGCGATCTTCGCGCGCACAGTACGATCATCCACCAGCGCCACCACCCACTCGCGAGCGTAGGGGATATTTTTCTTATCGCCCAAACCCCGCATGATTTCAATTGTTCTATCGACGTTGTCGCAATAGATGGAGATATAAGCCTGAAGCCTAGGCGGAAATTTTATCGGGTCACGCTTGTACCGCACTACTCCGTCGTTGAGCGATTCGCTAAATTCAAGCAACGCATTTTCTGCCCGCGGCCAGTGGCGCTGTGCCATGGCGAAGTCGCCCGCGCTCAAAACAGCATCAATCGCCAACGTGCCACATTCATTCGCCAAGACACGATTTGCAGATTCAAGTTTTTTCAATAATTCAAAGCTCTTGTGTGGCTCCTCCAGCGCTTCATTAATGGCAACAACGTCATGAAAAAGACTGTGCGAGCCTTTGCCTTGCTCAAGAATTGACGTTTTGCGATCACGAATGGATTGAAGTTTCCGCAGCGCTGGCGGGTACTCTGCCGCGAGCCTCATCCAATCATTCAGCGCGAACGAAAGCCTCACGCCATATTGTGAAAGTTGATGCTCCAAAGCGTGCTCGTGAAACCAAACGTACTCGCGTAGCGCTTCCGCAAATCGCGATTCCAACGCGAACCGCCTACCTCGCTTCAATCTTTCGCCCGCATTCATCTTAATAGCCACCTTTTCATTTACCCGCGCTCTGCGGACGAGCTTGCCCGAATCAATGTCACGTTGGCGAATTGGCTGGTCGTCAGGAACTTTCAATCTGGATAGTTTGCCCATTTACTTTGCGCGTAGTTAAGTTTGTCCCGCTACTTTTCGTTAACCATTTCATTGCAATCAGCAATGCACGCACCACAAATCATCGCCGTGGCACCCTGCACCATTCGCTCAACATCATTTTTATCGCGCCCGCAAAATGAGCACGTGAAATCGAGTCTGTCGGTATTGTCGCCAGACAATTTTTTAAGACTCGCTGCAAGTTCATTCAACTGCGCAATTACTGTTTCACGTTCACCGTCTCTTTGGTCGCCATAGAATTTATTGCGCGTCACAACGTATTGATCCATCACCCGACCTAGCGATTCGCAGAGCTTTAACACTCCGTCAACGCGTTGATTGGTTTCAAGCGCAGCCGCTTGCGCACTTGCGATCCGCCATTGTCGAAGCAACTGTGCCGCGAGTTCATCATCAAACATGACCACGGGATTTTGCTTCCCATTAACGGTGGCGATTGTGACGTGAATATCGGTACTCAGCGTTTGAAACGCCTGCGGTTCGATAGGCGGCGAGTCGTACAACCTGATGTTCATTTCCTTGAGTGTTTCCCCAATGCCTTCTAATTGCTCGTCATCAACCGCATCCGGCAGATGCAGCCTGACGTCAGCGTAGGTCAGATAACCGCGCTCCTCCCCAAGCATGATTAGCTGCTTGAGTTTTTCCTGCTTCGTCGCGATTGGGTCTTTCATTTGTGATTTCCAAGCTGCACGGGCTTCTACTGAAGCGCACCCACAGAAGGCAAGATCGAGCACGCAGCTTTTTTCTCAACCGAGCATATCAATTTACCAATAATGCCGAGCAGGTGAAAAACGCCAAACCGGTAAGCTCTCGTTAAATCGGAATTCTGTACTTTTGTTGGACTTTTTGGGCCACTACCTTGAGATATTTTTTCATGTATTGCGCAACAAGGAGCACCTCTCGCTCTGAAAATTGCACGCGGTCATTCAAAGTAAGAGCTGGCATTACCTCGCGGGGTGAAGCTTTAGCTACTTGCTTCAGCAATCTCTCTGACACCAAGGCTCCACCATGCACAATCACGTGTCTACATCCTTGAGCCAAGATGATGTTGTTAACTGCCTCATCTTTTTCAATAGCTATCCCAAGGTGATTATTGAATGCTCGGCTAATACTCTGCATATCCTGAAAGCTAATGTCTTTTGCAAGAATCAGCAAATCTGGAATCGCATCCTGCAAATCGAAGTTTCTGTCGCTTAAGTCACGCAGTGAAAACTTAAGTTCCTCCTTCATGAGATTAGGATCAGTGCCTGCGTCAATTGCTGATGCCAATGCGAGCTTAAGCAAGTCTTGAACGCTCGAACTAAAGTACGAAACGAGTAGGACTAGACCTTGATTGAAAATAGTTTCATAACTAGGTCGTAACGAATCATTTTTTTGAATTACCCGTAATTGTTCAAGGGTTCTGGTTGCGTCTAGTGTTGCATTGTCTAGACCGTGGACACCACGAAGTCTTTCGCGAAGATCGCTTACGCTTTTGATAACAATACTCAAAAGTTCGCGATCAAAGTTCATCAACTTCGCAACATTTTCAACCTGGCTATCAAAGTTTGAAAGAATGATCATTTTATAAACCTTAGGTTCCCCGACAATACGCCACCGCTTGCTCCACCCGCTCCACCGCAATAATCTCCATGCCTTCAATCTTCTGCTTTGGCTTATTTGCCTTCGGCACAATCGCGTGGGTGAAGCCGAGCTTGGCGGCTTCTTTTAATCTCTCCTGCCCGCGTTGTACGGGGCGCACTTCACCCGCCAAACCAATCTCGCCGAATACAACATGTTTAGCGGGAAGTGGTTTGTTTTTGAAGCTTGAGACAATCGCGAGCAGCACTGCTAAATCCGCGCCGGGCTCATCGATGCGCACGCCGCCTACGGCGTTGATGAAAACGTCTTGATCGAACACCGCGAGGCCACCGTGGCGGTGTAGTACCGCGAGCAACATGGCGAGGCGGTTTTGCTCCAGGCCGACGGAGAGGCGTTTGGGGTTCATGCCGTGGCTGTCGTCGACCAGTGCTTGGATTTCGACCAGCAGCGGGCGCGAGCCTTCTTGCGTTACCATGACGCAGCTACCGGATACATTGGTGTCGTGCTGCGATAAAAATATGGCCGAGGGATTGGTGACTTCGCGCAAACCTTTTTCGGTCATCGCGAAAACGCCGATTTCGTTCACCGCACCAAAACGATTTTTCACCGCGCGAATGAGGCGAAATGAAGAGTGCGTATCGCCCTCGAAATAGAGCACGGTATCGACGATGTGCTCGAGCACGCGCGGTCCGGCGAGCGCGCCCTCCTTCGTCACGTGCCCGACGAGGATG
>JBBRZG010000207.1:0-5143 GCA_038236905.1 Burkholderiales bacterium
GACAGTGGCGCGATTGGTGCCTTGCGCTCGCCTAGAACGCCATTCGTTCCTTTCGATTTTTACGCCGAAATGTTTCGAGAAGAGGGTCATCATGAAAAAAACTATGGGCACACTCGTGTCTATCAGCGCGGTCTTTATTGCCGGTAGCGGTGCAAATTGTGTGGCTGCAGAACCAGAACCGGCAACTGCTGCTTCATCTGCTGCTGTTCCGGCAATTCAATATCAATCGCCTTTCAAAGACTACCGAGCGTTAGGCGAAGACAAACGAATACCGTGGAAAGCGGCTAACGACGAAGTCGGTAAAATAGGTGGCTGGCGGGTTTATGCACGCGAGGCAGCGCAAAGCAATGCGCCTATGGAGTCTATGTCACCGGGAGCGTCTAGTAAGCCGGTTACCGAACCAACGGCTGTCGTCAATCCGGCCTCGCCACCAGCCGGTAATCCCGCCAAAGAGCCTGCAGAAAAGTCCGTCGTAAAGCCTGCGCCTATGGATCACAGTGGTCACGCCGGTCACGGCCAGCCAAAATAGGAGCGAGAAATGTATCCAAAACATATATCTTATTTGCGACTGGCCGTGTTTGCCGTCATTGGCCTGATGCTCGCAGGTTGCGCCTCATTCTCAAGTGACGGCGGCTTCAGCGGCATTGAAAAAACGGCTAAAGACCGTATCGATAAAGACCTTAAATGGACGCGTAGTGAAAGCGATAGGGACGCGACCAGAAAACGGGTCGGCGAGTTATTGCAAAAACCATTGTCGATTGATGATGCGGTACAAATTGCCCTACTCAATAATCGGGGTCTGCAAGCCTCTTTTGACGAACTGGGTATCGCCGAAGCTGATGTCGTGGCTGCGGGCCGCTTACCCAATCCGAACTTCACGCTGCGGCGCGCCAGTAACGGCGACCAATACACGATAGAGCAAACGCTGACGTTTAATCTGCTCTCGATTCTTACTATTCCCCTAAAGAGTCAGATGGAAACTAGGCGATTTGAACAGACTCAGCGCGCATTAACAATGGAGGTTTTGCGGCTCGCATCAGAAACCCGCAAAGCCTACATTCTCGCGGTCGCCGCTGAGGAGAACGTGCGCTACATGGACAAGGTGAAAACCGTCGCCGAGTCGAGCGCCGAGTTGGCGCGCCGCATGGCTAGCGTGGGAAACTTTAACAAGCTTTCTCAGGCGCGTGAGCAGGGCTTCTATGCGGATGCCGCACTCAATAACGCGAGAGCCGCCCAAAACCAAGTAGGGTCGCGGGAGAAGCTCATCCGCCTGCTCGGTTTATGGGGCACCGATACTAATTTTAAATTGCCGGAGCGCTTGCCCGATCTGCCCGCCTCTCCTGATGATTTGCCAAATGTGGAGCAAATCGCGATGGGACAGCGCCTGGATGTTCAGGCGATGAAATTAGGTACTGAATCACTCGCCAAAAATCTGGGCTTATCCAAAGCGACGCGCTTCATCAACGCGCTGGAGATAGGTCCGACGCGGGTGCTGGAAGGCGCGAAATCGGATCCTTATAAAAAGGGCTTTGAGCTCAGCCTGGAAATCCCCATTTTTGACTGGGGCGGTAGCAAGGTCGCCAAAGCGGAATCGCTGTATATGCAATCGGTAAATCGCCTCGCCGAAGCTGCCGTTAATGCCCGTTCGGAAGTTCGCGAATCTTACCAAGGCTATCGCGTGACCTACGATATTGCGAAACACTATCGCGACGAAATCGTGCCGATTCGGAAACGCATCGCAGATGAAAATTTGCTTCGCTACAACGGCATGTTGATTGGCGTATTCGATTTGCTTGCCGACGCGCGCGCGCAGATTACCAGCGTGAACGGCTATATCGATGCGCTCCGCGATTTTTGGTTAGCCAAAGCTGATCTTGATATGGCCATGATCGGTAAACCAAGTATGGCCCCAACAAATTCCAGCGCGATGGTGGCAGGCGATGCCCCCGCTGGCCATTAATGAGGACGAAGAAAATGATTTCGAGAAGAAGTTTCTTTAAGAATGCCGGGGTGGCGGGAGCAGCGGTGGTAGGCGCGGTCGCGGCATCGTCGGTAAGCCGCGTCGCCATGGCGGCGCTGCCTGAGCCAGTGCTGCAAACCAAAGCAGAAACCATGCCTCCGCTCGTGCCCGCGAATGGTCGGCACTACAACGCCGTCGTGACCTTAAACGGCTGGACGCTACCGTGGCGAATGAATAACGGCGTGAAAGAATTTCATCTCGTGGCTGAGCCTGTGGTGCGCGAAATGTGCGAGGGATTTACAGCGCATTTATGGGGTTATAACGGTCAATCACCGGGGCCAACCATTGAAGTAGTGGAGGGTGACCGGGTGAGGGTATTTGTCACCAATAAATTGCCCGAGCACACGTCGGTTCATTGGCACGGTCAACGCTTGCCGAATGGTATGGATGGCGTGACCGGCTTAAACCAACCCGCGATACAGCCAGGCAAAACTTTCGTTTACGAATTCGTTGCGCGCCGTCCCGGCACTTTTATGTATCACCCCCATGCAGATGAGATGACACAAATGGCGATGGGCATGATGGGTTTTTGGGTGACGCATCCAAAAACCAAACATCCGCTAATCGAAGAAGTAGACCGTGACTTTGTCTTTTTGCTCAACGCATATGATGTAGATCCAGGCGCATACACGCCAAAAATTATGACCATGCTCGATTTCAATTTGTGGTCGTGGAATAGTCGCGTCTTCCCCGGCATTGATCCGCTGGTCGTGCGGCAAAATGACAAAGTACGAATTCGCATTGGCAATCTCACCATGACCAACCACCCCATTCATTTGCACGGTCATGAGTTTATGGTCACCGGCACTGATGGCGGAGCTACGCCCAAAGCTGGCCGTTGGCCAGAAGTGACGACGGACGTGGCGGTTGGGCAAATGCGGCAAATCGAATTTCTCGCTAACGAGGAGGGCGATTGGGCATTCCACTGCCACAAAGCGCACCACACCATGAATGCGATGGGACACGATGTGCCGACCATGATCGGGGTAGACCATCGCGGCGTGGCCAAACAAATCACTTCACTAGTGCCTGAATATATGGTGATGGGCGAGCGCGGCATGGTGGATATGACCGAGATGGAGATGCCGTTGCCGGACAACACGGCACCCATGATGACCGGCGAGGGGCCATTCGAATCCGTAGGCATGGGTGGGATGTTTTCGGTGCTGAAAGTACGGCGCGATCAAAAGCCGGGCGACTATAAAGACCCGGGTTGGTACAAACAACCAGCAGGTACCACGGCGTATGAGTGGACCGGATCGCTGCCAGAGCCGGCGCGATTCAAGTCAGAAACAATGGCCGGGAAAACCGCTGGGGCCGTCATGCCGCGCACGGACAAAAACAATAAGGTGGAAGTACAAATTCGAAAGCCGATGGGTGATATGAAAGGCATGGGACATTAACCATATCAAACACGGTTATGTTTGCTGTTATTGGTCATCGTTGCATGCGGTCTATACGTTATTCTTCCGTTAATACGCGAGCTGCGTATGCTCGCAAAGATAGGGGGCTCGTAACGCTGACCCGACTAATTGTTTTCTAATGTTTTTGGAGCCTTAAATGAAAAATCGATTCGCAATAGCTGCAGCATTGTTTTCGTTATCCGTGATCGGCGCGCAAGCGTCAGGCGACCCGGCGACAAAACCCGCGTCTGATGCAAAGCCGGCTAAAGCCGCAGCCATGGACGAAAAGGCAGCGGTAACGGCCACTGCATTACCAATGGCAGACGGTGAAATTAAAAAGGTAGATAAAGAAGGCGGCAAAGTCACCATTAAGCACGGCGAGATTAAAAATCTTGATATGCCAGGGATGACGATGGTTTTCCGCGTCAAAGAACCAGCGATGCTCGATCAGGTGAAGGTTGGCGACAAGATTATTTTTTCGGCGGATAAAATCAAAGGCAACATCACGGTGACAAGAATCGAAGCTGCGAAATAGACTCCAGTTAGTAGCAACCAAATAAATGGCAGCCGTCCTTAGCGAGCCGCCGTCGCCGGCTTTTTTACCGCCGATGATGGTATCGCCAATTCAATATTTTGCGGCTCTGTTCGTGCACATTTGAATTAAAGTCGAGAGGACCTTTGCTGAACTTAGAAAGCCAGAAACGACCCGCCCAGTAAATCGTATAATTTATATTATGTTAAATAATAAAGATAAATGTAATCAACAAGATATAATCGGTTTCTCGAATCCAGATTAAATAAGTACAGCGTCAAATAATCAACTTCTCGCCCTTTCACTGGTTTCCTAATGCGCTAAAGACGGCGTACACCACGAAGATAACAAAGGCTGCCTATCCCCGCGGTTACACCACAACGGCAAACCAGTAGTCAGTAATCGATTGTATGACCCGATGAAATTGCTGGAAATCTATGGGTTTGACGATGTAGGAGCTACATCGAAGCTTGTACATGTCAAGAATTTCACTATCTTCAGACGAAGTGGTTAGTATTACCACTGGCAAATGTGAGAGCTTGGCGTCTTGCGAAATCTCAGTGAGAACCTCGCGCCCGTCCATCCGTGGCATGTTCAAATCTAGCAGGATCAGATCCGGCGTTGGCGCTTCGGCAAATTCACCCTGCTTGTGTAAAAAGGCCATGCATTCTTCGCCATCCTTGACGTGGTGGAGGTTTACCTTGATCTTGGATTTTTCAAAGCTGATACGCATTAATTCAACATCATCTTCGTTATCTTCCACCAACAAAATAATCGCAGACCGACTATGGGCTATTGAATTCATAAGGTGCCTACCTCAGAAATGGGAATCGTAAAATAAAAAACGCTGCCGCGACCGGATTCGGACTCCACCCAAATTCGCCCGCCATGGCGATTAACTACGCGGCGACATACAGCCAGACCAATCCCGGTGCCTGGGTACTCTTTCTCGCTGTGCAATCGTTTAAAAAGTTCAAATATTCGCTCGTAGTGTTTAGGTGCAATCCCAATACCGTTGTCCCTAATTGAAAAGATCCATTCAGTCTCAGCAGCTTGTGACGAAACCCGAATTTCCGGTGTTTGAGTGCAATATTTAAGCGCATTGCCGACTAGGTTTTGCATCAATTGCACCATTTGAGACCGATCACAGGTCAGCGTTGGCAGTTCGCCGCATGTCACATCTGCGCC
>JBBRZG010000208.1:0-5132 GCA_038236905.1 Burkholderiales bacterium
AATGTTGTTTGCTGCGCCAACTGGCCTGGCTGCTCAAAGCTCAACAAAAATGCGCCTAAATATCCGTTCAAGTCCGTCATCTTAGCGGCGAGCACCTCGACATCCGCAAACGTTGGCGCGACGCCGACCTGAATTTGTCGGCCATCCCACAACACCGCCATCGATAGCTGTGACGCCAAGGTGTCGATTGTTCGCTTTAGTGCGGCGTACGATGCACTATCCGCCAATACCAAGAGTCGTCCGCCGGACTCATATCCGACGCTGGCGACCGGTTCAAAAGCCGGCAACGCATGTAATGCATTGAGTGCGAAATTCCTTGGCGAGACGTTTTCAGATTCCAATGCACCAGCGGCAAATCTGCCCGCTCCCGACAGATTGGCTTCGGGCAGCCCACGCATAGCGTCAGCTGCGAATTCAATCGCTATTTCGCCAACGTCACTACCACCCATTCCGCGATTAATAATACTGACCTCCAAGTGAGCCGCACCCCACGCCGATGTGCCCGTCCCATCATTTTATTATTGGGGTCGGTGCCTTCGCGCTAAGAAATTCGAATACGCTGCTTCTCTGCCAGCAGCTTATTTCTTGCAAAAGATTGTAAGCGTTTTTATGGCCGTCAAAGCAATGAAGACGAGTCGACTTATGCACTTTTAATACTGACATCTATTACATCCGCAGTCGTGGGCTGCAAATTCTTCAAAATCAATTGTTCAGATACCTCGCCATCCACAGTTAGTGGTGACGCAACTGTCGTCGGCTTCGTCACTTCAGAAATGATTTCATCCGCACTCGACTTTTCAGCGGCAGCCGTGGCCGTGGCCGCGGCGGCTTCGGCCTCAGCTTTCTCTTCCTCTTCGAACAGGAACAGCGCCTTTGATTGCGTCATTTTGCGTAGCATCTCCAAAGGAATCGGATCTGACTTTGTGTAATCGTCGATATAAATATCGAGCCCGTCCATTACGTTGTAATGCGGATCGGTGAAGAGTTTTTTCATCGCCTGATTACGCATATCGGACGCCACTTCCTTGTTCATAAACGGTGCGAAGTCAGATTCGTTGGTCAGGCTTTCAATGGCGGGCAGCGGCGGGTTGGCACCAACATCGCCAATGGCACTTTCATCATCGCCCATCGGCAAACGCCGCTCTGGCTGGCTCTCTTCAAGCATTTTTGCCTCGAACGGCAAGCCAATATTAGGGTTTGTATTTTCTGAAATAAGAGGCTTGGCGTCTGCGACTTTAACGTCAGCTTGCGCGTCGGCCTTACGTCGCGCCCAGCGTGAGAGAAATGATGGGCTGCTGTTTTCGACGTCCTTGGTCATATCATTTATCGTTTAAATTTCCTGCTGCTGAATTTATCAGGTACCACCAAATTTCACATTCCAAACGGAGGTATGTCAGATAAAGAATCTGCATGTCGTTCTGCCCGACTAAATCAGAGTAGACCAATCACGACATCCCGTTCTTGTAGCGACCTTCGTGGCTAGTAAACGATTTTGGGCGAATCCGCTGTTTCTTTTCAGGCGGCTTGTAATGCGCCTCCACCCAAGCAGAAAGTGTTTCGTGCAACTCAGCAGGCATCGGCACACGCTCGACCTTTTCCTGCGCATCCATCCATCGAGCGGCTTCGTTATATGAAATCGTCACCGCATGCGGAATCGCCTCGGTCTCATCTGCATTCCAGCGCCAGGTCGCAAATATGGACGGCTCAGGCGCATGAATATTCAAAAAGTAGCCTTCACCCTCATCCCGAAAAATACCCAGCTCATAGCCCGGATACGCAATTTTTTGCGCGCCATCCGCATCGCCGGCACTTTCGAGCACGGTTCGCGTCTGATACAGATCTTCGTCGGGTAACACCGCGGCAATTTGCCAGCGATGACTTTGCCAACGGTTCGCCGTCGGCACTTTTTCGATCACTACGACTACGTGGTACACAAGCTTTTCCATGGCGTGCATGTTACACCGTGCAATTGATTGCTATGCTTTGAGATAAATTAAAATCGCGTTCCGCAAATGTTACCGCCCATCATTCCCGCTGCTGCCAATTTGACCCACACGATCATCCCGATCCGCGATGAACGCACACTGCGCATTCCCGCGCTCACCGTACCTGCAACCGATATCCACGACACGCGCGGACGGCGCATTCGCGATTTGCGGATCTCGGTGACCGATCGATGCAATTTTCGCTGCACGTATTGCATGCCGAAAGAAGTGTTCGATCACGACTACGCGTTCCTGCCGCACAGTGAATTACTCACGTTTGAAGAAATCACCCGTTTGGCCCGTATTTCAGTTGGGCTCGGCGTGGAAAAAATCCGTCTGACCGGCGGCGAGCCGCTGTTGCGCAAAGGCATTGAAAATTTGATCGCGATGCTAAGCGAAATCCCCGGCATTGATCTCACCCTTACCACCAATGGAACCGCGCTTAAGGCCAAAGCGAGTGCCCTCAAAGCCGCTGGATTACAACGCGTCACCGTCTCGTCGGATTCGCTCGATGATGCGACGTTTCGCGCGATGAACGATGTCGATTTTCCCGTCGCCAAGGTGCTCGAATCAATCGATGCCGCTGCCGAGGCTGGCCTCACGCCGATCAAAATCAACATGGTGGTCAAACGAGGCGTCAATGATCAACACATTGTTGAGATGGCTCGGCATTTCAAAGGCAGCGGCCACATCGTGCGTTTTATCGAATTTATGGATGTGGGCGCGACCAACGGTTGGCGGATGAATGACGTGATTCCCTCTGCTGACATCGTGAAAACCATCAGCGCAGCTTTCCCGTTGGAGGTCGCCGATGCAAACTATCTAGGCGAAGTCGCCGAGCGCTGGCGATACGCCGATGGCAGCGGGGAAATCGGCGTGATCTCGAGTGTGACACATGCGTTTTGCGGCACCTGCACGCGCGCAAGGTTATCCACAGACGGATCGTTATTCACCTGCCTGTTTGCGCAGAAAGGTTACGACTTGAAGTCGTTGCTGCGCGGCGGGAAAAGTGATGACGAAATTCGTGATTTGATTGCGGGGATTTGGCAGCATCGGACAGATAATTATTCTGAAATTCGTACCGCCGAAACCGCGAAAGAGCGGAAAGTGGAAATGAGTTTTATTGGTGGGTGATCCAATGGAATTTTCAAGGCGACAATTTTTGACTTATGCAATTCTGTCTGTGAGTAGTTCAACAAATGGCTCACAAACAGAAACCAACGTCGCAAATAATCCATTTTTAATTATTTCGAAATTTGTGCATCCTGATGATTACGGCGGAATAATTAAGCTTCAATCGAGCGGAGCGCTCTTGGCGCTTTGGCAATCTGGCGAAATTTCATACATTCGTCGTGAAGCGGATCTGGGCGACCGTTTTCGGTCTGGAGTTTTTTCGCCAGCGGAAATACGGCGTATTCGCGTTAAGGTTGAGCGTGCATTTGAAGCAAAGCAAATAAATAGTGGGATTGAACTTCATGGCTCACATAATCGCATTCAGTATCAATACTCGAATGAGAAAAGGTACAGAGAGACACTCGGAGAGTCCCCCAGAAATGGCCATACGCAAATTGAAAAAATATTAGACTTTATCCGCTCACTTCCCATCAAACGAAGTATCGAACGCAATGGCTTTATCCTACCCAAACAAGATTTAAACTAAATTCTAAACAATGCACATCCCCGCCCTCCTCCAGTTCCTTAAAGAACTCACCGAGAACAACAACCGTCCGTGGTTTTTGCATAACAAACCGCACTACGACATTTTGCGCGAGGAATTCGTCGATCTCGTCGGCGAAGTTGGCGCTAAGGTCGCCAAATTCGATAAAGACTTGGGCCCATTCGAGCCCAAGAAAACGGTTTTTCGTATTTACCGCGATGTACGTTTTGCCAAAGACAAGAGCCCGTACAAAAATCATATCGGCGCGGTATTGGGTGCGCGCACCACGGACAAATCGCGGCCCGTCTATTACTTTCACGTCGACCACAAAGGCAATTTACTGACTGCTTGCGGTGTGTATATGCCAGAGGCTGTGACGCTGAAGAAAATTCGTGATTACATCGTGGCTGAACCGGCGAAATTTTCGAAGCTGTTGAAAAATAAAGCGATCAATGACACCTTCGGCGGCCTGATGGAAGCGGGTCGCATAGCGCGCCCACCAAAGGGGTATGCGCCTGATTTGGCCCACATCGAACACCTCAAAAACCGGAATTTTTTCTGCGAAACTTCGATCAATTTGAATAAGCGAGTGCCGAAAGATTTAGCAAGCGAAATTGCCGGTAATTTTGAAGCGGGGTTGGCGTTGATGAAGTGGTTGCGGGAGGCAACGGCTTAGTCATGATCTTATCAAACCCTATAATTGGCGGCTCTTTCCGAGTATTTTCGCTTGCTAAAGCCCGCCACTGCTAGGGTTTCACTTTCAAATAACCAAATTCCGCACCATTTTGATAAAACATGAAAACACTCGTCGCACTATCGCTTCTGATCGCGCCATGGCTCATTTTTGCCGCCATCGCAATTAATCTTGGCCGACCCAGTACCATCGGTCTATTGGTAACGCTAGTCGTGTCTGCGTTTGGCCTGACGCTGCTCATATCCAAGAAAAAATAGTGGCTCGACCTTCGCTCACCCACGCGGCGCGGCCGGCCACTTTTACGGTCGATGCGGTCGATGAAAATGGCGTAACCCAGCCGACCCCGATCGCGGGCGAACATCCGCTGACGATCTATGTCGATAAGCGCGAGATTCTGACCATCATGACGCTCGGTGCGGCTCCAGAAGCGCTGGTGATCGGCTATTTGCGTAATCAACGTTTGCTGGAATCCATCGACGAAATCGTGTCGGTGCAAGTCGATTGGGAGACCAGTGCCTGCTCGGTCACGACGCGAAGCGGCCTTAAAAATCTCGATGAAAAAATGGCCAAGCGCACCAAGACCACCGGCTGCGGCGAAGGCACGGTGTTTGGTGATTTGATGGCTGATTTAGAAAATATTCAACTGCCGAGCGACATACAAATCTCGCAAACCACGCTCTATGCGCTGCTCAATAATGTGCGGGTTCATGAATCGATCTATAAACAAGCCGGTGCCGTACACGGCTGCGCGCTGGGCAATAGCAAGGGCGAAATATTGACTTTCGTTGAGGACGTC
>JBBRZG010000209.1:0-5113 GCA_038236905.1 Burkholderiales bacterium
AACATTTCGTGATTAATGCCCAGGAGAAAAGCAATGTTTAGCCACGTCATGGTTGGTGCCAACGACATTAACGCCTCAAAGAAATTTTATGATGCCATTCTGGATACGCTAGGCGTGGCGCCCGGCAGAATTGATGACAAAGGTCGCGTTTTTTATATGACTAAAACTGGCGTCTTCGGGATTTCCAAGCCGATCAATGGTGAGGCGGCATCTGCAGCCAATGGCGGCACGATCGGTTTTGCGGTGGATAGCCCAGAGCTTGGCGACGCATGGCATACCACAGGCGTCGCGAATGGCCCATGGGAAACCTCTACCTCGCCTATTTGCGTGATCCTTCGGGCAATAAAATTTGTGCGTAAGAGCGTATTTATTGACGGTTGCATACGTTTTGCCAAACCTTGACCTTGGCGGATGCAATAAGCGAAGCGCATTGACTTACGCCAAGCCGCGACGCTGGCAGCCCGTTTAGACTAGGCACGCGATTTACTGATGGTCAGCATTTTCTAAAAGCTGCAGGGCGTTTTGAGAATCGCTCAAACTAAACCTCGGAGGGTCTTATGCATATTGGAAAACGTAATTTTTACGCACGCGTTTTGTTTTCATTTGCAGTGCTGGCATCACCATTTGTAGCCATTGCCGCACCACCGTTACCCGTTTCACGTCCGGAATCAGTGGGCTTTTCCTCAGAAGGTTTGGCGCGAATCGATCAGTTTTTCGCGCGTGAAATAGCCGCGAACCGAGTGCCGGGCGCAGTCGTCGCCATTGCCCGCGACGGGCGGCTGGTGCATTACAAAGCTTACGGATTCTTGAACAAAGCCACCAGTGAGCCGATGACCACCGACGCAATTTTCAATCTAGCGTCGATGACCAAAGTGATGTCGTACGTCGGTGGACTAACGCTCAATGAAGAAGGTCGCCTGCCGTTAAAGTCGCCGCTCGCCGAATACTTGCCCGCGTTCGCTAAAATGAATGTGGGCGTGGTCAATGCCAGCGGTGAAATAAAGCTTGAGCCCGCCAAACCGATTTTCATTCAAGATTTATTCCGTCACACCTCGGGCCTCACTTACGGTGGGCGCGGTGATAGCGCGGTTCATAAACTCTATCCTTCGGGCTCGGCACCGGCGGCAGCACTCTATACGGGCGAAGAATTTATTGCCAAACTCGGCGCAACGCCGCTGCTCTATCAGCCCGGCACGGTCTGGGATTATGGTTTTTCCACGGATGTGCTCGGCCTGGTAATTGAAAAAATTAGCGGCAAACGACTCGGCGATTTTTTGAAATCTTCCGTGTGGGACAAAGTCGGCATGCCCGACACCACATTCAATGTGCCCGCTGATAAACGCAACCGCCTCGCCCGGCCGTTGGCAAAAGACCCGATCTCTGGCCGCGACCAAAAAATTGCTATTCTCGACGAAGCCGTGAAATTTGATTGCGCCGGTTCGTGCGCGTTTGCGACCGTGGGCGATTATTTGCGCTTCGGGCAAATGTTGTTAAACGGCGGCGCAATCGATGGCAAGCGTGTGCTCAGCCCTAAGACTGTGCGGGCAATGACTAGCGACCATTTGGGTGCGAATATCAAAAATAACGTCGCAGGTGTGGAGCCGCATCGCGATGGCTATGGTTTCGGCTTGGGTGTTGCTGTGCGCTTGCAAGACGGTGTGGCTGCCACGCCCGGCACCGCGGGCGACTACACGTGGAATGGCGCGAACGGGACCGCGTTTTGGGTGGACCCCAAAGAGCGATTAGTCGTCGTGTACGGCACAGTAGCACCAGGAGAGATTCGCAAATACTATCGCGAACAGGTTGGGGCGCTGGTGTATGGGGCGATGTTGGATTTACCGGTGGGCGCGAAGAAATGAAACGCTAAGTCGAGCTTGGTTTCGACTCACAGAACGGTTCAACAACCGCAAGCTGAATGCACGGAAGTTTTTTTGCGTTTTGCCGCAACGCACTTCGGTTGCGGCATATGCTAGACCATAGGCCTCCAGTGAAACCAGTCCTAATCTCGGGACAGCGCGGCGCGAAAATCTGGAAAAGCCCACTCAACTTTCACCTCGGGAAGTTTCGCGTTTTCGAGCAGTTTGATTGCCGCCGAAATTGCTTCCTCATGGTGAGTCGGGCCACAAATGACTGAAGAGAGACAAAGCGGAAGTTCGGTAGAATTTGCACCAAAAGGAACTGGGACGTATGGTTTTAACTCGCTATCGAATTTTAATGCCGACTTAGATGGTTTAAGAACGTCGACTTTTGGCTCTGAAAATATGATTCGCCATTCCTTTTCAAACTCGAATGAAGGGTGCTTTATCAGGCAGCATCTAATCTGAATTTCCGTAAGCCAGTTTGCACCGATTTCTTTCCACACTTCGTCTTGCTCAGCCTTGCTTAGCTGGTCGAAGAATGGGGCGACTTTCTCGTCAATGTATGCGAGATAAGCATCCAACGTCTCTTCAAATATCGCTTCTTGGTGCGCTCGTTGATAGACAACTTTCCAAAGCGAAGCACTTTTGCCAATTTCATCGACTAACGAGAGTTGCCCAACTTTCACTGGCGCAAAACCGAGGCAAAACCCTTTGCCTTGGTGCCCATAACTTTTCCACAACGCCATGCTTTCAGAATTTGCCGTTAATGAAATGATAAACGTGTGCAACGTTTCGCTAAAATTTTTAGATAGAGCGTGATCTATAACTACTCTACACATACTTGTTGCCAAACTGCTGTGCCCAGCGAAGGAACGTTGATCCAGCTTCATGCTGGCTTGCTTGAGCAACAAATTAGCGTAACGAAGTTCCGTGGGGTCAGATTGATTAAATATTGATCTCCCCCATACTTCCTTGTTCTCCAAAATCTGTTGAAATGCCTTTGAATTTGTGAAGTGATAAAGGCTCGTAGGCAGGTCCTCGACTTGGTCCTTCAAAAATTTTTCATTGCGCCCTGACCAAAATCGATCCGTCTGGCAAACCAGTGTGTTTGCATCCATTTTTAGCTATCCCGGCACGATAAAATTCGCTCGCCGACTAATCCGTCACCGCGCCTTTGGACGCTGTCCCCACCAACTTAAAATATTTCCCCAACACCCCACGCGCGTACCGCGGTGCAGGAGCCTTCCAAAGTACCCGTCTAGCCTCGATCTCCGCTTCATCCACATTCAACTGCAGCAGCAATTTATGCGCATCAATCGTTACGCTGTCACCTTCACGAATAAGTGCAATCACGCCACCGACGTATGCTTCTGGCGCGACGTGACCGACGACCATTCCCCAGGTGCCGCCGGAAAATCGGCCATCGGTGATAAGGCCGACGCTTTCGCCTAAGCCTTTACCGATGAGGGCGGCAGTGGGCGCAAGCATTTCGCGCATGCCCGGGCCGCCTTTGGGGCCTTCGTAGCGGAGTACGACGACATCGCCCGCTTTAATCGAATCCGCCATGATCGAGGCCATCAACTCCGGCTCAGAATCGAAGACACGAGCAGGCCCAGTGATGACCGGATTTTTGAGGCCGGTGATTTTTGCCACGCAGCCTTCGGGGGCGATGTTGCCTTTGAGAATTGCGAGATGGCCTTCTTTGTACATCGGTTTGTCGTAGGGGCGGATCACGTCTTGGTCGGCTCTGGGGACATCAGGAATATCCTTGAGCGTTTCTGCAATCGTCTTGCCGGTGATGGTGATGCAATCGCCAAACAGCAGGCCTGCGTTGAGCAACATCTTCATTACCTGTGGCACGCCGCCAGCTTTGTGTAAATCCACGGCGACATATTTGCCTGAAGGCTTTAAATCACAGAACACGCCAACCTTGCGCCGCACTCGCTCGAAATCATCAATCGTCCATTCCACATCAGCCGCATGCGCAATCGCAAGAAAATGCAGCACCGCATTGGTCGAACCGCCAACGGCCATAATGACCGAAACTGCGTTTTCAATGGATTTACGGGTCACAATGTCGCGCGGCCGAATATCTTTTTTAACCGCTTCAACTAACACGCGTCCGGATTCTGCTGCCGACAGACGCTTCTCTTCGTCTTCCGCCGCCATGGTCGACGAATACGGAAGCGACATGCCGAGCGCTTCGAATGATGAGGACATTGTATTCGCCGTATACATGCCACCGCACGCACCCACACCGGGAATGGCTTGGCGCTCCACACAGCCGAAATCCTCCAGCGACATGCTGCCCGAACCAAGTGCGCCGACGGCTTCGAACACCGAGACAATCTGCAAGTCTTTACCCTTGTGGTGACCCGGCTTGATGGTGCCACCGTAAACAAAAATGGCCGGAATATTCATGCGGCAAATGCCAATCATCGCGCCCGGCATATTTTTATCGCAGCCGCCAATGGCCAGCACCCCGTCCATGAATTGCGATTGGCAGGCGGTCTCAATCGAGTCCGCAATTACTTCGCGCGATACCAACGAATACTTCATACCCTCTGTCCCCATCGAAATGCCGTCGGTAACGGTTATGGTGCCAAACATTTGTGGCATGCCGCCTGCCTCACGGATCGCAGCATCGGCTGCATCCGCCAGCGGCTGGATGCCGGCGTTACACGGATTCATAGTGCTGTGGCCATTTGCCAGGCCGATAAACGGCTTTTTGAAGTCGTCGTCTTGATATCCGATACCGCGCAGCATGGAGCGATTCGGTGCGCGTTCGTTACCCTCGGTGATGGTGAATGAGCGATATTTCGGTACGGCGGGAGCTTTTGGCGAGGTCATGATTATTTTGTCCAGTTTTCAATTTTTAATGTTGGCACGCGCTTGAATGCGCGACAGGGTTGGTCACTCAAGTCGGGTTTTAAGTACGCGCGCTGGACCAAGAGATCATTGGCGCGAATTGATGCAGATTTGCGGTCAAGATTGGTACGAATATGCGTGTAGTGCGAGGTAACTCTCTCTGCCAACGGCATCATTGCAAAAACGAAATAGCGGCCTCAATGGTAGCGAGAGACGTGGCATTTTTCGTACTTTTTTCCTGCGTGCAACAACGCAGCAAGCGTAACAAATCCATCGCTCGAAACTGCCATCGACTCATCAGGTTCAAGCAGAACGATCGCTTTCCTGCGACGGTTAATTTCAATGGTTTTTCCCGCTTCAGGCTTGAACCCATGCGGAATCCGCAC
>JBBRZG010000210.1:0-5029 GCA_038236905.1 Burkholderiales bacterium
ATCAAGCGGGGTGATACACGAATTGTCGTTGGTCACCAGTGCGGCACCATCGGCGGTCGCAGCAACGGCGCCAGTCCATGTGTCGCGGGGTGCGAGGAACAAATTAAAGCTCATGACCTGCGCGCCGCGCCCGCCTTCGAGAAAGCGTATTTTTAGCGCTTTGGTGTCGTCGCTGGTATTAACAATTGACAGCAGCGTATTGTAGGAACCGAAGGACCCGCCGAGAAAAGTGCGTGCCGTGTAATACGGAAAAATTAACACTTGCCCCAGTCCATTCGGGCTAAGGTGGACAGCGTGCGCGGTGATGGGGAATACAACGGTGCTGATTGTGCCGAGTGCGCCGAGTACGCCGAGTGCGCGGCATAGGGCACCGGTAAGTCGGCCTTTGGTGTAACAGGCTTTCATTTTTTTCTTCCTAGGTTGGAATTTAGAGGGCGCGCATTTTTATCGTTTTACTACTTACAGTTTACGCGCCTAATTTTAACTCACCACCACGCTCGTTTGCGCGGTGAAACGCCGGTCGGGATTGGAGTGTTGCCAAATATTTCATCAAATAGGGGCGCGATGCATCCAACCCGCCGCGCGCCATTGCCGCAATAATCGGAAAACTCATTTGAATATCGGCAGCTGAAAATTTGTCACCGGCAAAATAGGCATTCTTCGCCAATTCAGATTCCATGTAATCAAGCTGTGTGGAAATTTGGCTGTTGATACGATCAAGCAACGGCGGGGGTGCAGCGGGCAAGCGTGAAAAATAGAGTTTCAAAATCAGTTGCGTCATCGCGCTGGCCTCTGCGAAATGCAGCCAGTAAAGATACTTTGCATGCGCCGGCGTGCCGATGGCGGGCGAGAGCAATCCATTTGCGTATTTCCCCACCAAATATTCAACAATCGCACCCGACTCGGCCATGACCAACTCATCGTCTTTTATCACCGGCGATTTTCCGAGCGGATGAATTTTGTAAAGCTCTGGCGGCGCGAGCATGGTCGCTGGGTCACGCTGATAGGAAATGACCTCGTACGGCAGGCCGATTTCTTCCAGCAGCCACAAGATGCGATGTGAGCGGGAGTTGTTTAGGTGGTGAATTTCAATCATCGGAGGTATCCGCTGGTAGGGGGAGACGCAAATGATAGCCTCCCTGGTCGCCACTTTTTAGAAACGATATGGCGGCAATGTCGCGTACCCACAAGGGCCGGTTTCCGAGCGGCTAGTCCTGCGATAATACAAATATGTTTATCGACTCCCATTGCCATCTCGATTTTCCAGATCTACAGGCCGATCAAAGCAGCGTTCTCCATCTGATGCGCGAGAACGCTGTCACGCATGCGTTGACTATTTCAACCACGCTCAAAACGTTTCCTGCGGTTCGCGCGGTGGCGGAGGCCAACGCCAACATCTGGTGCTCCGCGGGCGTGCATCCTGATGAGCAGGTGGATGACCACGAGCCGACGGTGGACGAGCTGCTTGGCTTGGCGGCGCATCCGAAAGTGGTTGCGATTGGTGAAACCGGTCTTGATTATTTCCGTTTAACCGAGCCGTTGGACTGGCAGCGTGAGCGTTTTCGTATCCATATTCGCGCCGCTAAGGCGTGCGCAAAGCCGCTGGTGATTCACACCCGCAATGCCCACACGGACACGCTGCGCCTGATGCGCGAAGAGGGTGCCAGCGAGGCGGGTGGCGTAATGCATTGCTTTACTGAGACCCAGGCGGTGGCGGATGCAGCCATGGACATGAATTTCTATATCTCGTTTTCGGGCATCGTCACGTTTAAAAGCGCCAAAGATTTAAAAGAGGTCGCGAAACACGTGCCCTTGGAAAGGATGTTAATCGAGACCGATTCTCCCTATCTCGCGCCGATGCCGTATCGCGGCAAGATGAATCAACCGGGTTACGTCAAACACGTGGCCGAGCATATAGCCGAGCTTCGCGGAATCAGTGTTGAAGCGGTGGCAGAAGCGACGACGGCGAATTTTTTCCGCCTTTTCAAGAATGCAAAACCCTAGTATCGGCGAGGCGTTTGGAGCATAAATGCGTGTAAAGTGCCGTGGATAATAGGGTTTATGTTCTGCTCTTGGGTGCTGCGTATGATGTTCCATTAAATAGTTTTCCGTCTCCAACCTCCGCTAAACTCGTGTCACAAAAATGACAAGGGAGGTTTTGCATGTCGGATGTTGTTCGCAGCTTGCTCGGTGTGGGGATTCTGGTGTTGATTGGTTTCCTGTTTTCATATAACCGCAGCTCGATTCGCTGGCGTACCGTGTTGGCGGCGCTGGCGGTGCAAATTGCAATCGGTGCATTCGTGCTGTTTGTACCCGCGGGCAAAGTCATTCTGGGAAGCATTGCCGGCGCGGTGACCAATGTGCTCGCCTACGGCAATGAAGGTACAAAATTTTTGTTCGCCGGACTGGTCTCCGACAAGATGTTTGCGCTGTTTCCAGACGGCGGCTTTGTGTTTGCTTTGCGAGTACTGCCAACGATTATTTTTGTCACGGCGTTCATCGCCGTGCTTTATCACTTGGGCATCATGCGCTGGGTGATTGCCATCCTCGGCACGATTTTTCAGAAGCTGCTGGGTGTGTCAAAGATCGAATCGTTTTGTGCGGTGACCACGATTTTTCTGGGTCAAAATGAAATGGGCGCGGCCGCCAAACCGTTCGTTGGCCAACTAAAAAAGCAGGAGTTATTTGCCATCATGACCAGCGGCATGGCGAGCGTCGCCGGTGCCGCGCTGGCGGGTTACGCCGGGCTCGGCGTAAAGGTTGAATATCTTATCGCGGCGTCATTTATGGCGATCCCGGGCGGGCTGCTGTTTGCCAAATTGATTTATCCCAGTACCGAGACCAGCCAGATTCGTTTCGACAAATTTGAATTTGAAGAAAAGCGTCCGGCTAATTTGATCGAGGCGGCGGCCAGCGGCGCAGCTCTCGGTTTGAAAATTGCGGTCAGTGTCGGCGCGATGTTGCTGGCGTTCATCGGCTTGATTGCGCTGCTGAACGGGATGGTGGGCGGGGTTGCGCACTGGATGGGGTTTGAAGGCGTCAACATGGAATCCCTGATCGGTAAAGTTTTTGCGCCGCTAGCGTACATGCTCGGAGTGTCGTGGGAGCACGCGGCATTTGCCGGGAATTTGATCGGTCAAAAACTGATCTTGAATGAATTTGTCGCCTATGTCGGGCTGGCACCGTATTTGCAGCCTGATGCCGCGGTGATTGCTGCGGGAAAAACAGTGCTGGACGGCAGAACCCAGGCCATTCTTTCGTTTGCGTTGTGTGGTTTTGCGAATATCACGTCGATCGCGATTCTGGCGGGATCATTTGGTAGCATCGCGCCGCAATTGCGCGGCGATGTGGCGCGATTCGGTTTGCGGGTGGTTGCGGCGGCCACGCTTTCTAACTTAATGAGTGCGACGATAGCCGGCATATTTTTAAGTCTGAAGCCGCCCGGGCTTTCATGAGCATTTTTCTGCCGCAAGAAATTATTCGTAAGAAGCGCGATGGCGCTGAGCTGACGGCGGCAGAAATTTCTGCATTTATCGGCGGCATCGCGCGCAATGATGTGGCTGAACAGGTCAGTGAGGGCCAAATTGCCGCGTTTGCAATGGCCGTCTATTTTCAGGGCATGAGCGCCGATGAAGGGGTGGCGTTGACATGCGCGATGCGTGATTCGGGCCGCGTATTGAACTGGAAAAATTTCAATTTAAATGGCCCGGTCGTGGACAAACATTCGACCGGCGGCGTGGGTGATGTGGTTTCGCTGATGCTCGGGCCGATGCTGGCGGCATGCGGCGGATTTGTGCCGATGATCTCGGGGCGCGGCCTTGGTCATACGGGCGGAACCCTCGATAAGCTGGATGCGATCCCCGGCTATCAAACCAACATCAGCAACGAGAAATTTCAAACCACGGTGCGCGATGTCGGCGTCGCCATCATCGGACAGACGGCTGATTTGGCCCCCGCGGACAAACGCATGTACGCAACGCGAGACGTGACTGCGACGGTTGAATCGATTCCACTGATTACGGCGTCGATTCTGTCTAAAAAATTGGCCGCGGGACTCGATGCGTTGGTGATGGATGTAAAAGCGGGCAGCGGCGCATTCATGCCGACCCTGCTTAAATCAAACGAACTGGCAAGAAATATCGAGCGGGTGGGCAACGGCGCGGGCTTGAAAACTTCGGCCCTGATAACCGATATGAACGAGCCTTTGGCACCGTGCGCGGGCAACGCGATTGAGGTGCAATGTGCGGTCGATTATTTAACCGGTAAATCGCGGCCCCAACGTTTGCATCAAGTAACGATGGCGTTAGCCACTGAATTACTGGTTTTATCAGGACTAGCCATCGATGAAGCGGCTGGAGCGCAAGCACTGGCGCGGTGTTTAGATGATGGCTGCGCGGCGGAAGTATTTGCAAAAATGGTCGGTGCGCTTGGCGGGCCGAATGATTTTATTGAGAAGGCTGACCATTATTTATTGCCGGCGCCGATACGCGTTTCAGTCGTTGCGCCCGCGCATGGCATGATTTCTGAAATCGACACCCGTGCATTGGGATTGGCGGTGGTGAGCTTGGGAGGCGGTCGCTGTCGAGCAAATGATGTAATCGATTTTGCCGTGGGGCTGAGTAATTTGGCCCCGCTTGGCGCATCCGTTGGGCGGGGTGAACTAATTGCAACGGTTCACGCACGGAACGAGGCCGCGGCAAATGCAGCCGCGGAAATGGTTCAACGCGCGTTCACCATTTCGACGACCGCGCCGGTTCCGCATGCAACCATATCGAGATTGCTGCCTTGAATGCCGCATCGTTTTGCAGATTGCGCGCAGGCAATAGATGCGGCAGCTGGCCACGCGCGTCATCAAAGCGAAACCAAACCTCGGCTAGAATGTTGCAGTCTTGTTACGGCTTTGACAGGATAGGTAGCCGTAACAACGAAAAAAAATAAAAGCACAAACGTAATAGCCGCTAAATTTTGAGGAGATCATCATGTTGAAGAAAATCACGCTCGGCGCAATGTTGGCGACGGCTGCACTGTC
>JBBRZG010000211.1:0-5016 GCA_038236905.1 Burkholderiales bacterium
ATTTCGTCTTTGGGTCGCTTTGCGGCGACTTTTGGCTTCAGCAAACTTGCCTCGACACTATCACCGGTCATCGACATCATCACGCTAATCAGAGCGATACCATCGGCGTAGCAATGATGAATTCGCGTAATCAGCGCTGAGCCGCCCCGGTAGTTTTCAACAATCTGGAATTGCCAGAGTGGCTTGGTGAAATCCAGCGGCTCACTCGCCAATTGACTCACATAGTTTTCGAGATCTCGTTTGTTTCCCGTAGCGCCGCCGGTTTTGGCGGAAAGCTTTACGCGTTTGACGTGATTTTTAATATCAAACTTTTTGTCTGTGTCCCACCACGCGCCGGTTGGGTCCTGTACCGCCTTTTGTTTGAAGCGGGGATAAGTTAGAAAGCGCTGCTCAAGCGTCGCCTCGACTTTTTTGATATCCAATTTGTCGTGAAAAATCATTACCCCGACAATCATCATTAAATTGTTCGGATGCTCCATTCTCAGCCAGGCGGTGTCTACACCGGACATGCGTTCGCGATTCAAAATAGAAAAGCCGGAAATGTTCGCCATATTCGATCTTTAGTCGTTTTATTCGAATGGAAATGAAATTCGGCAAGAATCTGCAGGTGTACTGACTGCCTCCATAAACTGCAGTCATTTACAGCGCCGTCACTGTCAATTCAACCAATTGCAGACCATGATCGATTCCGTTACAGTTACTTTAGCTGGTATGTACCGTTCTGAAAACCCCTAATCGCGGCATTCGGGCTGTGTTTTCAGCTGTTGACCTATAAATCTAACAAATGATGTCGCCTGGTGCCGCGCGGTGAAGATTCCCGCCAGGCATCTAGTTGCCGAGGAAAAAATATATGTCTGATATAAAAAAGCAGTTCGATAAAGCCGCAAAGGACGTCACCAAAGTCAAAAAAGATCCTGGAAATGATTTAAAGCTACGCCTCTACGCGCATTTTAAACAGGGTAGCGAGGGTGATGTTGTCGGCGATAGACCCGGCTTTACCGATTTCGTGGGCCGCGCCAAATACGATGCATGGGCCAAAATAAAGGGGATGTCGCAAGACGACGCGATGAAGGCCTATACCAAGTTGGTGGAACGCGTGCTGCGGGAAGATGATTAACAGCAGGCGAATATCAGACGGTAGCGATCTGTCAAAAAAGGTAAAAAAAAGTCCAAACCTTGCGGTTTGGACTTGAATCGTCCGATATTCAGGACGAGGAGGAGACGTAAATGAAAAAATTACAAGTAGCAGATAGGACAGTGTAGCTTTTACGGCCTGCGTCTAATCACTGAATAACCGCTATTTACAGGCGCTTATTTCGTTTTGCCAACCACTTTTTTAGCGATTGTTTTGGTGGTTGAGACGGCTTTTTTTACAAGCGGGCGGACCGAAGCTTTAACGGTTTTTTTCGCAGCCATCGGGCGCTTCGCGGCTGTTGGCTTCTTAACAGCTGGTTTCGCCGCGGGCTTCGATGTGGCCTTCGAAGCAGGCCTCGCAGCAGGGGCGCGTTTATCCTGCGCCATCAGGCCCCGTACGGCGTCAGATAGTTCTGCCACTTGGCCCGATAACGCTTCTACATCTTTGCTTGTCAATACACCCAGACGGTTCAGTGATTTGTGAACGCGGTCTTCAAAAACCTGTTCCAGTTTGTCGAATTTGCCGCTGGCCATGCCGATGGTTTTGCTG
The DNA here is from genome assembly GCA_038236905.1 of Burkholderiales bacterium. Classification (GTDB taxonomy): domain Bacteria; phylum Pseudomonadota; class Gammaproteobacteria; order Burkholderiales; family Usitatibacteraceae; genus UKL13-2. Next base: position 1,685 of record JBBRZG010000211.1, read on the forward strand.
GCTTGCTCTCTGGCCGTTTCGAGTGTGGATTCTGCTACATGGCGGGTATGCTGCTCTAGTTTTTCGCCTTGGCTGACCAAACCTTCGAATGCCTTGCGGCCTTCGTTCTGCGCTTTTGAGAATGCACCCAAACCAGCGAGCCAGATTTGCTGCGCGGATTCCATGACTTGTTTGGCGGTAGGTTGCGCAGAAAGGCTCGATGCCATTGCCGCTACTTTTTCGCCAAATTGATTGATGGTACCCATTGCGCCGCTCGCTGTTTTTGCGGCGGCAGCTGCTTTTTTGAGTCGTTTTGCCATTTTCTGCTCCTGGATTTGATGATTCTTGTGGGGAAATTTCGCTTTGATAAAAATATCATCAAAACTAAAATAGCGCTTAGCCCAAAAAACACGAGAAGAAAATGTGGCATTTAATTTGACACCGAACGTGACAACGATCTGGCACGGACGTCGTGGGCTTTGCGGATGAAAAAAAACTATAAATGTAATTTATGTTTAATGTTTAGAGCAAACACACTATTCATGAATGCCACGATGAGGCAAGGGTGGCGCCAAAGCCGTTTCAGGCTAATCCCGTGATCGGGCAGACCAATATTTTGGCGTACGAGGTCGGTGCTGGTTGTTTGTCGGGGGCATTGCTTTTAATGGTCATTTTTAATTTAGTCGCATTCGGTTAAGATTCTAGTTACGCGGAAAACGCAAGCGCAATTGCTGCAGTCGCACAATAGGCATTCCAAAAAACCGCACAAAAAATCATATAAAAGGTTGCACAAAATGAGGAGGTCGCTTTGAACGTACCGGTATCGAAGTCCACCGCAGCCGAAAACAAGGCCGGCACCGCCGCCGCGGCGCATGTTTGGCTGAAGTCATATCCCGACGGCGTTCCCGCCAACATTGACGCCGATAAATTTTCGTCTATCAAAGATGTGTTTACGCAAAGCTGTGAAAAATTCGCTGACGCGCCTGCGTTTACCTGCATGGACAAAACTTTCAGTTACAGCGAGTTGGACAAATTGACCCGCGCCTTTGCTGGATATTTACGCGGCGTGTTGAAGCTGGATGTCGGTGATCGCGTCGCGATCATGTTGCCTAATATTTTGCAATATCCCGTGGTGTTGTTTGGAGCCCTGCGCGCCGGTCTCACCGTGGTGAATGTGAATCCGCTTTATACGCCCCGCGAGCTGGAACATCAGCTGCATGATTCGGGCGCAAAGGTGGTGGTAATCCTCGAGAACTTTTGTACTACGCTCGAACAGGTTCTGGCAAAAACTCATGTGGAGCAAGTTATTACGACCCAAGTCGGCGATTTGCTGGGCTTCCCTAAATCGCTGATCGTAAATTGGGTGGTCAAGCACAAGAAAAAAACGGTACCGCCATGGAATATCGTGGGCGCGGTGACGCTTAAAACCGCACTTTCGCGCGGTAGTGACGTCGGCGGGAATTACGTTCCGCCAAAAGTTCAGTCAGGCGATATCGCGTTCCTGCAATATACCGGCGGCACGACCGGGGTCTCGAAAGGTGCCATGCTCACGCATCGCAATATCATCGCCAATCTGGAGCAGCTGTCGGCATGGATGCAGGACATATTGGTAGAGCGCGAAGAGGTGGTAATACAGCCGCTGCCGCTCTATCACATCTTTGCCTTATCGACGAGTCTGGTCTACATGAAGCGCGGTTGCGAAAGTGTGTTGATCCCCAATCCCCGCGATTTGACGGCCTTTATCAAGGACATGTCATCCCGTCGTTGGACCGTACTTACCGGCGTGAACACGCTCTTTAATTCTTTGCTGAATCACGCTGATTTTGCAAAGCTCGATTTTTCAAAAGCAAAGCTATGTTTGGGCGGCGGAATGGCCGTGCAACGGGCTGTGGCCGAGCATTGGAAGCGCGTGACCGGCAAGGCGCTGGTCGAAGCCTACGGGTTGACCGAGACCTCTCCGGGGGCCTGCGCGAATCGCCCTGATCTGGCGGAATACTCGGGATCAATCGGCCTGCCATTGCCGTCAACAATCATAACCATTCGCGATGATGACGAAAACATTCTGCCCGTCGGAAGCACGGGCGAAATTTGTATTGAAGGCCCTCAAGTCATGAAAGGCTACTGGCAGCGTCCGGATGAAACAGCGAAGGTGACGACTAAAGATGGCGCGTTTAAAAGCGGTGATATTGGCGTAATGGATGAGAACGGCTATTTTAAGATTGTGGATCGCAAAAAGGACATGATTCTAGTGTCCGGATTTAATGTTTATCCAAACGAAGTTGAAGACGTCGTCGCAGCATGTCCGGGGGTAATGGAGGTTTGTGCTGTGTCAGCACCCGATGAAAAATCAGGCGAAGCGGTACGGGTAGTGATTGTTAAAAAAGATCCATCACTGGATAAAGCCAGAGTACTTGAATACTGCAAAGCCAATCTCACCGGTTACAAGGTGCCGAAGATTATTGAGTTCTGGAGTGAGCTGCCCAAGACCAATGTAGGCAAGGTTTTGCGTCGAACCGTGCGCGATACGGTGGTAAAAAAGGCTGATTAACCGCAACGGGGAATGAAGTATTTTGATGTTGCCTTGGAAGAACGGCGCGCACGTTAAAATAGGATCTTTAATTTTGCAAATAAGCTCATGTATCAAACGTACATAAACGGAAAATGGTCGGAAGGTAATACGCCCATTTTTGGCGCGATGGATCACAGCGTTTGGCTGGGTTCTTCTGTATTTGATGGCTCGCGATCTATTGGCGGGGTGGTGCCGGATCTCGACCTGCATTTGGCGCGAGTAATTTCATCGGCAGAAAAATTGGGCATGGAATGCCCGTATAGCGTTGCGGAAATGAGGGCGCTGGTAAAGCAGGGCATCGCCCTTTTTCCAAAAGACGCCGCGCTGTACATTCGCCCGCTGGTATTCGCGACAGAAGGGCTGCTGATTCCAGAAGTGTCTAAAACCGGTTTTGCACTTACATTGTTCGATGCGCCAATGCCGCCGTTCACCGGCTTCTCGGCGTGCCTTTCTGCCCTGCGTCGGCCTGACGCGTCCATGGCACCTACTGATGCGAAAGCGTCCAGCCTTTACGCCAATAGCACGCGTGCACTCAAGGATGCGAGAGTGCGCGGCTTCGATAATGCAGTGATGCTCGATAGCGAAGGGAACGTCACTGAATTTGCCACTTCGAATATCTTTTTCGTCACGCCCGAGGGCGAGCTGACCACGCCGATTGCAAACGGTACGTTTTTGGCGGGTATTACCCGGGCAAGGGTCATCAAGCTGCTGGCCGAGGCGAGCATTGTGGTTAACCAGCGCAGCGTCAAACCGGAAGAATTAAACAGCGCTAAAGAGATTTTTA
>JBBRZG010000212.1:0-5005 GCA_038236905.1 Burkholderiales bacterium
AAAGGCTAGATTAAAGGTGCGGCGATGACACTGCACGTTGGCTGTTGTGATTATAACGATGCCGCAGATGTTTACGCCCAGACGAGTGCCCCGGATGCAGGTTGCAATTGGAGTTCGAGCGACACGCCATAATTGAGCTATGACGATCTGGCTATTTCGGCGAAAATGGAGGTGGGTGAAACGCCCCGACCTCGTTTTCAAAAATTCAGCAGGAATTCAACCCATGAGCACCGCATTTATCACCCATCCAAGTTTTTTGAAGCATGAAATGGGTGCGCACCATCCAGAATGTCCGCAGCGTTTGCAAGCCGTCTACGATGAGTTTGATCGCACGGGGCTGATCGCGAGGCTGGACAAAATTGAGGCTCCGCTTGCCAGCCGTGAGCAACTTGCAGCCGCCCATCATGGCGACTACGTGGACTCAATTTTTGCGGCCGCCCCTGAGCACGACTATGCTTATCTCGATCCCGATACGGCCATGAATCCAAACACGCTGGAGGCAGCGCGGCGGGCTGCCGGGGCGGTCATTCTTGGCGTGGACAGAGTGATGTCGGGTGAGTCTGATAACGCGTTTTGCGCGGTGCGTCCGTGTGGGCATCACGCCACATTTGATCGTGCGATGGGTTTTTGTATCTTTAATAATGTGGCGGTTGGCGCGGCGCATGCGTTGCAGGCGCACAAGTTGGAACGGGTGGCGATATTGGATTTCGATGTTCATCACGGCAACGGTACGGAAGATATTTTTCATGATGACGAGCGGATCATGTTGTGCTCCAGCTTCCAACATCCTTACTACCCCGGTACAGGGGCAAATAGCGGAAACGCGCATATTATTCCGACGCCACTGTCGGCTCGCAGCAGCGGCGCAGAATTTCGTCGCGCGATTGATGCCACGTGGTGGCCTGCTCTGGCCCGGTTTCAACCCGAACTGATCATTATTTCGGCAGGTTTCGATGCCCATGCTGACGACCCGCTGGCTTATCTGCAATTGCATGAGGATGATTATGTGTGGATCACCGAACGCATTCTCGATGTTGCGTATGAATACGCGGGGGGACGGCTGGTGTCTGCGCTGGAAGGAGGCTATCACTTCGATGCGCTGGCACGCAGTGCGGCGGCGCATGTAGCGACGCTGCTGAGGGATGACGCTTGAGGGCAAACAGCGGGAAGGCCATCAATTCGCCAGCGAAGATCTGCAAAGCGCCATTGCTGCCGAAGGCGCGATGGGCCTATCTGGCGCAACTGGCATTAGTCATGATGGTGTTGTTTGTTCACGCGGCAGTGTGGGCTCAGCCGGAAACGAAGACCTCGGCTTCACCATCAACTGCACCATCAATTTTGCTGGCCAATGTGCTGGGCAAGAATATCGATGTCACTGAATACTTAGTCAGTGAAAAATACGACGGAGTACGCGCCGTCTGGGATGGCAAGGTGCTTAAATTTCGCAGCGGTCGGGTGGTGAATGCGCCGGCTTGGTTTATCGCAAAACTGCCCGTGGAAAGCCTAGATGGTGAGTTATGGTTGGCACGCGAAAAGTTTGAAGTGCTGAGCGGAATCGTGCGCAAAGCTGAACCGCTCGATGCTGAATGGCAACAAATCCGCTACATGGTGTTCGAGCTACCGGGTGGTGCCGGTACGTTCGCCGAGCGCGCCCTGCAAATTCAAAACATTGTGGAGACGGCTCAGTTCCCCCAACTGATCGCCGTTACGCATACGCCCGTCGCCAGCCGCGCCGCGTTGCAAGCGCGGTTTGATGAGATTGTCCGCAGTGGTGCAGAAGGTTTGATGCTGCACCTCGCCAATGCGCCCTACGTGACCGGTCGCAGTGATGTTTTGCTTAAACTAAAACCGTTACTGGATACCGAAGCTAAAGTTGTCGAGCACGTTCCCGGACGCGGAAAGTACCGGGGCATGATGGGCGCACTGCGTGTAGAAATGCCAGACGGCAGGCGCTTCAACATCGGCACAGGCTTTACCGACAGTGTGCGTAAAAGCCCACCGCCGCTCGGAACCATGGTCACCTACACTTATCCGAGCCTTACCAAAACGGGCTTGCCCCGGTTTGCCAGCTACCTGCGCATTCGCGAAACTTTTTAGATATTTCAATTCGTAAAAAAGCATGGCAAAGGATTTACTTTACGTTCATACGTTCACGTGTGTGCTCGGCCGTATGGCGCTTATGTGTCGCGCCGATGCCTTGCTTTTGTGAATCAGTAAAGGGCGATATTTGCGGCAATGCAGCATTGAGCGCATAGCAATTACCAAGATATGTGGCGTCGTATTCGGCTAACATGTCGTTACAAATTTGGTTAGCCAAATAAAATTATTCAAGCATCGCCGAAAATTAGAAACGGCGGGCACGCTTTGCGAGGAGTCTTTTTGGGTCGCGGTTTTTACACCATCATGGCAGCGCAGTTTTTTTCGTCGCTTGCCGACAATGCGCTGTTTATTGCGGCCATCGCGCTGCTGAAGCAAAGCGGTGAACCGGACTGGAATGGCGCGGCGCTAGTGCCGATGTTTGCGCTATTTTATGTAGTGCTCGCACCGTATGTCGGCGCATTTGCCGACTACCTGCCCAAAGGACGCGTGATGTTTCTGTCGAACATCATCAAAGTGGCGGGCTGCCTGTTGATGTTGTTTGGCACCCATCCGCTGTTGTCGTATGCAGTGGTGGGGCTTGGTGCCGCGGCTTATTCACCGGCCAAATATGGCATTCTCACCGAGTTGTTGCCGGTTTCCAAATTGGTCGCCGCTAACGGCTGGATCGAAGGCTTGACGATTGCTTCAATCATTCTGGGGGTGGTGCTGGGTGGTCAATTGATTGGGGATCCGGTGTCATCGCAATTGTTGGCTTTTGACATGCCATGGTTTGATACCAGTATTGATACACCCGCAGAAGCGGCAATTTCTTCGATTCTGATTCTTTATGTGATTGCTGCCGTGTTCAATTTATTCATTCCGCGAACCGCTGCGCGATTACTGCCGCTACCGAAGAATCCGGCCGCGACGTTGGCGGATTTTATGGATTGCAACAATCGCTTGTGGCGCGATAAGTTGGGGCAGATTTCCCTGTCGACGACCACATTGTTTTGGGGCGTAGCCGGTAACTTGCGTTATATCGTGCTGGCCTGGGCCGCCATCGCGCTGGGTTACAGCACTACTAAAGCGTCGACGCTGGTCGGCGTGGTGGCGATTGGGACCGGGGTGGGTGCAGTGGCGGCGTCTATGTGGATAAAGCTAGATCGTGCCGTCACCGTGATTCCGTTGGGGATCGCCATGGGACTTACAGTGTTGCTGATGAATTTCATTTCGTCGCCACTGGTGGCAGCGCCTTTCCTGATTATCCTTGGAGGCCTGGGTGGCTTTTTGGTGGTGCCCATGAATGCGCTATTGCAGCATCGTGGTCATAGTCTGATGGGGGCAGGACGCTCGATTGCGGTACAAAATTTCAATGAGCAAGCCTGCATTTTGGGCCTCGGTGCGCTGTTCGCGGGCATGACCCGATTTGGTCTGTCTGCGTATACCGCGCTGACGGTTTTTGGCACCCTCGTGGCGGCGACCATGTACGTGATCTACCGCTGGCATCAATACAATTTGGGCACGCACAAGCGCGAAGTGGAAAGATTGTTGGCGGTGGCGCGAGCTGAATGTCATTGACGCCGACCGAGTAACAAGGCGCTATCGGCCGGGGCGCTTAAAATTTCTGCGGGATCACGGCCGACGCTGTATAGCTACTGAATTACGGTGAATTTACAAAGAAAACGCGAACGACAGCTGTTGTCGAAGCGCTAATCCAGCCAGCCTTTGTACTTGAAATACGCAAACGGCACGATGATCGACACCAACATTAAACCGAGCGCATAGGGGTATCCATAAGCCCACTCCAGCTCTGGAAACCAGCCCTTAAAATTCATGCCGTACACGCTGGCGATCAGGGTGGGCGGCAGCATTGCCACCGATGCGACTGAAAAGATCTTGATGACTTTATTCTGGTTGATGTTAATAAAACCAACGGTGGCGTCCATCAAGAAATTGATTTTGTCGAACAGGAACGCAGTGTGGCCGTCCAGCGAATCGATATCGCGCAAGATTTGGCGCGCATCTTCAATCTGATCTTGTTGCAATAATTTCTGGCGCATCAAAAACGATACCGCCCGCCGTGTATCCATCACGTTGCGACGAATGCGTCCGTTCAAATCTTCTTCCGTCGCCACTCGCGCGAGCACGCTTGCGGCCGCCACGTCAGTCATTTTGGTGGTGAGCACGGATTGGCTGATTTTCTCCAGCTCCGCGTACACGCCTTCCAGCGCGTCAGCGGAATACTCGGCATCAGTCGCGTATAAATCAAGCAGCACTTCGCGCGCATCCTCAATGTAGCCTGGTCTGGTGCGGGCCCGCATCCGAACCAAACGGAATACCGGCAGGTCTTCAAGGTGAAAACTCAGCAAGGTATTATTTTTGAGGATGAACGCCACCGGTACGTTGCGGGATTCTTCATCAATTTCCAACAAAAAATCAGAGTGCAAATGCAGTTCGCCGCCGTCACCCTCAAAAAAACGCGCGCTGGCCTCAAGATCTTGCATCTGCTCGACAGTGGGCAAATCAAATCCATAAAGTTCTCTGATCCACGAGGTCTCGGTTTCGTCGGGCGCAACCAGATCAATCCAAATAGGATCTGAATTTTTCAGGTCGTCAAGCGTTTCAACATGGAGTTGGTTGAGGCGACGATTATTGAGGACAAAGACGTTGATCACAGCGACATTAGTTATTTAGTAACTATTTAGGATTTGAAATCGGGCTTCGGGGGATGCGCGATTGTAGTCCATGCTGGAATCAAGCGAAACAAAAAACCGCATTATGCGAAATTGTTTTAGTTCCCGGCTGCCCCGTCCCCACCGGATGTTGGCCGGGGCAGCTCAATAAAAACGGTCGAATATCGTCGTCGATATTCCAAACGGCTGGAATTCAGGCCGCGACGGCTAAATTTTCCGGCTCGCCCATAAAG
>JBBRZG010000213.1:0-4809 GCA_038236905.1 Burkholderiales bacterium
CGACAAAACTAGCAGAAACCGGCAAATTAGTCACATTCGGAATACAGCCTGAAGCGCCCGAAACCGGCTATGGCTATATTGAAGTTGAAGGTTCGCGAGTGTTGCGATTTGTTGAAAAACCTGAACTTGATAAAGCCAGAGCGTACGTCGAGTCGGGGCGTTATCTGTGGAATTCAGGCATGTTTTGTTTTTCAGTCGCGGCGATGCTACATGCGATTGAACAGTACTGCCCGGAGGTGCTCACAACCACACGCAGCTGCATAGAAAAATCACGTTTCGCGGAAGGTCGTGGCGTCGCGCAGCTTGAGCTTGATAGCGAAACATTTCTCGCCGCACCGGACATTTCGATTGACTATGCCGTCATGGAAAAATCAGACCAAGTCGCTGTGGTGGCCTGCAATATTGGTTGGAGTGATATCGGCTCGTGGAGCGCGATTGGTGATTTGGAAACGCCTGATGCAGACGGCAATCGCGTGCAAGGCAACGCCTTGCTGCATGAAACCACCGACTGCTATGTGCAGAGCAATGGCCGCATGGTGGGCGTGGTGGGCGTGCGTGATCTGATTATTATCGATACGCCGGATGCCTTGCTGGTCGCAGATCGCAAGCGCGCGCAGGACGTAAAGCATATCTATGCAGGCCTCAAGGCAATGGGTCACGAAAGCTATAAATTGCATCGCACGGTACATCGCCCGTGGGGCACGTATACCGTTTTGGAAGAAGGCAAACAGTTCAAAATTAAACGCATCGAAGTTAAGCCGGGTGCGTCACTTTCGCTGCAAATGCACCATCACCGCAGCGAGCATTGGATCGTGGTGAATGGCATGGCCAAGGTGGTGAATGGTGAACAAGATCTGTTGCTCGCGACCAACGAATCCACCTACATTCCGGCGGGTCATCGCCATCGACTCGAGAATCCGGGCGTAATTGATCTGGTAATGATTGAAGTGCAAAGCGGCGAGTATCTGGGAGAAGATGATATTGTTCGATTCCAAGACGTATATGGTCGGGCTTAGGTCAGCCTCAGTTCAGTCGTTACCCAGCCGCAAGCCGTCATATAGAATTCGAAAAAACCAAACCGCGATACGCCGTTAGGGCACTAGTTAAATCATGAACCAAAATATGTCCCACTCCAGCAACAGCAAATTCAGCTTTCTGGTCAAAAATAAAATTCTGTGGCTGACCGTCATTGTTCCGACCATTCTGGCCTGTATTTACTATGGGCTGATTGCATCTGATGTGTACATTTCGGAGTCCCGATTCGTCGTCCGCAGCCCGCAGCGCCAGACTCAAACAGGACTCGGCGCGCTACTCCAAAGCACTGGTTTTTCCCGTTCTCAAGACGACACTTATTCCGTGCATGACTTTGTGCTGTCACGCGATGCTTTGAAGGAACTCGATGATCAACTGGGGGTGCGGAAAGCATTCTCAAGCAAGGACGCCGATTTCATCAACCGTTTTCCGGGGCTGGACTGGGATGATAGTTTTGAATCGTTTTATCGCTATTACCAAAAACGCGTGAGTGTGGACTACGACCCCGTATCGTCCATTTCTATTTTGACGGTGCGCGCGTTCACAGCACCAGATGCCAAAAGCATTAACGATATGCTGCTGAAAATGGGCGAGCGTTTGGTGAACAACCTAAATGATCGTAGTCGCCTGGATTTAATAAAATTTGCGCAGCAAGAGATGACCAATGCAGAAGCCAAAGCCAAAACTGCGGCGCTTGCCCTCTCCACTTTTCGCACAGACCAATCTGTGTTTGATACCGATAGGCAGTCAGCAATAGCACTACAAGGCGTGGCTAAATTGCAGGAAGAATTGCTTGCGACCGAGGGACAGCTTAATCAAATCCGGCAGGTGTCACCCAAAAATCCGCAGGTTTCCTCCCTCGTTAGTAGAGTGGCCACGCTCCGCAACATGATCGCCGCTGAAACGGCGAAGGTCACAGGCGGCGGCACTTCGTTAACGTCAAAATCTGCGAATTTTGAGCGCTTGGTGTTGGAAAAAGGGTTTGCGGATAAGCAATTTGCCTCAGCTCTCGCGTCGCTGGAGTCAGCGCGTAGCGAAGCCGAGCGCAAGCAGCTTTACCTGGAAAGATTGGTACAACCCAATCTGCCCGACAAGGCGTTAGAGCCTCGTCGAATTCGCTCGATTTTTATGGTGTTCGCGGTAGGCCTAATAGCGTGGGGTGTGGTGAGCCTGCTGGTGGCAAGCGTAAAAGAACACACCGAATAGAGAATTCACGGACCAAAATGTTTTCGTTAAGCCCAATCAAATTGACCACCTATAAATTATGACCAGCGAAGTCTCATTTTTTCGCTCATTGGCGATTCAGCGGCGCGTCATGCACGCGTTGATGATGCGTGAAGTTATCACCCGTTTTGGAAGGGATAACTTGGGCGTACTTTGGCTGATCGGGGAGCCGATGATATTCACGCTTGGCGTGACGGCTCTTTGGACGTTTGCGGGCATGAACCACGGCTCATCACTCCCTATCGCGGCGTTTGCGATTACAGGCTATTCATCGGTACTCTTGTGGCGCAATAGCGTCAACCGCTGCAATAGCGCGCTTCAGAGCAACTTCAACTTGCTATATCACCGCAACGTGCAGGTGCTTGACGTGTTTCTGACTCGCATCCTGCTTGAGATGGCAGGGGCGACGATGTCATTCATCGTATTGTCAACGATTTTCATTTCCATCGGAATGATCGCCCCACCGATTGATATGCTCCAAGTGCTTTTTGGCTGGATGATGCTATCTTGGTTCGGTCTTTCCCTCGCTTTGCTGATCGGTGCAGGCACTGCGTATAGCGAAATTGTAGAACGGCTTTGGGGCCCCACCTCGTACATCTTATTCCCCTTGGCCGGTGCGGCATTTATGGTGGATTGGTTACCGAAACCAGCACAAGATATTGTGCTGCTACTACCGATGGTTCACGGCGTTGAGATGATCAGAGAAGGATATTTTGGCAACGTCGTCCGCACGCATTACGACGTGGGTTATATGGGTATGTGCTGTCTCATACTTTCGTTGGCTGGATTATTTTTGGTGCGAGACGCCTCACGACGGGTAGAACAGCAATGATCTCAATCGAAAATGTGTCCAAAACATACGATACCCGATTCGGGCCGCGCACGATCTTGGATGATATAAGTTTTAAGCTAGGGCGCGGTAAAAATTTAGGCATCCTTGGACGAAACGGTGCCGGAAAATCAACACTCATTCGGCTTATTGCTGGCGCCGAAAACCCCACTTCAGGAAGAATCAAACGCGATATGAGTGTGTCCTGGCCGCTTGCTTTTGGGGGCGCATTTCAGACCCATTTAACGGGCCTTGATAATCTTAAATTTGTAAGTCGGGTTTACGGCGTGGACTACAAACCTCTGGTGTCCTTCGTCGAGGATTTTACGGAGCTAGGGGTGTATTTCCGCGAGCCGGTACACCACTATTCCCAGGGTATGATGACGCGGCTCGCGTTTGCGCTTTCTATGGCAATAGAATTTGACTGCTTTTTGATTGACGAATCGATGGTCGTGGGCGATGCGCGTTTTCATGAAAGGTGTCACATCGAACTATTTCAAAAGCGGAAAGATAGAGCCTTTATCTTGGTGACACACGACGCCAACGCCATCAAGCTCTATTGCGAGAATGCGTGCGTTTTAAAAGACGGAAGACTGCTTCCCTTTCCGACCGTTGATGAAGCATTTGAATTTTATGAAGCCAATCCAAACTGAGGTCAGGGTGCAAAATTGCGGGCTTGGCTGTTTGCAAAATGAGTGTTTGGTGATTATTTGAAAATTCTTCTCGAAATGCGTCCCGCGCTCGACGGCCATGCGGGTATTCCGCAGGAGGCGCGCCTGCTATTTCGCGGCCTGAGCCTGCTTGACAACGTCACTGTGGAGGGCTTGATTCAAAGCAGCGGCCGCATTCTGGCTGAAGGCCTACCGACCAAACCGGGATTTTTTTCTGGCTCATTGACGGAAGATCAGCGTATCAACCGGCTTTCACGGGTCGTGATTTCTCTGCAGCAAAGCCCGAATCCGCGTCCGAAGTTCTATGAAAAACTGGGTGAAAGTCTCGATTACGCCGTTGCCTCTGTTGAGTTGATCCTTTCCAATTTATTCGGTGGCGAGCAACATTTATCGCGCTTTGAAACTGCCCACTTTCGCGACTTTATCTGGCGCGCACTGTTCGCAAAAACGCTGCCATTTGAAGATTTCGAGGTCGTTACTCGCGCAAATTTTCGCATCGCGAGCATCCCGTGGACAGTGATGCAGACGTGCGCGCTCGCGACGAAAAAATTCGGGGTTGCCATTTACCCGCGTCTCAACACCACAGACTTCGATGTGATGGTGGCAGAGACACCGTATCCGGGTACCGTATCGCCGCGCACCAAGCTGGTGGTGCGCTATCACGATGCCATCCCGCTGCTCATGCCGCACACCATTTCAGACAAGGCTTACCATCAGGCCTCGCACTACAATGCTTTGCGCAAAAACGTCGAAAGCGGCGCGTATTTTGCGTGTGTGTCTGATGCGACGCGGCGAGATCTAATTTCGATTTTTCCTCAAGCTGAAGCGCGCGCCGTCACCATTCACAATATGATTTCTCATCATTATTTTGATGAGGATTCAACGCCAGTTCGCATCCCCGAAATAATTCGTACGCGGCAAAATGCGAGTATTGAAATTAAACGCACTTCCGCATGCTCGCTAGCCGAAAAATCGCCAGCAATTGTGTCAGGCTCCACGCAGACGAGCGCGCATAACTTATCGGTTGCTGATAAGGTTGTACAGGAAGACGCG
>JBBRZG010000214.1:0-4770 GCA_038236905.1 Burkholderiales bacterium
CGGTTTGCGATTGGCGTGTGGGGATTTTTCGTCAAGCGGCCACGTTTATATGCGTTCGCTTCACGCGCAGGAGCACGCATCGCTTCATGGATGGGCGGGCGCGAAAAATTAATTCATAAACTTCCCGGCATTGATGGCTGGACCGACGGACGCGATATGCCGGCGCCACAAGGTAAAACGTTTCGTGAGCGTTATCGTGAACAATATCCCGCTGGGAAATCAGGAGCATGAGCGCGCGAGAAAATATCCTCGCGCGTATTCGCGCGAATAGTCGCAAACAAGGTGCCACTACACAACAAGAGCTTATTGATGCCCGTGCTGTTATTAGCGCCCGCACACGCGGCCCCTTGCCGGGTTTCGCGCAGCACGAACCTATTACGCATTTCATTGAAGAGTGTGATCGACTGAAAACAACAGCTGCCGAGGTGCATTCACCCGAAGATATTCCAGCTGAAATCGCGCGCTATTTGATGAGTGAAAACCTGGAAAAAAAACTTGCCGGATGGGCGGAATTTTCAGCACTCAATTGGCGTGATGCCGGTATTGAATTTGCGAATCGAGCCGCAAACGCGAATGATCTGGTTGGCTTGACGGGTTGTTTTTGCGGTATCGGTGAGACCGGTACGCTGCTTTTGCTAGGTGCCGTGGCCACGCCGAAAGTGACTGCATTGCTGCCAGAGACTCATATCTGCGTTGTACGTAAAGCGCGAATCGTGCCGACGATGGAAGACGCGTTTCAGCTTATGCGCGACGAGATCGGTGAACCTCCGCGCGCCACGTTTTTTGTCTCGGGCCCTTCACGAACGGCGGATATTGAACAGACCATTGTGATCGGCGCACATGGCCCATATCGGGTGCATGTCGTAATGATTCCGTAAACAAATAGCGTTGATCTACACAAGCTATATCAAGTCGCACACGAGGCCTTTAGGTTTGGATTGCCGCAATGTTTTTGTTTTCTGATTTTGTTCTCTGCTGAAGTTTGGCGCTGGAGTTTGCTGCAGTAACGCGACGCGGTAATTTGGTGAGATATATGGGCTACACTTAGTCCATCAAGCAAGTTTCAATAAAAAAAGTTCCCGGACAAACAGCGAATTCCTGCCAGTCAGAAATGCTGGATGATCCAGTAACAAATTTTCACGGCTTCGCGTATTTTTGTCTCTTAATGGAGCGCCATGTTTTTCGATTTCCTACCGGTTTTTCCACTAAAACCGAGTGAATTTCTGCTGTTTGGTCTGGTGCTGTTAGCTGGCTTGATCGGCGGGCGTCTGGCCTCTCTAACGCGTTTGATGCCCGTCATCACGGGCTATATTCTGGTCGGGTTTATTTGCGGCCCGGGCGGATTTAATCTCATCACTGAATCGATGCTCAACGAAATGCGGGTATTCGTTGATATTTCCCTTGGCCTTATTTTGTTTGACCTAGGGCGCCGTATTGATCTGCGCTGGCTGATATCGGAAAAATGGCTGCTGGCGACCGGTCTCGTTGAAAGCGCGCTCACGTTTGCGTTGCTGACGATCATGTTCGTCGTATTTGACGTGCCGTGGGTGCAAGCCGCCATCGCGGGCGCGGTAGGCGTCGCCACGTCTGCCGCGGTGGTAATGCGTGTGGCAAGCGATGTCGCAAGCGAGGGCCCGGTGACGAGGCGAGCGTTTACTCTAGTCGCGATTAATAACATGGTGGCGGTACTGCTATTTACGACACTGGCACCGCTGGTGCATCTGGAAAATAGTGTGGTGTTGGCAGATGCGTTACTGCACCCGCTTTATTTAATTGCGGGCTCGGTATTTTTGGGCGCGGGTTTGTTTCAATTGTTAGCCATCGTTTCGCGATGGCTTCGACGCACCAACACCGAGCAATTTATTTTGCAGTTAGCCATGATCGTGGCCGCTGTCGGGTTGGCGGAGATGCTGCATCTTTCCGTGCTGCTGACACTGCTAACGCTTGGCCTGATGGCGCGCAACGTGCATCCGCATCGACGTTTGCCGGTCGTTGAGTTTGGCGATGTCGCGCAGCTATTCTTTGTGGTGTTGTTTGTGATGACGGGAGCCAGCTTAAAACTCGCCGATTTCTCGACTGTCGCGTGGTTGGCGCTAGTGTTTGTCATCGTTCGCTTTGTGGCGAAGGCATTGCCAATATTTGCTTTTGGCACATTTTCAAAATTAAGTTTGCGCCAGCGTACTGCATTGTCGCTGTCACTCACGCCGCTGGCAGGCCTGGCGGCGGGCATGACGTTCATGCTGGGTGATTTGTCAGGTAATGGTAGCCCTGCATTGTCATCGTTGGCGGGCACGGTGCTACTGGCGTCCGTCACGCTCATGCAGTTGGCTGGCCCGGTGGCCGCGCGCTTCGCATTTACATATGCAGACGAGGCGGGGCACAGCCAGTGATGGCGAACGAAATGGGTAGCGAATTTACGAGCAACGCAACCGGCAACATGGAACACGCGAGGAGCAACACCATGAACGATACCGAAAACACGGCAATTGCGCTCATCGAGCGTCCGCATCGGGTGGCGATCCCGACTTCCGCGCCGCACCCGCTCGCTTTCACGCCGTCCACCCCGCTCACGATGGGGGTCGAGTTGGAATTGCAACTCATCAATGTTGAAACGCAAAATCTGACCACCGAAGCCGACGATCTTTTGCGGCGTATGGCAAAGCACAAAATCGCGCCCAATCTCAAGCCTGAAATTACCCAATCAATGATTGAAGTGAACTCAAGTGTTCACGCGCGTTTTGATACTTTGCAACCTGAACTGCGCGAGATTCGCGACGCACTCGTGGCAGAGGCCAAGCGGATGAATATCGGCATCTGCGGTGGCGGCAACCATCCATTTCAAAAATGGCATGAGCGACGGATTTTCCCGACGGATCGTTTTTTAGCGGTCGCCGAAAAGTATGGCTACCTCGCCAAACAGTTCACCGTGTTTGGTCAGCACATCCACATCGGCGTGGCGAATGGCGATGATGCCATGTACCTTTGCCATTCGTTTGCCCGCTACGTGCCGCACTTTGTAGCGCTGGCCGCATCGTCGCCGTTCTATCAGGACACCGACACCTCGTTTGATTCCTCTCGCCTCTCGATCGTGAATGCGTTTCCGCTGGCGGGCCACGCGCCCGAAGTTTTTCAGTGGGAACAATTCATCCATTACTTCGACAAAATGCAGGCCAGCGGCGTGGTCGAAACCATGAAAGATTTTTACTGGGATATTCGCCCGAAGCCTGAATACGGCACCGTGGAATTACGCATTTGCGATACGCCGCTGACGGTCGATCTTGCCGCCGATCTTGCCGCCTACGCGCAAACGCTCGCCGCGTGGCTGCTCGATGATCGCGGTCGTGGCGTCAGTGAGACCAGCGTGATGGATCTGTATTTGCCGTATGCGGTGAACCGTTTTCAAGCCTGTCGTTATGGCATTCAAGCCGAACTGATCCAAGTCGAAACCGCAACGCGAAAGCCGATGGCGGAGGACTTCATTAATACCGCTGCCAAACTCCAGCGCTACGCAGCGCAGCTCGACACGGGCGAATCGCTGCAGCGATTATCGCGGCTCGCGTTGAGCGGCAACAATGGGGCGCTATGGCTGCGTGAACAGCTCAAAGACTGCGAGAGCATGTGGGAAGTGGTGGAGCGAGCGACGGCGTTGTGGGCGACTTGATTTGCCACTAGGCTGCAACACTACCGATCACCGTACGCTGCCTGCAGCATCCCAAACACCGCCCGCAATGTCTGCGCCTCGCCGCCTTCAGGCCGTCCCGGCCGTGATCTGGGGTTCCATGAAAATTGATCGATGTGAATCCATGCCTGTTGCAGCGGCACGAAGTGTTCTAAAAATAACGCTGCTGTAATCGCGCCTGCCTGTGGGCCGCCGGTGTTGTTTAAATCCGCGATATTGCTGTCGATGAACGCATTGTAGTTTTGCCATAAGGGCAAGCGCCAGAGCGGGTCTTGGGTCTTTTTACTAGCAGCGAGCAGTTTGCAAAACCAGTCATCACGGTTGCTGAACACGGCGGGTAATTCTGGCCCCAGCGCGACTCTGGCAGCGCCGGTGAGGGTCGCGAAATCAATGACGATGTCGGGTTTGTGTTCTGCTGCTAATGCAAGCGCGTCGGCCAAAATGACGCGGCCTTCAGCATCGGTGTTGCCGATCTCAATGGTGTGACCCGCGCGGGTGGCGACGACTTCGCCGGGCCTATACGCGTTGCCTGAAACCGCGTTTTCCACTGCAGGCACCAGCATGTGCAGATGCACGGGCAACTTGGCGGCCATGATCAGGCGCGCCAAGGCGAGCGCATGCGCGCCACCGCCCATATCTTTTTTCATCCAGCGCATGCCATCCGCGCCTTTGAGATTGACGCCGCCTGTATCGAAACATACGCCTTTGCCTATGATGGCGATTTGCGGATGGTTGGCATCGCCCCACGTTAATTCGATCAGGCGCGGTGCGCGATGGCTAGCGCGCCCGACGGCGTGGATCGCGGGGAAGTTGTGTATCAATAAATCGTCGCCGACCCATTCATTGAAGGTCGCACCGAACTCAGCGGCGAGCGCCTGCGCGACATCGGACAGATGCTGCGGGCCCATGTCTTCAGTCGGCGTATTGACCAAGTCACGCACTAGTTTCACGGCGGCATAAACCATTTGCGCGTGATCAATTTCAGGGGAGGGTGTGACGACCAGAATCGCAGATTCGCGTTTGGGTTTTTTGTATTTTGTGAATTGATAACTGCCGAGTTGCCAAGAGAGGGTTAGGCTTGGTGCGGTGTC
>JBBRZG010000215.1:0-4766 GCA_038236905.1 Burkholderiales bacterium
AAGGCGACCAGCCAACGCTTGCGCTCGACCAGCGGAAACAGGTTATTCGCTGCCGCCAACACCACCGAGGCCGCGATGGCGGATTCCACCCAGCGTGAGGGCAGTGAGACAATTTGCAACGCCGCCAGGGTGAGGGTGATTGAATGCGCGACGGTAAACGCGGTGACCACCCACAGCACTTCAGATAATGCCAAGCGAAACGTGGCAACACCGACCCAATGTCGTGGCGATCTCAACGCCGCGCTGGAGGCGACAACCGGAAGCACCAGCACGGCGGGTAACAACAGCGATAGCAAAAACAGGATGTGATCAAAACCGATCCAGATATGCCATATGCCTTCGACCAAATACTGGCCGAATTGTGCGAGCCGCGAGGTTTCACCGGCCTTGATGGTGAGCACGCCGGTGTCGGGTGCCATCACGGCGCTATGGGGTACACCGTCCAGATCGAGCCTGAGCAGGCCTCGATGTAGGCCATCAATATCAAACAACAATCGATAATTCAGCGCCAGTGCTTGCGAGCCGCCGGGGCAGGTGCCGGTCAGTTTTAGCACCGCATAGGCGCCGTCGGTATGGCTGTCGATTAGGTGTTCGGCCACCGCGATTTTGCAATCGCCGCCGCGCTGTATCGACAAGCGACCCAGCGCCCAAGCGGCGATATCGGCGTGGCGGTTACGCACCTCGTCCCAAGTGATGTCGCCGTCGCCATTGCTATCTAGGCCGATGGCGAAATCAATATCGCGCAGCGCAATATCCCACTGACCGGTTAGGTTCTTACCGTTCACATTCAGCACAAGGTAGCTGTCGCTGGCTTTGTGGGCGAGGGCAGGCGCGGCACATAAAGCGCTAAGCATGACAACCGCGCAGAATAATCGACGCAGCGGCATCATGGCTTTAATGCCGGTTTGGCCTCGGTTGGTTTAGCATCGCGCAGTGCTGCGGGCATTGCCGCGCTGTTGGCAGATGCAGCACCCAACTGGCGAAAGTAGGCGTCTTCAAATCCGCTGGATTGCAGCCAGGCGCGCACTGGTTCTGCGGCGGCGGAATCTTTCATCGCAATGGCCGCTTCTAGCAGCGGTCGGGCATCACGCGGCTCACGCTGCACTTTGTAATTGGCGGCAGCTACCGCGAGCGACGCCGCCGGATTATTCGCCAGCTGCAATTCAAACCGCGCCTCTTCGGCACGATGGGTGGTGTCGCCGCGCATTCTGGCGGCCGCAAACCGATCCGCCAGTGCCTGCAGATGCGCTTTGGCGGCGGGTAATTTGAGAGCGGTTTCGGCAAGGGCCAAACGCAGCAGCAAGCCATCCGAGGCCTCCCAAATGGCAAGCAATTTTACGACTTCGGCGGGCCGTTTTTGATCGAGCAAAAAATCGCTCCATGCCGCCAGCAAATAGCCATCGTCGATGCCCAACGCGAGCGCATCGCGATAAAACTTTTCGGCTCTGGCAGGCTGACCGCGCCACGCAAAAACCTCGCCAAGGCGTGTGAGCAACCAGAGTCGGTTGCCCGCTTCCTGCGTTTGGTCCAGCGCACGCTGTAATGCGTTAGCCCCGGCTTCCAGCTGGCCGCCGTAGGCGCGTGCCAGGCCGATGCATGCGCCGTAGAGGGTGGCGCGATTCAGTGCTTGCAACGCATCGCATTCGACTTTGGCAGCCGCGTAATTGGCCTGTACGAGAAAAATTGCGCCTCGCCAAGCGTGGGCAGATGCAAACTGCGGATCGGCTTTTAGCGCGTTTTCAAAATCGGCCAGCGCGCCGTCAAAATCATGCCGATATTGTTTGAGTTGCCCGCGCATTGACAGCACCGCCGGTATTCGGCTCTGGGCAAACGGCAGCATCACCGCATCGGCATAACCGATATAACGCGGATCGCCGCGGGCCGTGGCCAAATCAAAATAGCGCTCGGCCAACTCGGTCGCGGGCATCGGATCAATTGGGACATTCGCGGCCGCCTGCATCGCCGCTGCGCGCAGAACGTTCAGCTCTCGTGCGGTGGTGTCGCCGGGCCGCATTGGTAAATGCTCGAGCACCTCGGCCCCGTTGGTCGGCACGCGTGGCGCTGCGGCTACAGGAGGTGAGGAAAAGACAGAGCAGGCGGCGAACATCAGAATCCCCAAGGCTGAAAAATCTGAAACTGAAGCCTTTGGAGTTTTAACGTTTAAATACATAGGTTTAACACAGTGACTTATGGACATATTTGCAGTAAAGTAACGCCAACGTTTATTTTGAACGTTAAATCTCAACCAACTCACGAGCCTATACATGAAAAAATTATTGTCAGTTTTGATCGCAGCTTCGTTCGCAACCATCTCCGCAACCGCATTCGCAGCAGCCCATGGCGGCGCACCTAAAGATGCAGACATGAAGAAGATGGAAGAAAAAATGGAAGCCTGCAAAAAGATGGATGCAAAAACAGCCGACGACAAAATGAAAGCTGAATGCAAAAAAATGATGGACCACTCGAAGATGATGGATGAAAAGAAGCCAGAAGCACCAAAGAAGTAATTAGACGTTATGTATTGATTCATTTCAATACTGCGTTACAAAAAAATCGGGCCTTGCGCCCGATTTTTTTATTTGAATCTCATTGAGCAGTATCCGACAAGCAATGCGCTGATCGAAAACCACCGCGCCGCCGCCGCTTTAAAAACCGGGGAGCCCGTTCAAATGTGGGGGATACGCGACTTAGCAATCTCTCAACATCTCGTACCCTACGTGAAAAGCATAGGTGCGAGGTGCAATGTGCAGTGTGCAATGTGTAAATGCAATGCATAAAGGCAATGCATAAAGGCAATGCATAAAGGCAATGCATAAAGGCAATGCATAAAGGCAATGTGTAGAGCCGATCTCATGCGGCTACTGGAGCACTAGTTCCACCCGCCGATTCTTAGCTTTGCCGCCATCGTTGTCATTCGACGCCACCGGTGCCAAGCTGGCCACGCCATTGGCAGTGAGGCGGTCGCGGGCAATTCCATAGTCCCTTGCCAGCGCGGCAGCCACTGCCTCGGCACGGCGCTTGCTCAAATCAATGTTTGCGGCCAGCGAGCCCACATTGTCGGTGTGGCCGACGACATGCAGTTTGATTTTCGGTTGTTGTTTAAGCAGCGTGCCGATTTGATCCAACGAGGCTTTGCTTTCCGGCTTGATATCGGCTTTGTTGCTATCAAACAAAATACCGTAGAGCGCAATCTTGCCGTTTGCATCTAGGCTCTGCTTTATTTCGGAGGCCGAAATGGCTTCCATGCTTTGCTCGCGCGCTTTTGGCTCGACCTTCACCACAAATACGCTGGTGCGCTTTTTGAATTCCGCCTCTTCGCAGTAGACCGACACATCGCCAGATCGCCACGCGGCCACCATGATCGTCACGCCTGTGGCCTTGTTTTCGAGCACTGTGTAGCGAAAATCCGTGGTGTTTGCGCCGCCGCCGCATGCCGCGGGCGAGTTGTCATCGATTTTTGCCCAATAGGTCTGTGGGGCAACAAGGCTCATAAAATAGCCATCGCGCATCCATGACGCATCACCGCATGCATCCGCTGCACAATCGTAAATCGAGGTAAATCCCGCCGCCTTTAGTTCCTGTTGGTAGTTGCGCACAACTTCCAGAGAGCTTTTGCCTGGCGGCGTTATATATTGCAGTGCGTTGCGAGTGCCAGTGCGTTCGATACTCTTTGGCGCGACTTGTTTGTCATCCTTCGTCGTGGTTTTGCTGACCGGGAACTTGAGTTCGTCATAGGCCACCTCATCCCGATAGATGAGTACGGCACCGGCGTAGCGTTTGAGGCCGTCAGGATCGCTGATACCGGGCAAGTCTTTTGTGGGAACGCCAGTAGCCCCCGCCGACACGCTTGCAATTAACGACGACAAGCAAAAAATAGCGGCCAGTGTGTGCAAGAACTTTAACGGGAACCATGTCAAATTTCTCATGCTAAATATCTCCTTGAAAGTGCATTTTTAAAGGGTCGTGGTTTCTATGGCACTACTTATGCCGGTGTTCCGTTTTGAACCTGCTTCCCGCGACACCGTCAGTGGTGCCAGCTTTGATAACTTCGACGAAACCATCCGGCGTGGCGCCACAGAGGTGTAGCGGTTTGGGTGCCGTCTGCGCAAATGAAGTTCCTGCGGCTAGCGCATTTATCGTGGTGAGCAAACACCCAAGCTGCGCGAATACCGTGGGCGACTTTTTGCAGATAGAAAAGTTGAAACGGCTCACGAAAGCTCCGCGGAAAAATAGACTCACCTTTCTAAGACGCGAAGTCAGGCAAAACTACGACATCGCTAGACTGATAAATGCGAAGCCCAAGAATTAACGGTGCTTTCGGGCCAGTGAAGCCCCCCCACCAGCCTTCGCGTTTAACACTTGGGGCTGTAACTGCAGTGAAAGTGAGTTACAAAAGATAGGTAAGAGAAAAAAGCCCGGCTGCGATGGCAGTCGGGCTTTTATATTTGTCCAAGCGAAACTTATGAAGGTCAGCTGTCGGAGGGCGGTAGATGCGGAATTGCAGCGGTGGTCCAATCTATTTCAATGGCGACGAATGACCAACACGTTAAGGAAATGTTGTCGTCGGATATTTTGCGCGGACGAATGATGTGTAGCGCAATTTAAAAAAAGAAACCCTAGCACTTGTGAGCTTTTATGAGGCATTTTTGCCCGTAAAGCCCACCAGTGCTAGGGTTTCATCGTTTGTACTCGTGTATGTGTTGATGTTGTTCGCAATATTTATGCATGATCGACCCGCCTTATTTCGCAGCGACGATCATGTTCTC
>JBBRZG010000216.1:0-4757 GCA_038236905.1 Burkholderiales bacterium
AGATAGCGAACCCGCGTTCCAGAACGTTTCTGTAGCGGCTTTTGATTCTTTCATCAGGCGACGCTGTTCAAAGAATTTTACGATCAGGATGTACCAGCTGCCCATCG
This sequence comes from Burkholderiales bacterium, assembly GCA_038236905.1. Classification (GTDB taxonomy): domain Bacteria; phylum Pseudomonadota; class Gammaproteobacteria; order Burkholderiales; family Usitatibacteraceae; genus UKL13-2. Next base: position 108 of record JBBRZG010000216.1, read on the forward strand.
ACATCACCACCAAAATAAACAGCACAAATTTGGCGACCATATCGGCCTTGTCCCAAATTGCTTTCATGCCGAGCCCCTCACTTGCAGGCGCGGCTGCTGCGACCGGTGCGGTCATCGTGTCTGCAGGGGAAGGTGAAGGCGAAGGTGCAGTTGCAGCTTCAGCAGGCTTTGCTGCATCCGGCGCTGGTGCTTGCGCTGCGGCGGGTACGGATTGCAGAGAAACGACTGCCGTCATGACGGGTGCGCTGAAAATGACTGCCGCAACCAGCACTGCGGAGATACGTTTAATTAAAGCCATGATGCCTCCAGTAAAAATAACATGTGACAAAGAATGAAATAGAAATTATTCGCTACCAATTGAAACCAATTCAATAGTTTACTGCCCTAACAAACGTGCTTCATAAATTAATCGCTTAACTTAAATGAATACGGCACCGCCACGCGAACATCACGCCCTTGCGCGCTGCATTTAAACTGGCGCGTTGCATTAATAGAGACAGAATTAAACGCTCTGTTTGAGGAGGATTTAACTTCGACGTCCTTGATCTCACCGTTTGCGCCCACTGTAAATTCGACTAATACCTCTCCTTGAAGGCCATCTTTACGCGCTTGAGTCGGATACTTGATTTCTGCGCGAATCTGCTGAGAATTTGGACACGCCACACCCACACTCACCGCCGCGGCCACAGGCGCTGGTGGTGCTGGCGGCGCTGGTGGTGCTGGTGGTGCAAATACCGGCGGTGCGACTACGGTCGTATTTTGTATGACCGGTGGTGGGGCCTGCTGCTGAATTTGAATTTCAGGCGGCGGGATAAATGTCTGTACAACCACCACTTGCTTGGGCGGCGGCGGCGGCTCAACCGGTGGAGGCGGCGGTTTTGGCTTATCGACAATAATAACGGCTTCAGTCTCGGGCAATATTATTCGGACAGCTTTGGTCGCAAGCCCTGAAGCGAGTGCCCAACCCAATAAGATGTGCAAAATAATGACAACACCGATGCCGACAGCGTGTTTGCCAGGCTGGCGTTGTTGCTCTGCGTAACCCATTCAACTACCTCCACAAGCAACTATTTACGGGCATCCAAAGCAGATATGACGGCTTTGAAATAAAGGCGAGAGTATATATCGTATTTTCCGCAGGTGCAGTAATCTGGCGAGTCCAAATCACCTTCAGATAAACCGGCATGTAACTTTACTATTGGAAAAATATATTTTACGGATAAAAATTACTTGCTCGAGAATTTACCGGTTAGGGTAACGTGTCACCGCCGGAAGAGCTTGCTTTGGCCGCTACAATTTTCCTCACACTGCATGTTTTGTTAAAGCATTTTTCTTGCCAATAAAACCATCATAAACAAATTACCCATCAACATGCAAACAACATCTTTGCCAGACCCGCGCGCGCTAGCTGAATCAGGTATCAATGCGTTACGTAACGGCGATGCCATTACCGCGCGGCGGTTATTTGAGAAAATAATCTCGCAAGGGGCGGCTGACGCGTCGGCATTTTTAGGCTTGGCCTATGCTTGCCGTCGGCTCAATGATGCGACAGCGACGCTTGCCGCCATAGACGACGCGTTGTTGCTTGAGCCACAAAATATTCGCGCTTTGATATTCAAGGCTGATCATTTGATAGCCATCGGCGAAGACCGCAGTGCGGCGGCCTTCTACCTTGCGGCAGTGAAAGCATCGGCGTCAATCGAGGCGCTGTCAGCCGATTTAGTGGGTGAAATTGAGCGTGCCCGCGCAATGTGCGAGCGAGCGGTCACCACATCAGAATCTTTTTTACGTGACCGGCTCATGCAGCAGGCCATGATCGATGAGCCGTCGGGCAAACTTGCGTCGCCGCGTTTTGAGGAATCGCTTGACCTGTTGTTTGGCCATAAACAAGTCTTTTTTCAAGCACCCCGCTATTATTTTTTTCCTGGGCTTCCACACATTCAATTCTATGACCGTCATGATTTTTCATGGCTGGACACGGTCGAAGCGGCCACTGACGACATACGCTCGGAATTGATGGAAATCATGCGCCAGCCGGACGCGTTTGCGCCTTATGTTCAGGCGAATGCAAATCGACCACACAACGCGCAAAACGGCATGTTGAATAACTCCGATTGGAGTGCGTTTTACCTTTGGAAAGACGGTGAGGTGGTTGCCGAGAACGCGGCGCGTTGCCCCCGCACCATGGCAGCGCTTGCCAATGCACCCATAACGCGTGTCAGCAACCGCTCGCCGTCAATCTTGTTTTCACTGCTTCGCCCCGGCGCGCATATCCCGCCCCACAACGGGCTCGTCAACACACGGCTCATTTGTCACCTGCCACTGATTGTGCCGGGGCAATGCCGATTTCGTGTCGGCAATGAAACCCGCGAATGGGTTGAGGGCAGGGCATGGTGCTTCGACGATACCATCGAGCACGAGGCGTGGAACGACAGCGATCAAACGCGGGTAATTTTATTGTTTGAAATCTGGCGACCCGAACTCACTTTGCGCGAACGCGAGCTGGTGAATGCAATGTTTGAAGCCATTGACGCGAAAAGCGGCGTCAAACCGTCGTGGGAAATTTAGTCGCCCGTGCTTTATGATCAGCGGGGCACGTTTTTTTAAGCTTGTTAAAACTCTAGGACTGGCCTGCCGTTTGCGGCATAAATGCGCCACAAAAGCCGACAGTGCTAGTGTTTGCAGAGACATGCTGAGTAATGCCGAACAATGCTTCCATCCGTTGCCAAACAAATATTGATCACAAAAATGAAAAAAATAATTTATGAGCACGACAGAAATTAATTTATGGGCTGACCAAGCGGTGCGGGCGGGCCAAGCCGGGCGCGATCAAGACGCCATTCGACTCTGGAGCCGCGTGCTGGGTGCCGAGCCCAACCATGTGCCAGCTTTGACTGCACTTGGCCAACGCGCATTTCGCAATGGCGATTTACCGGCAGCGCATGCGGCGTTCAAGCGTCTGGTCGAGATCAACGGCAACGATCTGCAGCAATGGATTAATCTGGCCTTGATTTGTCAAGGCTTGGAGGACGAATCGGGCGAAGAGCGCGCGATCAAACGCGCACTCACCGTTGATGCGATGGACTTGGTCGGCCTGATTCTGCGCGCCAATTTGCTGGAGCGTCAAGGCAAAGCCCATCAAGCGGCGAGCGCTTATGGTGCCGCCGCCACCGTGTCGCCGCCATTGGAGCGGCTCGCGCCTGACCTGCGGCCCGCGGTGTTGCATGCCATGGCTTACCGTGACCAATATCAGAAAAATTTTGGTGCCTTTATGGACCAATATTTAGCGCCGCACTATCAATTATTTGGTAGTGAAAAGCTCGACCGGTTTCGTGATTCGATTGATATCCTCGTCGGCCGCAAGCATCGCTACGAGTCGCTGTCGATGATGTATCACTACCCACGGCTGATGCCAGTCGAGTTTTTTGAGCGCGGGGAATTCCCTTGGCTTGATCCGATTGAAGCCGCGACAGACGCGATTCGCGACGAGTTTTTGCAAATTCTGCGCGAAGATTCTAGCGAATCTGAAGGGGCTGGTGGTGCCGATAGGGCTAGTGCAAGCGCCAGCGGTTTCACACCATACATCACGTATCCGGACGATGTGCCGCTTAACCAATGGGCAGAACTCAATAATTCGCCGAGCTGGAGCGCTTTTCATCTCTACAAAATGGGTGAAATCGTTTCGGAAAATGCGGCGAAATGTCCGCAGACTATGGCCTTGCTCGGCGGTGCGCCGACCCCGACACAACCGGGCCGCACGCCGGCGGCGATGTTTTCACTGCTCAAACCGAAAACGCGCATTCCCCCTCACACCGGTGTCTCAAATGTGCGGTTGGTGACGCACGTGCCGCTCATTATTCCCGAAGGATGCGGCTTCCGAGTCGGCAACACCACGCGCCAATGGACGCCCGGCAAAGCTTGGGTGTTTGACGACACTATCGAGCACGAGGCGTGGAACGACAGCGATCAGCTTCGCGTCGTATTGATATTCGATATTTGGCATCCGCAATTGAGTAGCGCTGAGCGGGAAATGATCGCGGCCATGTCGGCAGGGCTCAATGCCTTCCAAGGCGAAAGTGGCGGATTCGATTTATAAACCCTAGTAGGGGCATGCAGTTCGCGGCATTAGTGTTCGTTAAAGCGCGCTAATGCTAGTGTTTAAAATATTCAGGCGAAAAAAACGGCGGGCCAAGGCCCGCCGTTTTTATTGTTACTTCGCGGCTGTGATTAGAATGCTGCGGTCACGTTAAAGAAGAAACGACGACCCAATGCATCATAAACTTGCGGGTAGGTATTACCGTTACCCACGCCTGCGCCAACCAAGCCGCTGACCGGTGGATCACGATCAAACACGTTGTTGATACCCGCGCGCAACGTGATCTTCTTGGTCAGCGTGTAAGCTGCGGCCAAGTCGAGGTAGTTACGTTCGCCCAAGGTGCGATCTTTATCAGCGATACCGGTATTGCTCAGTAATACGTTGTCGCTGGTGCCTTCTTGCGACACTTTACCGATATGACGCCATGTGGCTGCTACGTCAAGACCCCATGGGGTTTCCCATGTAGTGCGGAACTTATGACGCCATTCCGGGGTTGGTACACCACAACTTGCGCCGTGAAGTCCCACACAATTGTAAGCGCCCAAACCAGCGAT
>JBBRZG010000217.1:0-4699 GCA_038236905.1 Burkholderiales bacterium
AAACCAATATTTGGCGTGGCAAAGCCGATGGCTTTTGCGCGCAACCAAACGGCGTGAAGATCGGCTTGCTTCACATCCGCCAGAATCAAATTCTGCTCATGCGATACGCGTATCTCGCCGAAGCTGTATTCATCTGCCAGATCAGCGACGGCATCAAGTTGCGCATCGGTCGCGTCGCCGGGTGCTACGCCCGTTTTCTTGAGCGATAACGTGACGGCCGCGTAGCCGGGTTTCTTATGCCGAAATACATTGCGTTTCACCCAATTAGCGAAACCCTTCTGTTCCGCTTGCTCGCGTTCAAAGGATGCGCTGACGGCGGGAAGTGGCTCGTAGGCGGGATCAACAAAAAACGCAGATACGCGATCAATCTCGGCTTGTGTAATGGTGGCGGGGCCATCCTTTAAATGCGCCCACTCGGCGGCAACTTCGGCGCGGAATTTTTCCACGCCTAATTCCTTCACCAGAATTTTGATGCGCGCTTTGTAGATATTGTCGCGGCGACCAAAGCGGTTGTATACCCGCAGTACCGCGTCGAAATAGGTGAGCAAATGTTCAGGTGGCAATTCGTCATGGATGACATGGCCCAAGATGGGTGTACGACCCAGACCGCCACCGACCAGCACGCGGAACACCACGTTGCCGGCATCGTTTAACACCGCCTGCGCGCCGATGTCATGAAACAGCGTGCCTGCACGGTCTTCGAGTGAACCTGAGACCGCAATCTTGAATTTGCGCGGCAGATAAGCAAACTCTGGGTGAAAGGTTGACCATTGGCGAATTAGCTCAGCATACGGACGAGGGTCAATTACTTCATCGTGTGCCACACCCGCGAATTGATCCGATGTGGTGTTGCGAACACAGTTGCCTGAGGTCTGGATGGCATGCATTTCAACGGTGGCTAGTTCGGCCAGTATGTCCGGGACGCGCGCGAGTTCCGGCCAGTTGTATTGAATGTTTTGCCGTGTCGTGAAATGCCCGTAGCCGCGATCATAAGTTCGCGCGATGTGCGCCAACATCCGCACCTGCGTTGATGATAAATGCCCATAGGGAATGGCGACCCGCAGCATCGGGGCATGTTTTTGCACATACAAGCCGTTTTGCAGACGCAGCACTCGAAACTCTTCCTCGCCCAGTTCGCCTCGTAAAAAGCGTTCGGTCTGGTCGCGAAACTGGCTGACGCGTTCGTTGACGATTTGCTGATCGATCTGGTCGTAGCGATACATGGAAAAGTGTTTTTTTGGAAAATGAGTGCTGATATTACTAGTTATTGCATATATTGATAAAGAATATTAAGTTAATATGAAAGACCAAAATAGAATATAAGGTGTCTCGATGACTTTGCAACAGCTTCGTTATTTATGTGAAGTTGCCCGCCGTGGTTTGTCAGTCTCGGATGCCGCCGTGGCGCTGCACACTTCCCAGCCCGGCATCAGCAAGCAGGTGCTGGCGCTGGAGGAAGAGTTGGGCGTGCAGGTTTTTGTGCGCCGGGGCAAACGTTTAGTCGATATTACCCCCGCCGGTAAAAAGCTGGTCGCAATTGCCGAGCAAGTATTGGCAGACGCCAACAATTTGAAGCGCGCGGCGCTTGATTTGCAAGATGATGTGGTGGGTGAGATGGTGATCGCCACCACGCACACGCAGGCGCGCTATCTGCTGCCCAAAGTGATTCCGGTTTTTCTTAAACATTTTCCAAAGGTTTCTTTGTTCATCCATCAAGGCAACCCGGTGCAAGTGGCGGCAGAGGTGGCGGCGGGTCGCGCTGATTTGGGCATCGCCACTGAATACCTCGATGGCGTTCCCGAGTTGGTCACCCTCCCGCTTTATGCGTGGAATCGAGTGGTGGTGGCGCAAAAAGGTCATCCCATATTGGATAAGCGAAAGCTTACGCTGGCCGATATTGCTGCCTATCCACTCGTTTCCTATGATATTTCCATGACGGGGCGGGGCGCGATGAACGCGGCGTTTTCGGCGCAGGGCCTTACGCCCACATTTGTGCTGTCGGCGATGGATTCAGATGTGATTAAAACCTATGTTGAGCTGGGTATCGGTATCGGCTTGCTAGCCGAAATGGCGTTTGATGCGAAAACGGACACCAAGCTGGGCGCTATTTCCGCCAAACACCTATTTTCTGAAAGCGTGACCAAGATTGCGTTGAAGCGAAATGCATTTTTGCGTGGCTACACTTATGCGCTTATTGAATTGTTGGCACCGGCGCTCACAAAAAACGCGGTCAATACTGCAATGCTGGGCTGATTTAAGGTTGAGTCATGTAGACCGCTTGAATCGGACCTAGATGAACAGTCGTACCCCAGTATCGCTGCTGGTAATCCGGCGCTCGCGAGATTGGGCACTCAAGTAATCGCTAATTTTGGGGATTCAAAATGTAGTATCGCTACATTTTAGCCGACCGCTAAAAATTTATTCGTCGAGAATTTGGTGCTATAAGTGGGCAATTAACCGATTTAAGCTTTTGATTAATAGTGCAATTAGTATTTTGTGTGGAAATACCACAATTACATTTCATGGTGTTGACAAGAATATAGTTTTATTACAAAATCATGCTTATGTAAGTTTTGGGGTGGGTGTTCGTGCCCGCCTTAAATAGATTCGAGCACCGATACAGGCGCCGCATTTTGTTACTTAACTTGAGGAGAAATTTGATGAGTACTTCGAATACAAGGCCTGCTTGTAGCCCAACCCTGCGCGGCCAATCTGCACCGCGATCAGCGCTATCGCTAAGCCCCATTGCTGCCGCAGTCATTATGATGTTTGCTGTTAACGGCAGCGTCGGTGCTCAACAAACCGACCCCGCCGCCAAGTCCGGCACAAGTGCACAAGATTCGGCGCAGAGCGATGCGGCGAAGGCCGAAGCCGCGAGAGTCGAAGCAGCAAAATTGAAGGCGGCGAAAGCCGCCAATACGCTCGATACCGTGGTTGTTACCGGTATTCGTCGCGGTATTGAATCTGCGATTGCCACCAAACGCGATTCGGATTCGATTGTCGAGTCGGTTTCGGCTGAAGACATCGGCAAATTGCCCGACACCAGTATTGCCGAATCGATCGCACGCTTGCCTGGTCTGGCGGCTCAACGCGTGGCGGGGCGTGCGCAGGTGATTTCAGTGCGCGGTCTGTCGCCGGATTTTGCCACCACCCTGCTTAACGGCCGCGAGCAAGTCAGCACTGGCGATAATCGCAGTGTGGAATTCGATCAGTACCCTTCCGAGCTGCTGTCGAGCGTCACCGTATACAAAACCCCCGATGCGGGGCTCGTGGGCCAAGGCCTATCCGGCACCATTGATTTGCAAACCGTTCGCCCGCTTGCATTTAGTCAACGTGTGTTGACGGCGAACGTGCGCGGCGAGAAAAATTCGCTTGGCTCCATCTCCAACGCGAAAGCCACCGGCAATCGTTTTAGTGCCACTTACATTGACCAATTCGCCGACCGCACCATTGGTGTGGCGTTTGGATTCGCGCACCTCGAGTCGCCCATTCTTGAAAATCAAGTCGGCCTGTATGAACCGTGGAAAACTGATGGTCGTTCCGGCCTGCCCGGCGGCACCTTTGAAGTAGACGGGATCAAATCATTGGCCCGCAGCGGTATTAACAAACGCGATGGTTTTATGGGTGTTTTGGAATTCCGCCCGAGCAAGGAATGGGCGTCCACGCTGGATGTGTTCTATTCCAAATTTAAGAAAGAAGACACCTCAAACCAATTCGAAGTTAATTTGGGTGATTACAACGGTGGCTTCAGCCCCGGCCTGAATTACACCTCCAGAACCATCAATAGCAATAATGTTTTGACGGGTGGTGTTGCGACTGGTTTATATCCTTTGGTCCGCGGTATTTACACCAAAGATGAAAACACGATTAGCGCATTCGGCTGGAACAATAAGTTCCAGTTTGATGGCTTTAGTGTCGTGGCTGATGTGAATCTTTCGAAGGCAAAGAAAGATGAACTCAGTCTCGAAAATAATCTGCAATTGGCGCGCTTTTCGTCGACCAGCGCGCCACTCGATTCGGTCACACTTAACTACGCCACGGGTGGGTTTCCTACTTTGCGTCCAGGCCTAAATTACAGCGACGCGACCCGCCTGTTTGTAGACAACACAATTTATGGCTCAGGCTACGGTAAGACCCCTAAGGTTGAAGATGACCTAAAGGGCTACAAGCTGGTCGGCACATTCGTCATGCCGGCCAGTATGTCCGGCGTATTTTCAGCTGTCGATGTGGGTCTGAACTATGCTGACCGCACCAAGACCAAACGCCAGCCCGAAGGCCCGATTACCCTCGCCAATGGCCCGACGACGATAGCGCCTGATCTGCAATACTCGCCGGTCAATTTGAATTTCTCCGGTACCGGCATCATCCCATCGTGGAATGTCCCGGGCGTTGTCGCCCGCTACATGGTGTTTGCGCCGACCGACACCTTGAGCTACCTGATTTCGAAAGGCTGGAACGTAAAAGAGAAAATCACCACCGGCTTTGTGAAAGCCAATATCGATACGCAGCTGGGTGGAATCCCAGTCCGCGGCAATATTGGCGTACAAATTCAGAATACCGATCAGTCGTCCGACTCCAATTATTACGACGGCACGGCACCCGCGGGCCAGCAGGTTAAACCGGTTTCGGATGGTAAGAAATTCACCGACACCTTGCCTAGCCTGAATCTTGCGTTTAACTTGGGCGATGACCAAACCCT
>JBBRZG010000218.1:0-4651 GCA_038236905.1 Burkholderiales bacterium
CGCTATGCCAATAGCTTTGAAGAGACCGAAGAAGATTTAAAAGCGATTAAGTTGAGCGACCTGCGCGATTTCCACAAAACCTTCTACGCAGCTGCCAAAGGTGATATCGCGATTGTTGGTGACTTTGATGAGGCCGCCGTCACACAAGCGATTCGCGAAGCGTTTGGCGATTGGAAAGGCGGCGTTCCTTATGTGCTGATTTCAACCCCCTACAAAGATATTCCGCCCGTAGACCGCGCGCTCGAAACACCGGACAAGGAGAATGCGTTTTTCGCGGCCCGTATCAACGTTGATGTTCAAGACACCGATGCGGATTACGCGGCGTTGTATATCGCGAATTACATCATGGGCGGAGCGGCCGGTTTTGACTCGCGTCTGACCGCCCGTATCCGCGTAAAAGATGGTCTCAGCTATGGCGTGGGTTCACAATTAAGTGTGAGCTCCACAGAACGTGGCGGTTCGTGGGCCGCGTTCGCGATCGCCGCGCCACAGAACATTGGCAAGGTCGAAGCCGCGTTTAAGGAAGAAGTGGCCAAGGCGTTGAAAGATGGTTTCACCACGGTTGAGCTGGCCGCAGCAAAATCAGGCGCATTGCAGCAACGTTTGCAGCAGCGCGCTCAGGATGGCGCCTTGGCGGGTGCGTTATCGAATAATTCGTATCTCGGCAGAAGTTTTGTCTGGTCGAAACAGTTTGAAGACAAGATCGCCGCGCTGAAAGCCGAAGAGGTACAAGCCGCGATGCGTAAATTCATTGACCCGAACAAGATCACGTTTGTGAAGGCGGGTGATTTTGTGAAGGCGGCGAAAATGGCCAACACGGCGGCGCCAGCAAACACTGCAACCAAGTAATCGGATTATAAAATCGTAGACCCTAGTATCGGCGGGTATTTTGAGGCGTAAATGCTTCGAAAGGCCCGTTGATGCTAGGGTTTACTATTTCCAGTTTTGGTACCTTCCCGCGCGGCGGCCAATAACGCTCTCTTTGCTCCGCGAAAACGCGATTCCCAGTGCGGTTAGGAGTGCGTGCCGCGCGAGGTCATTCGGGCTAGAACCGGCCAGCACCCGCTATGTCAGTTCGCAAACCCGCGAAAGCGTTTGATTTAATTGACGTTTCCCCGCATAATCTTGGGCTTGGCCGCGTTTGGGATTTATTTTTTTTAAATCTATCGCGGCACGAAGAAACCCTTGCTTCACCCACGTGCGCATGTGGGGAGGCTCCACTGACCATAAGGTCTTAATCCATAAGGAGAATTTATGCGCCATTATGAAATCGTTTTTATCGTTCACCCGGATCAGAGTGAACAAGTGCCGGCGATGATTGATCGCTACAAGGCAACCATTGCGGCCGCTGCCGGTAAGGTTCATCGCATTGAAGACTGGGGTCGTCGCCAGATGACTTACCCGATCCAGAAAATTTTCAAGGCACATTACGTGCTGATGAATATTGAGGTGGCCCAGACCACGCTCGATGAACTTGAGCATGCATTCAAGTTTAACGATGCGGTTTTGCGTCATTTGATCGTCAAGACCGACGCGGCTGAAACAGCACCGTCGCCCATGATGAAAGAAGAGAAATCCAGATCACATGATCTGAAAGATGACGTGAAAGTCGCCGCGTAGTAATACGCGGTTGCTTGTTGAAAACAGTATTTTGAGTCGATTGGTTGTCTGGTTCTTGAAGCAATGAAACCGGCGGCCAATACCGTGGTTCTTGAAGGTGTAGTGGCAACACGCGATGTGATTCGGGTAACCCCCGGTGGCCTCGCGGCACTGAATCTGGTGCTGACGCATCAGTCTCAACAGGCGGAAGGAACTTCTTTCGTGCAGGTTGAAGCTGAAATAAATGCGGTGGCATTTGGTGAGGTGGCTGAGGCGTTGAATAGCGTCAAGGTTGCAGATGCGCTCACCGTCAAAGGTTTTTTAAGCCAAAAGAATCGCTACAACTCGATGCTGGTTTTGCACATAACCCAATTCAAGTATTCAAACTAATTTATTTCTGAGGTGAATCATGCCCCGTCCAGGCCCCCGCGGTAAAAAGTTCGACAAGAACAAAAAAGACACACGCAATCCTAATCGCGGTTTATTCCGCCGTAAAAAATTCTGCCGCTTCACGGCTGAAAAAGTTGTTCAAATCGATTACAAAGACATCGGTATCCTGAAAGAATTTGTAAACGAAAACGGCAAAATTATTCCGGCCCGTATCACCGGTACCAAAGCCAAATATCAACGTCAGTTGGATGTAGCGATCAAGCGCGCCCGTTTCTTGGCGCTGATCCATTACACCGATCTGCATTAATCTGATGATCGGATAAGGACAAAATCATGCAAATTATTTTGATGGAAAAAGTTGTAAACCTCGGCCAATTGGGCGACGTGGTGAAGGTCAAGGATGGTTATGCACGTAACTTCCTGATCCCGCAACGCAAAGCCAAGCGTGCCACCGATGCAAATAAAGCCGAATTTGAAGCCAAGCGCGCCGAACTCGAAGCCAAAGCCAACGAAATTTTGGTCGCAGCCCAAGCGCGTGGCGAAAAGCTCGAAGGCTACATGGTCCAAGTCACACAAAAAGCCGGCGTCGATGGCCGCTTGTTTGGCTCTGTGACCAATCACGACATCGCTGAAGCGTTGACCAAACAAGGTTTTGACGTGAAAAAAGGCGAGATCGTAATGCCAAATGGCCCGCTGAAAATCGTCGGTGATTTCCCGCTGATGCTCAATTTGCACACTGACGTAAAAGCACAAATCACCGTGTCAGTTTTGGGTGAGCACGCTTAAGTTGTTATGTAAAGCCTTATAAAAACGTACTGTCTGTACCTCTGTTAGTTTAAAAACGCCGCCTTGCTTAAGGCGGCGTTTTTATTTAAGGCGGCGTTTTTATTTAAGGCAGCTTTTTTATTTGTGCATTTGAATGCTGAGGGCTGTTTTATTCACTAGTTATCCACAGCATATACACTAGGTTGTGCGTTGCCTGTGGATAAATCAAAGCGCAGAATGCGGAAACAGTTTGCTTTCTGGTTAACAGCCGTCGGCCTTCAACTATTTTCACCACATTCCTTCCTCTTTCACAGGGGAGGGCCAGGATGGGATAGATGCCGCGAGGGCACTCCAAACCAAGCCGCCCCGAAATCTAAAAGACCAATTACCCATGGCCGCCAATCCCAATTCGTTTTCGCCGCTTCCCGTCTACGCCACTGACAGCGCCGTCTCCGCGTTAAAGCTACCCCCGCACTCTATTGAAGCCGAGCAATCGGTGCTGGGTGGCTTGCTGCTCAACAACGAGGCATGGGACCGCATCGGCGACATCATTGCGGAAGAAGATTTTTACCGCGACGATCATCGCCGCATTTATCACGCCATATCCAAGCTCATCGCGGACAATCGCGCCGCCGACGTGCTCACGGTCGCTGAAGCCTTGCAAATGGCGGGTGATTTGCAAAACATCGGCGGCATGGCGTATTTGCACAGCTTGGCCGAGGGCACGCCTTCCGCCGCCAATATTCGCCTCTATTCCGAAATTGTGCGCGAGCGCGCGGTGATGCGCCGGCTCGCCCGGGCGGGTGAGGAAATTGCCGACTCGTCATATTCCCCGAACGGTCGCGAAGCGCGGCATTTGCTGGATGAGGCCGAGAAAAAAGTTTTCGATATCGCAGAAATGGGCCGCAAAGGCGGGCAGGGCTTTACCTCCATGTCCACACTGCTATCCGAGGTCATGACGCGCTTGGACGAGCTCGCAGCCAACCCGAATGCGGTGACGGGCAAAGCCACCGGCTTTGTTGATTTGGACGAAATGACGTCGGGCATGCAGGACGGTGATCTGGTGATTGTTGCGGGGCGCCCGTCGATGGGTAAAACCGCGTTTGCGCTGAATCTAGCCGAACACGTCGCACTCAATCTTGGCCTACCCGTGTTGATCTACTCGATGGAGATGGGCGGCACACAAATCGCGGGACGTTTTTTAAGCTCGATTTCAAAAGTCGATCAACAGCGCCTGCGCACGGGTCGCCTTGAACCGCGTGATTGGGATGCGATAAATCAGGCGATGGTCAAGCTCAACGATGCGCCTATCCATATCGACGAAACGCCTGCGCTTAATGCCCTAGAACTGCGCGCCCGCGCCCGCCGGATGTGGCGTCAATACATGGGTTTGGGTTTGATCGTCGTGGATTATTTGCAACTCATGTCGTCGACCGGTTCCGGTGAAAATCGTGCCACCGAAATCTCCGAAATTTCACGTTCTCTCAAAGCGCTCGCCAAAGAATTGAAAGTCCCCGTGGTCGCGCTTTCGCAGCTTAACCGCTCACTCGAACAGCGTCCGAACAAACGTCCGGTGATGAGCGATTTGCGCGAATCGGGCGCGATCGAACAAGATGCGGACGTGATTTTGTTTATTTATCGCGATGAAGTTTATAACCCCGAAAGCGCCGATAAAGGCTCTGCCGAGATCATCATCGGCAAGCAGCGTAATGGACCGATCGGCACCGTGAAGTTGACCTTCCTGGGGCAAAACACGAGGTTTGTGAATTACGCAGGCGGGCAGGGCGGCTATTAAATTCTCTTCTGCCGTTGGCGGTGAAGGATTCAATCGACTCACGTTAGAATGCATTAACAAAACTAACCCGCCTAGCCCATGCATTCCCGTCGCCCGATCCGC
>JBBRZG010000219.1:0-4634 GCA_038236905.1 Burkholderiales bacterium
GGGTTGGTGCTTTCGTCCAACATTTTGGCGCGACTTTTACCAAACGAGAACGCACCACCCTTGCCGCCGCCCTGCATTTGACGCATGAAGTAAATCCACACACCGATCAGCAGCAGTACCGGGAATGACGAAATTAGAATCTGATAGAAGATATTCGGCTCTTCCTCAATTTTCGCTTCTAGCTGGGCACCTGATTTGCGCAGGTCTTCCCACATGTAGGGATCAGCGGAGCCCGGGGTGTAAACAATCTTGCCCTCGCCTTTATTGTCGCGCAGCCAGACGCGCAGCGTGCGCGGGCCTTCCTGCTTGATCTTCTCAATATTGGCTGCTTTCGCCTCGGTCATCAATTGCGAATAGCTGATAATGTCGCGCGCCGATCCGCGATTCGAAAATTGAATAAACAGCATCATCAACACAATGCCGATTACAAGCCAGAGACCAATATTTTTTACCCAGTTATTCACTCGCGTTCCTTCAATGTAGACCTGCTGACCTTACCCATTTAACTTTTGAATCTTAGCTTTAAATCGATTTGTGCTGCGCTATGAAAATAGACCATTCAACCTACATCGTACACGAAACATAAAGAGCTGTTTTGATTCAAGTCACGCGGTTTCTAAACCTCAGCAACCAGATCTCTTTTCGGCATTTTGGCGACCAAATAAACTTCACGACTTTCATCGCGCGATGCATCTGGCTTTTTGGCTGCCACGTGTGAAAACTGGCTGCGCAATAATTTTATGAAAGGCTCAAAACCTTCGCCCTGGAATACCTTGACTATAAAAACACCGTTAGGTTGCAAAAACTTCACCGCAAAATCCATTGCCAGCTCGCCCAGTGCGAACAACCGCGCTTGGTCGGTCAACGGTATTCCCGTCATATTGGGGGACATATCAGAAATCACAAGGTCTGCCATTTTTCCTTCTAGCTCAGCGATCACCGCCGCCAGCCCCGCGGCTTCCGAAAAGTCAGCTTGAATGAAGATCACGCCCGGCACGGCTTCCATCGGCAGCAAATCAATCGCGATCACTTTGCCCGGATTGCTGCCGCCCGCGTTCACTTTTTTAATCGCCAATTGAGACCAACCGCCGGGTGCTGAACCCAGATCTACAATGATGTGGCCCGGCTTGATCAAGGACTGTTTATTGTCGATTTCCTGCAATTTGTAAACCGCACGTGAGCGATAGCCTTCTTCGTTCGCTTTTTTGACAAACGGATCGTTCAAGTGGCGTTGAACCCAGTCTCGACTGTTTTTGGGACGTGCGTTGGCCATAGCCTTTATAATCCACTCATGAAAATTCTATTATCCCCCACCGAGCGCCGCGAATTGCGGGCAAAAGCACATTCATTGTCACCTATCGTCGCGATCGGCAACGAGGGCCTAACCGCCGCTGTGCTCAAAGAAATCGACGCGGCCGTGGTTGCCCATGAACTTCTCAAAATCCGCGTCTTCAATGACGAGCGCGGCGCACGTGAAGCCTTCCTGCATGAAATGTGCGAACAATTATCACTGGCACCGGTGCAGCATATCGGCAAAATATTGGTGGTGTATCGTCACAACGCTGAAAAAGCCAAAGCCGCCAAGCTCGCCGCCGCTAAAAAAGCCAGCATGCCCAAGCCACCGCGCCTCACCAAGCGTGAGGAGGAAGCCGGCTTGAAAGTTTCAGCCAAACGTCGACGTATCACCAGCAATAACTAGTGTTTACTACCAATCCCTAGCACTGGCGGCGCTTTGCAGGCAATAATGCGCCACGACCCCCGCCCACACTAGACCTTTGAGAGACCGAATGACCGAGCCTGCCGATAAGCCTGCTTCATCCGCCGTTGCGATTTTGCCCGCGGATCGAGTCACGATTTCCCAGCATCGCATCACGTTGAACGGAAAACCGCTCGCCTACACAGTGACCTGCGGCACCTTGGTGCTTAAGGAAGAGGCAGAAAAAGAAGGCTTAGCCGAGGGCGAGAAAGCCCGCGCGACGGTGTTTTTTGTAGCCTATGTGTTGGACAAATCTGAATCGGTCGCCGAGTCTTCCCAATCACGCCCCATCACATTTTCATTCAACGGCGGGCCAGGCTCGAGCTCGGTGTGGATGCATTTGGGCTTGGCGGGCCCTAAACGCGTCGTGTTGGACGAGATAGGCCACGCACCGCCGCCACCGTATAGCTTGATGGACAACAATTATTCGTTGCTCGACGCCACCGACCTGGTATTTATCGACCCCGTCGGCACCGGCTATTCGCGGATGGTGGCAGGCGAAAAACTCAAAACGTACCACGACTACAAACGCGACCTCGAATCCGTGGGCGAATTTATCCGCCTCTACACCACGCGCTACGCGCGTTGGAGCAGCCCGAAATTTTTGATCGGTGAGAGCTATGG
Organism: Burkholderiales bacterium; assembly: GCA_038236905.1. Taxonomy (GTDB): domain Bacteria; phylum Pseudomonadota; class Gammaproteobacteria; order Burkholderiales; family Usitatibacteraceae; genus UKL13-2. The sequence goes on from JBBRZG010000219.1 coordinate 2,381, forward strand.
CACCACCCGCGCGGCGGCGCTGTCGAATCATTTGTTTGATCGTTACGGCATCGCGCTCAATGGCTTGATGCTCATCTCCATCGCGCTCGATATGCAAACGCTGCGGTTCGATCACGGCAATGATTTGCCACCGGTGTTATTTCTGCCAACGTACGCGGCAACGGCGTGGCATCACCAGCAACTATCGACCGAGTTACAAGCTAAACCGTTGCGTGATTTGCTTGATGAAGTGACGGCATTCGCGATGGGCGAATACGAGAGCGCGCTATTGCAAGGTAACCGCCTGTCCGCTGAACTACGACAAAAACTTGCGGCAAAAATCGCCGACTATACGGGCCTCACCGAGGCGTATGTTCTACGCTCAAATTTGCGGATTAATATTCATCGCTTCTGCAAGGAGCTGTTGCGTGATGACGCGAAAACAGTGGGCCGTCTGGACAGCCGCTTCACCGGCGTGGATCGCGATAGCGTCGGCGAGCAATTTGAATTTGACCCCAGTTACGCCAATCTTTATGGCGCTTATGCTGCGTGTTTGAATGATTACGTGCGCCGTGATTTGGGCTATGAAAATGATTTGCCGTATGAGGTATTAAAGTCGCTCTATCTCGATTGGGGCTGGGATCAGTTTTCAAATCGCTATGCCTCGGTCAGCGAATCGCTGCGTCAAGCGATGTCGAAAAATCCGCATTTGAAAGTTTTCGTAGCGAACGGTTATTTCGATTTCGCCACACCGCATTTGGCAAGTGACTACACGTTCAGCCATTTGGGACTCGATGCGACAAGAGAGAAAAATATCGAAACCGCGTACTACGAAGCGGGGCACATGATGTATATCCACGAGCCGAGCTTGAAAAAACTGTCAGGTGATTTGCATCGGTTTTTGCGTGTAGCGGCGATGGTGGATTGATTTGTATATCTTGATAAAGATGTTTTAAGAAGATGTGGCTAATTGAGCTAACGAATTCTCGCCTTTTGGTTGTACAGGTTGTGATTTTCGTAATGATTGCTTTTACTGCAATATGGGCGGGATGGGCATATTTTTTTATACCGATGATGGGCAAGCTTTCTTGGCTTTTCGTGCCCGTTATTCCAATGTTGCTGTTATTTTTTTGTGGCGGTGTATGGATTCCGCTCACAACGGGAGTTTGGATTGTCGATTTCGAAAAACGCAAGCTGAGTTGTCTGAATGTTCTCCGACTTAGTGTGTCGCGCGACATTCATTTCCAAGAGGTGCGCTCAGTCGAAACCAGCTCAAAACCTGGCGACACGACAGGCATAGTTCTAAATTTGTGGCTTGAGCTAAATACTGGCGAAATAGTTTTTCTTCAAGACGGCCATATCGCACCATATAAAAATGTTGTCAAATTGCACGAATTGTTATCGGCTGCGATTTTGTTTGAGTAGCAGCAAGCGTAGCCTAGACGAGCAAGGAGATTCCGGTGCGTTCTTCGCACATATTCAATATTGCAATGGTCTCGCTGCCTCGCTGAATGCAGTGGATTGGCTTCCCTCAAAAATTCACCGATATATTGAAAACGGAATGTTGCCCACAGCTTGGGCTTATTAAGCACCAGAAGGAGAGTTTGGTGATTCGTGAAATGTCACCCCGGCGGCGCTTCGCTTGGCAGGGCTGCGCGTGAGGTACCACGACGGATCAATCATCACGCTTGGTGACATTGTTCGCGTCCCCGTACCTGACGGTACCGCAAAGGCTCGAGTGGTCATGTTGGGTGAAACGTATGGGCATTTGGATATCGACGCACGATTTCTTGAATGGGTGAATAACGACAAAATGCTTCAACAATCGTCAGTCATAATTGAATGGGTTGAGCGTAACCCATTTGCTCACGATGATCCAAGGTATGCGCCAGTTGGAAACTACATGTTCTCGGCGGTAGATAAGTGGCTCGAACGAGTTGCCTAACAGTTCGCTCCACTGACATGTTGGGGGCATCCGTGGAATTGATTGTTAAATTAGAACGCGGCAATTGTGAGCCCCCTTCCTAGGGTATTACTAGGTTTCGGCAACTCAAAGCCTACCTAATTTATAGGCAGCAGGTGAGCGCCACCTTCTAAAAGAATCAACCCTAATACTGGCGAGCGTTTCAGAGCAAAAACCTAGATTCAAGTTCGAAAGGCGAGAAGCGGAGGGCAGTTGAATGCTACCTCGTACGGGGTAAGGAAGCCAAGGCATTTGCGTGGGGTATGGTTATGTTTGTACTGGATTTTGTTAAGCTTGGCTTGGGTCAAGCCA
>JBBRZG010000220.1:0-4609 GCA_038236905.1 Burkholderiales bacterium
AGCGGTTCCTTCTGGTGGCGTCGATAAGGACGGGAAGCTGAATGGATGTTGATTTAGCCGCCCCCGCCGATTTGATCCTGCGATTACGCCACGGTCACCAGCCGGACAGGTTTCGATGGGCTAACCGGTGCCAGGCAAACATCAGAGCGGCTCACGCGCTCGGCTGGTCGGCTGGTTTGGGCGTAACAGCAACATGCTCGAGGCGATAGCCAAAATTGTAAATCGGCGTCAGCCGCAGACCGCGCTCTGGTCCAAAGTCGAGCTTCTTGCGAATCCGCGAGACGTGGGTGTCGACGGTGCGGGACGGCACATCGCCGCTGCGGCCCCACACACTCTCGGACATATGACCACGCGACAGCAAGCGACCGATATTGCCGAATAGAAACACCGTGAGTTCGTATTCCTTATCCGTCATTTCAATCGCCTGACCATCCATCTTGACGACGCGGTTAACCGTGTCGATATGGTACGGGCCGAGCTCGATTGCGCTGGTTTCCACCTGCTTCGGCCGTGATCTCCGGAGTAGTGCTTCCACCCGCGCGAGGAGCTCCAGCCGGCGTACCGGCTTAATCATGTAGTCGTCCGCGCCCGCCGCAAGCGCGGCGACAATATCCTGCTCGGAATCACGGCTGGTAGCGAATACCACCGGCGTGGTCAGATTCTGTTTTTCCCGCAACCATTTCAAAACCTCAGCGCCGGATAAATCCGGCACATGCCAGTCGAGCAAAAACAAGTCATAGCTCTCGCGGCCTGCTTCTCGCACCAGTGCCTTGCCCAATAAAAAATGATGGACCGTATGCCCGGCGGCTGTAAGCCATTGCTGCATGGCGGCCCCGACATCGGCGTCATCTTCCAGCATTGCGATTCGCATATTCATCCCTTTACCCTGTTTTCCATCACTTTAAGTCCAGCCTCTCAATTCTATGACGAAGCGAGGGGCTGATGTTATTTTCGTGCATTTTTTATACTTATGATTTACGCACGCCAAGCGCACGCTGAAATCAGGCTAAAGACGAGGTGAGCGGCCCCCGAAAGCACCACGCAGACGCTATTCTGCTGTGCCATTCGCGCCGCCGACGCTGGCCGCCACACGTTCAAGGCGATAACCGATGTTGTACACAGGCACTAGGCGAAACCCATTTTGCGGGGCAATATCGAGCTTTTTTCGGACCCGCGAAACGTGAGTATCGATGGTGCGCGATAGCGCTGATGCAGATCTACCCCAGACGCATTCTGAGATGTACTGACGCGATAACAATTTTCCGGAATTATTAAGCAGAAAAACTGCCAAATCGAATTCCTTTTCGGTCAGGTCAATAACGGCATCTTCCTTAAATATCTGTCGCGCGCTCGCGGCCACACGATAAGGTGGAAACGACAGCTGATCGGACTCGGCGACCAATCGCTTGGCGCGACGCATTAGGGCATTGGTGCGAGCTACCAATTCGCCGCGCTTCACCGGTTTTGACATGAAATCATCTGCGCCCGCATCAAGTGCCGCGATTACGTCTTTTTCGGCGTTGCGCACCGTGACGAATAGCACCGGCACACTTGATCGGTGTTCGTGACGTATCCACTTGAGCACCTCCAAGCCGGACATGTCAGGAATAGCCCAGTCGATCAGATATAGGTCGAAACCTTCGCGCGCGGCGTGAGTGGCCAGCTTTCTGCCTGAAGTAAACAGCTGGCAGTGATAGCCTGACTCTTCCAGCCAGCGCTTCATCACTGCGCCAACGTCAGCGTCATCCTCCAATATTGCGACGTGCACGATTATCGCCTCCTCAAATTCATTTCCTCGGATAGTTTTAAACGGTCTAGCGCTTGCTTGAGCAAGTAGAATTTAAGATGCATATTAATCAGAACCAGCAAGCGCTTTTCAACCTTGAATTCTCACTTTGACATTAAGTAATCTTTTGAAAGCGTTCGCAAAAAGCACGTAAAAAAGTTTCAAAAATTCACAAACTATAGCTTCACCTACAACTCACCAAGCGTTGCTATGTCTGGCGTTTTCAATGGCAAATAATAGACTCGTGCGATTATGTTTTGCGGCCTCTCAAAAGCGGCCACAAAATCAAATCAATGCCCGCATCGCCCGATCCAGCCCCTGCACCGTCATCGGGAACATACGGTTTTCCATCAAGCCTTGAGTGATCTTAATAGATTGTGTCCAAGGCCAATGCTCTTCAGGCGTCGGGTTGATCCAGACCGCGCGTCGATAAACTTCCGTCAGCCGCGCCAGCCATACCTGCCCCGACTCATCGTTCCAATGGTCCACGCTGCCACCGGGCTGCAAAATTTCATACGGGCTCATGCTGGCGTCGCCAACAATAATCACTTTGTAATCGCGACTGTATTTATGTAGCAGATCAAGCGTGGCGTATTTTTCCGCGTGCCGCATTCGATTGTTGCGCCACAGCGACTCGTAAATAAAATTGTGAAAATAGAAATATTCCAGATGCTTGAATTCTGTTTTTGCGGCTGAGAATAGTTCTTCGCAGGTGTGAACGTAATCATCCATTGATCCACCGACATCCAGCAAGAGCAATACCTTGACGTTGTTGTGCCGCTCGGCCTGCAGCTTCAAATCAAGATAACCCGCGTTATGTGCGGTGGCTTTAATAGTTCCGTCCAGATCAAGCTCCTCGGGCGAGCCAGTGCGGGCGAATTTACGCAGCCTCCGTAGGGCGAGCTGAATATTGCGAATGCCCAATTCGACTTGATCATCGTAATCGCGATATTCGCGCTGATCCCATACCTTCACCGCGCTGCGATTTCGAGATTTATCCTGGCCGATACGCACGCCTTCCGGGTTGTAGCCATAGGCTCCGAACGGCGAGGTGCCTGCGGTGCCGATCCACTTCGACCCGCCCTGATGCCGCTCTTTCTGCTCTTCAAGTCGCTGCTTCAAGGTTTCCATTAACTTGTCCCAGCCACCGAGCGCGTCGATTTGGGCCTTTTCTTCATCAGACAATAACTTCTCGGCCAGCTTCCTGAGCCATTCTTCGGGGATATTTGCCTCAAGCGCCTTATCCATTGCGGCGTTCAGGTTTTCAACGCCTTTGAAATAGGTCGCAAAGGCGCGATCAAAGCGATCAAAATTAGTTTCATCCTTCACCAGACAAGCGCGCGACAAATAGTAAAAATCATCCACGCTGCCGTAATTGTCTGAAATTGAAACGCCCTTTTGCATTACCTCGCACAGAATCAAATATTCTTTGACCGATACCGGCAACCCCGCCTGTTTAAGCCCTAAAAAGAAATCAATCAGCATGGGCGCGCCAACCGTTCCTGAAGCTTGGCTTGGACGTCGGACCACTCGGCTGCAATGATCGAATAAACATACGTGTCTCGGATCCCGCCCTGACGATCAATGCCGTGGCTGCGCAGCACGCCATCGAGCTTTGCTCCCAGCCGGTCAATCGCCGCACGGCTCGCAAGGTTTTTATGATGAGTGCGAAATTCCACCGCCATGCAATCCAGCGTTTCAAATGCATGCTGCAACATCATCAATTTAACCTCCGTATTAATCGGGGTGCGCTGCGCCGATTGCGCGTACCACGTATAGCCGATTTCTACGCGGCGCGTGGCGGCTGAAATATTGCAAAAAGTTGTCGCGCCCACGATGCGATCATCCGCGACGCGTCGAACGACAAACGGCATCATCGTGCCCCGCTCACGCTCGCCCAACCTAAAACCGATATTCGCCGCTGCCTCATCGGCTGTCGGCACACTCGTAAACCAAAGATTCCATAATTCGCCGTCGGCCGCGGCAGCCTGCAGCGCACGCAGATGCGAATCAGCAAGCGGCTCGAGGGTCGCGTGTTTGCCGTGAAGGGTTATGGGGTCGACGAATGCCATGGAATCGAATCTATTTTACGTGTTGATGCCAATGGCGATGGAATAAGTTGAATAAGCAACTTTGTGATTCGCATCGCACACTATGGTCAAAAAATAACGCGAATGTTCATGAAGTCAAGACTCCGTCCGCGCAAATAAGCTAACTCTTCCTAGACCGCGACAAAAAAATCAGCCGCTCGAATAAATGGACATCCTGTTCGTTTTTTAGCAGCGCGCCATACATCGGTGGAATCATTTTGCTGGCGTCGTTGGTTTTTAGCGCTTCAGGCGGAATATCTTCAGCAACCAGAAGTTTGATCCAATCGAGCAGCTCAGAGGTAGATGGTTTCTTCTTCAGGCCGGGCATTTCACGAATATCGAAAAACACTTCCATTGCTTCTTTGAGTAGCGCTTTTTTGAGCCCCGGATAATGCACATCCACAATCTGCTGCATGGTGTTGCGGTCGGGGAAACGAATATAGTGAAAAAAGCAACGGCGCAGGAACGCGTCGGGCAGTTCTTTTTCGTTGTTGCTGGTGATGATAATGATCGGCCGATGGATTGCCTTGACCGTCTGACGGGTTTCGTAAACGTAGAATTCCATCCGATCCAGCTCGCGCAGCAAATCGTTCGGGAATTCAATATCCGCTTTGTCGATTTCATCTATCAGCAGCACCACTTGTTCGGGTGCGGCGAATGCTTTCCACAGCATGCCTTGATGAATGTAGTTGGCGATGTCTTTTACTTTTTCATCGCCCAATTGTGAATCGCG
>JBBRZG010000221.1:0-4603 GCA_038236905.1 Burkholderiales bacterium
AGCTCGGTGCGGGCGGATTCGCGCTCCACCTTGATGCGTTTACGCGCGATACCGACGATTACAAAGTACCGAGCAGCACCGGCTTGGGTTTGAATAATGGAAACCGCATTATTAATTCTGCCTCGCAGGCAAAAGGTGCTGCAGTCGGCGCGTCGTATCAATTCGATAAAGGTTATGTAGGCGCGATGCATTCCGACTACAAGACTCTTTATGGCACGGTCGCGGAAGAAGCAGTGCGGATCGATATGCGCCAGAAGCGTGATTCAGTCGAGGCCAATTTTCGCGGATTAGATGGGCTGATCACCGGCGTTTTCGCGAAATTTAATCAGTCCGATTATGAGCACACTGAAAAAAACGACGGTGTGCCGCAGACCACATTTAAGAACAAAGGCAATGATTTCCGGCTTGAAGTAAAGCACGCCAAAATTGGCGCACTGCAGGGCGTGGTGGGTGTGCAGACCGAGAATTTTGATTTTTCTGCGCTCGGCGCTGAAGCTTTTGTACCGCTGACCACCACTAAATCCCAGGCGGTGTTTGCGTTTGAGGAACTCACCGCGGGCGCATGGAAAATTCAATTTGGCGGGCGGGTAGAAAAAAATAAAATCAAGAGCGATGGCGAAGCCGGATCGGGAGCCGAGCGATTTGGCGAAGGCCGCACCCGCGCATTCACCGCGGGCAGCGCATCGGTCGGCGCAATTTACAAAATCAATCCGACCCTATCGGTTACCAGCAATCTAGCGTTCACCCAGCGCGCACCGACGTTTTATGAGCTATATGCAGATGGCCCGCACGGCGCAACCGGTGCTTATGAAGCGGGCAATCCATCGTTTGGTAAAGAGCGTTCCACCGCAATTGATTTGGCGTTGCAGTGGAAAGAAGGCGCTTCAAGCGCACGTGTCGGGATATTTGCGCAGAAATTCAGTAACTACATTTCACTACGCCGCACCGGGCTGGATCGTGATGCCGACGGCAACGGAAACGGCGTAGGGGTGACCGCTTGCGCGGATGGAACATCGGTGGAGTCTGGTTGTACGGCCGAGATATTGCCCGAATTTCGCTATAGCGCCGTTTCGGCGCGTTTCGTCGGCTTTGAAATTGAAGGCAAACAACGCTTGATCGAGGGCCCCTACACCGTCGATGTGGAAGCGAAAGCGGACTACACCCGCGCGGAAGATCGCACCAACCGTGAACCGATTCCACGCGTGGCACCGCTGCGCATTACCGGTGGTCTGATATGGGCGATGGGCGATTGGGGCGCGCGCGTCGAGGCGCAAAACGTTGCGAAACAAAATCGCTTCTCTAGTGATGATATTGGTGGTGCGACCGAGGGCTACACCTTCATCAACACCGCCGTGACCTATGGATTCAAAGTGGATCGGATTGGCGGTACGGTGTTTTTGCGCGGCACCAATCTCGCGGATCGAAAAGCATTCAACGCATCATCCGTAGACACCATTCGCGGCCTCGCACCCTTGCCTGGACGAGGCGTGAAGGTCGGTGTGCAGGTGAATTTTTAAAGTCTAGGAACGGCGGGCGTTTTCAGCATTAAATGTCTGAAGATGCCCGACAATGCTAGTGTTTTAAAAACTAATTTCGATACGCCTTCAGCCGTTCGAGCTTTGCTGCATATAGAGCATGTTCTTTGGGCGTGGCACTATTTTGTTTTGCCAGCGCCAGATGCTTTTGAGCTTCACCAATTTCACCCAAGCTGAAATAGGCTGAGGCCAGCCAAAAATGAAATTCAGACTGATTTTCGGCCCGCGCAACTTCACGTGCGAATAAATCGCGGGCGACTTTGAAGTTGCCGTCGCGCATCGCGATCTGGCCCAAATTAAAAAAATGAAACGGCGGATACGGCTGCAGCTCTGCCACTCTAAGCGCCAATGCTTTTGATTCTGCCGCGCGGCCTTGGTCGCTGAACACGATTGCAAGATTCGACATGACCTGCAAATTATCCGGCTCACGTGCGAGCGCAAAGTTGAGTACCGATTCGGCCTCAGGCAGATTTTTATGATGACGATAAATCACCGCCAGCGTGTTGTATGAAATGAGTAGATTGGCGTCCTGCCGGATCGCTTCACGCGCCCACCAATAAGCGTTGTCAACGTTGCCCGCCACCAATGATTCGGCGGCACGATTATTCATGTACATCGCGATGATCGTTTCCTCGCCAACAATCCAGGCGTGTTGGCGGGCGTTTTCGCGCAGCGGAAAAAAATCGATGGTCAGCAGATTGCCGTCACCAAACCGAAATTGCCCGTCGTACTGCCGTTTGCCAAGCGTCAGATTGACATGTCCGCTCGAAAAATAAATACCGCCGCTGCGGCTCCAATCTTGCTCGGCAAACACGCGCTGAAAGCTAATGTTAAGTCCCATTTCTTTTGCCAGCGCGGCGGTCATGATGGCAAGTGACAAACAATTCCCAGCACGTGCGGTAAACGCTTCCTGCGCATTGCGGGTGCGGACCGAATCGTATTCGAGCTTTAATTGATCCTTGCTATAGAGCGCATTAAACAGTCCCTGCTGCCGTCCTTTTTCGCGAAGCTGATCGGCAATATCGCTGGCAAGATAGCGGCGCATTTCATCGTTGACCGCGAACACGTCATCACGGTTGATTCGTTCTGTCGGCGGCGCAAATAATTCATCATGAAACAGCGGCGCGGCGTAGGTCTTGGTCTCAACGCTGACGCATCCAGACAAAAGAATGGCGGCCAACAATGTGCAAGACAACGAAACAGCAGCGGTAAAGCGTGCGGCAAAAGAGATTTTCATTTCGCGTCTCCCCGACAATGCGTGTCAAATTTGCGCGGGCTCCGGCTTTGCCAGACGGCTGCGCTGGTGCGATTGTTTTCAAGCCCTACAAATCATCCCACGCTTGAAAGTATCTGCCTGACACAAAGTATCTGCTCGCAGCGGGGACACGTCAACGCAATTACGAGCCTCATGGGCCGGAGCGCTAATGACTTCGATCAACACGCACTTTGCCCATCGCACGCAAATTAGCGCGCACCTTTCAGCAAGCGGGACGGGAGCAATAAAATCGCCCTCAGCAATTCAAATGCGCCCTCGACAGCAATGCCGACCAATCGAAAAGGGAGGAGTAGCAGCCAGATTAGCGGGTAGAGAATAAGCACGAACAATGCTAGCGGCCAGCACAGTAGAAACAGAAGCAGCAGCAGGAGAATTTTCATTTGAGGCCTTTCGTAGTGACGCCCAGTAATGCTTGGCAGAACGATGCGGCTGATATTGGGTCGCTCTTCTAAAGATTTAGGATGCACCGGACACCAATCCTTGTCCCGAGGTGTTCGACGAAATGCAGGAAGAGGCGACCGGATTACAGAACACTCGGCCTTGATTGAACCCCGCCATTGAAGCGGCGTTTGGGGCTAAAACCCTCCAAACGCCGCGCCGGGCGGGGGCATTCACGTTAAGTTGGCAAAAGCCAATGAGTTGCTTGTGCCGTGTAGTTCCAACTTTCCTCAGCCTTCGTCCTTCCATCGCCGCAGGCGGATAGCGGCGTAGATCATTGCGGCACCGACGGCTGCGCCGATCCAGATATTAGGCGAAGCAAGTTGCTGCCATGAAAGGGACATCAGCGAGGTGATTTGTGGCTCTTCCATAGCAGCTGTCGCTGCAATATTTTCGCGGCTAAGTGCAAACCACGAGCCAGGCGTCAGGCTGAGCAGGCCGCGAGCAATAATATTTAGCCAAAGCCACTCGAGCTTCCAACCGAAACTGAACATTTTGTTAAACCACGCGACAAGTCCCATCACCAGCAGCAGCGCGCCCACCGCCCACAAGAATGGCTTGCTGCGTGCCCAAGCGCTAACCATGAGCAACCAGCCGACCGTGGGCAATGCCCAAAGGACATAAATTGGAAATAGGGCGACGATATAGAGCGGTGCCAGGTAAAGCGACGTCGAGCCCAGCAAACCGCCGGCAATGTTTACGCCCGCTGCGCCCGCGCCAATCGTTAGGAAAATCAAATTCACTATTGCCAGAATGAGTGCCAAGCCCAGCGTGATAAGCGGAGCGAGGCAAAGCGCCGTGAGAACCTTTGAAAGCACGGTTGCGCCATCGGTAACAGGAAGCGATTTCCAAAACAGCACGCTGCGGTCTTTGCGTTCGTCAAACAGTGCACTAAGGCAATAGAAAAATACCGTGAATGAGAGGACGCAGAGTAGCGGTACGGCTGACACTAAATAGGTGCTGGCTAAATGTTCCACCGCGGTTGCTTTTTGCTCGGGTGAAAATCGTTCTGCCAAGTTGGTGACGGTTTCGCCGTTGATAACGATAGTTGACTTAACGCCCTGAGTCACTCCAACCAGAATGGTGAAAGCGGTAATGGCTGAAACGATCAAACTCACCACAATTGGCGCCCAAAAGAAGCCTCCCTTATGCTCCCAAAATTCGCGCTTTAACAACCATTTCATTGTGTTCATGCGTAGGTTCCTTTCATGGTGGCGACAAATAGATCGGCGATGCCGGGGCTGCGGGTTTCGCCTAGCGCTTCAATTTTTTCGCGAGTCACGCCGTTGACCGTACCGTCGAACAGCATCACCGATTTGCCGAATACTTGGCGTTCATCAATTGGTTTCATCGC
>JBBRZG010000222.1:0-4597 GCA_038236905.1 Burkholderiales bacterium
AAGAGCCGGCTATCGCCACCAAGAGCGCCCGCGCCCCGTAATTTTCCTTCTGCAGTTCGCGCAGCCGTACTCCAAGTTTGCGGGTAACGGTTGTGATAACTGCGCGCGTCCCCATTTTCAGGCAAAGTCCGGCTATGCTGTGGCACCTTGAATGGCGGTAATTCTGCTTTGGCTCATACTCCATCGGCCATTTCCCCAAATTGAAGCGTTGCAGCGATAAAAGCTGCCAATGCCACGAATGAAAGCAACTCATGTTTGACAATTTTTTGAAATCGATTTTCGGCAGTCGCAACGAGCGTCTCTTGAAACAATACAAAAAACGCGTCGCGATCATCAACGGCCTCGAAGATGCAATGCAAAAACTCAGCGATGCCGAGCTGCGCGCCAAGACGGATGAGTTCAAGGCACGAATTACCAAAGGCGAGACGCTTGATGATTTATTGCCAGAGGCGTTCGCCACCGTTCGCGAAGCGGGTAAACGCGTATTGGGTATGCGTCATTTTGATGTGCAATTGATTGGCGGCATGGTGCTGCATGACGGCAAGATTGGCGAGATGCGTACCGGTGAGGGCAAGACGTTGATGGCGACTTTGCCGTCATATTTGAACGCTTTATCGGGTCACGGCGTGCACGTCGTCACGGTAAACGATTACCTTGCCAAGCGCGATTCCGAGTGGATGGGACGCCTGCACAGCTTTCTGGGGCTCACCGTAGGCTGTAATCTTTCGCAAATGCAACACAGCGAAAAACAAGAAGCGTTTAATGCGGATATTACTTACGGTACCAACAACGAATTCGGCTTTGATTATCTGCGTGACAACATGGTCACGAATAAAGCAGAACGCGTCATGCGCGGCGTTAATTTCGGCATTATCGATGAAGTGGATTCTATTTTGATTGACGAGGCGAGAACGCCGCTGATCATCTCGGGTCAGGCGGAAGACTCAGCGACGATGTACCAAAAAGTAAACTTGCTGGTGCCCAATTTGAAACCGCAAGAAGACGAAAAAGGCGAGGGCGATTACTGGATAGATTTAAAAGCCCATTCGGTCACATTGTCCGAAGACGGCCATGAGCACGCTGAACAATTGATGGTGCAAAACGGATTATTGGCGGAAGGTACCTCGCTATATGATCCGGCCAATATCATGCTGGTGCATCACCTCTATGCAGCGGTGCGTGCCAATGTGCTGTATCACCGTGATCAGCATTACGTGGTGCAAGACGGCGAGGTGGTCATTGTTGATGAATTCACCGGCCGCATGATGACCGGGCGCCGCTGGTCCGAAGGTCTGCATCAAGCGGTTGAGGCAAAAGAGGGCGTCAAGATTCAGAATGAGTCGCAAACGCTGGCGTCAATCACGTTTCAAAACTATTTCCGGCTTTACAAAAAGCTCTCCGGCATGACCGGTACAGCGGATACGGAAGCGTTCGAGTTTCAGTCCATTTACAACCTCGAGACGGTGATTATTCCGACCAACCAGCCGATGGTGCGCAAAGATCCAAACGATCTCGTCTACATGACATCAAACGAGAAGCACAGCGCCATCGTGCTTGATGTGCGCGAGTGTTATGAGCGCGGCCAACCCGTTTTGCTTGGCACGACTTCGATCGAAAATTCGGAGCTACTATCCGAATTGCTCAAGAAAGAAAAAATCCCGCATCAAGTGCTGAACGCGAAGCAGCATGCGCGTGAGGCAGAAATTGTCGCGCAGGCAGGCCAGCCGAAAGCCGTGACCATTGCCACCAACATGGCGGGGCGCGGCACCGACATCGTGCTGGGCGGCAGCTTGGAGCACGCAGTGCAAGCGGTTAAAACCGATGAGTCCCTGAGTGATGCGCAGAAAGAAGCTAAGATCGCTGAACTAAAAGCGGGCTGGCAAAAAGTGCATGAGGAAGTTGTCGCAGCCGGTGGTCTGCATATTGTGGGTTCCGAGCGTCACGAATCGCGCCGTATTGATAACCAACTGCGCGGACGTGCTGGCCGTCAGGGCGATCCGGGCTCTTCGCGCTTTTTCCTGTCGTTTGAAGATCCGCTGCTGAAAATTTTTGCGGGCGACAAAATGAAGGCGATTATGGCGCGCCTCAAAATCCCTGAAGGCGAGGCGATTGAAGCGGGCATGGTGTCGCGTTCGATTGAAAATGCGCAACGCAAAGTAGAAGCCCGAAATTTCGATATTCGCAAACAATTGCTCGAATATGATGATGTGGCCAACGATCAACGTAAAGTGATCTATCAACAGCGCAATGAGTTGCTTGATGCGGATGACATTTCTGAAACAATCGCGGCGATGCGTTCCGACGTGCTGCAAAACGTGGTGGCGACCTATGTGCCACCCGAATCGGTGGAAGAGCAGTGGGACGTGGCGGGTCTGACGCGTACGCTTGAGTCCGACTTCAATATGAAAGTCAGCGTCGATGAATGGCTTAAGAATGATGAAGAGCTTGATAGCCAGAAGATGAGCGAACGCCTGAGTGAGCAGGCTACTCAGGAATACGACGCTAAATTCAAAGACGTTGAAAAGCCGCTGCTGCATCAATATGAGCGCGCGGTCATGCTGCAATCCATTGATTCGCATTGGCGCGAACATTTGGCTGCGCTGGATTATTTGCGCCAGGGTATTCATCTGCGCGGCTACGCACAAAAGCAACCCAAGCAGGAATACAAGCGCGAAGCATTTGAGCTGTTCAGCAGCATGCTGGATGGTATCAAGCGCGAAGTCACGCAGGTATTGGTGAACGTTCGCGTTGAATCACAGGCCGCAGTCGCGCAAGCTGAAAAAGCGGCAGAAGAAGCCGCGGCTCGGGTCGCACAGAATGTGCAATACCATCATGCGGATTACGACGAAGCGCTTGCGCTGGCAGATAAGGCGGCAGATAAAGTGGCCGATGAGCAGGGTGGGTCACCGTTCGTGCGCGACGCTGCAAAAATTGGTCGTAACGATCCTTGCTGGTGCGGATCCGGGAAAAAGTACAAGCAATGCCATGGCAAGTTGTCGTGATGTCGTGCGCTGTTTAAACAACAACGTAATGACGACATGAATGACGACATGAATGACGACATTGATGACTGAGCTTAAAACGGCGGCAATGACGGGTGTGGAAATTAATGCGCACGTGAGCGACCGTGCTACAAACGGCGAGCCGTTTTCCGTCATCGCGAATATGCGGATTGCATCCGACATCGTTGTGGACGTCGATGTGTGCGTAGATTTCTTTGGTAACGACTCAGACGCACCGTTTCACACCCGTTTCATTTCACAGGATGGTTGGGATATTTGCTGGCTACCCAAAGGTGAATATCTCATCCGGTGGAATACGCCGCGCCTGGCACTCTCGCCGGGTGCGACACGCGCCTGTGTGCGCGTATTCGGCCGTGTGGATGGAGTGAAGCAAATGCTGGCCGTTCAAAATATCGCATTTACCGGGCCCACCAATACGGCTCAGACTTCAATGGCCGTGGTGTGGGAAATTGAATCGATGGGTGCCACCCCCGCTATCGACTCACTCGCTTGGCGGCAGGGTTATAAGAGCTGGTTTTTCCAGCATTTTGATCACGCATCGCGTACCGCCATTGAGTACATCTGCGGCGACTCGCCGCTGCTGCGGGGCCGGGTGCTGGACGTGGGTTGCGGCGATGGTGTCACCGATCTGGGTATCGCGCTACGCTACGGTCCGAAAGAATTGATTGGTATTGATCCGTTCAAAGGCTTTGAGCGTCTGCCACAAATCCTTGCCGACAATAACTTGGGCCATTTGGCGATGCCGAATAATCTCAAGTTTATGGCCGAAGATGGCAACGCATTACCGTTCGATGACAATTCATTTGATGCACTGATTTCATGGGGCTCGGTCGAGCATATGGCGGGCGGCTATGACCGCGCGCTCAGCGAAATGCGGCGCGTATTGAAACCCGATGGTTTGCTATTCATTGCGCCCGGTTTGTTCTATTCAAATATCGGTCATCACTTGGGCGAATTTTCCGGCGAGCCGTATTTTCATTTGACCCATACCCATGATGAGGTGCGCGATATTGTGTTCAATAGCGAGCCGAAGTTTATGGATCGCAGCGGCCTGTTCGCGAAGCGGGAAGAGTATTGGCAGTGGTATAACGAATTGAACAAAATTACGGTGCCCAAGTTTGACGAGGAGCTGCGTGCGTTCGGCTTTGAGCCGTGGCGGGCCGCATTGCGCTGCGAGCCGCTGGTCGAATACAAGCCCGGCATGTTTGAACATCGTATTTGCGATTTGGCCCCCAACGAGCTTTACAGCTCTTGGTATATTCGTAAATGAGTCGTTCGTTCGCCGAGGCACTCACTGTGCGAGATGTAGGCGACGCAACCTTGATCGCGGGAGAACTTTTTCACGCAAGTTTCAATTCGGCGTTCCCGTCTCCACGCGAGTTTCAATTGGGCACCGAGCGGGTCAGAAAAACGGCCTGGCATCAATATGTCGCCGAATACACGCGAGCCGATGGCTCAATTGAGTGCGTCGGTTTTTGCAATTGGATTCGCTATGGAAATGTTTATCTTGAGGGTGGAATGTGCGTCAAGAAGCATTTTTACCGGAGCCTGTCGAAACAGGAATTTCGCGACTG
>JBBRZG010000223.1:0-4510 GCA_038236905.1 Burkholderiales bacterium
ATCCGGGCTGACCGTGGCTGAATGCTTTGAGCATTATTTTGATCAGTCTGAACAACTGCCCACACATTTATGGATTGCCGCCACCGCACAAGGGGCAGGCGCGCTGCTCTTACAAAAGCTACCCAAAGCGGATGAAAAAGACGCCGATGGTTGGGCACGGGTCGAGCAACTTGCAGCGTCAGTAACTGCGGATGAGCTTACGAATCTGGATGCAGAAACCATGCTCACGCGTTTGTTTCACGAGGAAGATATCCGGCTTTACGAGCCAAAAGGCGTGTTTTGCGATTGCAAACGCGATGAAGAAAAAGTTAAAAATATGCTCCGCAGTCTGGGCCGCGAAGAACTTGACGCCACCTTGAAACAGCTCGGTGAAATCATTGTTAAAGACGATATGTGCAACGAAGAATACCGGTTCGACCCGGCGGCAGTAGACGCGCTATTTTTGTCGTGACGCCATTTCGCGTCTAAGCGTTGGGCGACCTAAAATGAAAATGCTGTATGGAGGTGGATCGAGCGTTTTGGATGCTTTGTACAATGTAGCTATTCACAACATAAATTGATCGGTGACTTGATGAAACGTGATGGGACGCACAGTGCCTGAAAAAGCAGCCCCTATCGGTCCTATCGTCCCTATCTCCCATATCGCGATTCTGGACGACGATCCCGACCAATTGCTCGCCTTGAGCAAATGGCTCGGTGAAGCAGACTTTAAGACTTCAACCTACGATCGAGGTGCCACCTTCCTCAAATCTCTACCCGATGCCGGCATTGACGCCGCCATCATCGATTGGGGGTTGCCGGATATGTCGGGCGTGGATGTCATTCAAAAAATGCGGGACGAGCTAAGGCTCGATATCCCGATTCTCCTCATCACCTCTCGAAACGCTGAACAGGACATTATCGAAGGTTTGGAAGCCGGTGCCGATGACTATCTGGTCAAACCTGCACGTCATCTTGAATGCGTGGCCCGCGTCGAGGCGACGCTGCGCCGTGCCAACAGTCTTCGTCTGGAAAAGTCGCGCAAAGATAAGCCGGTTTTTTTCGGGGCGTATCACTTTGATGTCGGCGCACGCGAAGTTTCGTTCGGACCCAAGAAAGTATTGCTGACTGAAAAAGAGCTTCAGCTGATCCTGCTGCTATTTAGCGAAATGGGCAACATCGTCGCCCGAAATGCTATCTGGAGCAGCGTGTGGGGAATCGTTTCCAATCAAGTCTCGTCGCGGACCATCGATACGCATATTTATCGTTTGCGTATCAAGCTTGAATTGGACGGCCAGCACGAGTACTTGCTTAAAACGGTACACGGCAAAGGCTACCGGCTATCAATGGTCACGGCTGGCGATTGATCAACCAGCGCGCATAGCGATCGTTTTAAGCGCATTGGACCTGAGCCGATTGATTGGCGCTAAGCAGCAGCAGCCAGAGAATGAACCAAGCTATCCACAGCTCGGTCAATCAACGACGATTCCTGGATCACGCGTACCTGGCCGCGGCGAAATTGCGTTTCGAGCACTTCAGGCGAGATGGAAAGCGCCTCGCTGGCACCCGGGTTGGTAAATAAATAAACTCCTTTGAGCGGGCTCACCCAAGTTAGCTTCGCGCGCGTTTTGCTACCGCTGGCTTGTGTGAATTCTACCCACGCACCGCGCTTGAGCACCGGTATCGGCTGGTTGTGATCAAAAGACGTTGCATCATTGGGCTCACCTGCGTCAGCCATTTCCTGACCGACACTGGTGCCGGTCGATTCGATGCTGCTGTTTGCCGCATTCGCGCCGCGAGCCACGATTTCTTCAATCTCCACCCCCGCGTCGGTGAATTGAATGCGCGCAATCCCGGAGCGATTAATAATCTTTAGCTCCGCTTCACGTACTTTTTCTTCATTGATTAATTTCTCAAATAATGGTGCAGTCTCTACCGTGGTGCGCAACCCTTGGATCAGCGGCGTCACGCTCTCGCCGCGCAGGCCCGCTTTTACCGCTGCTGCGTGGCAATCCACCAAAGCCGCAAAAAAACGATCACGCTCCTGCTTGTCAACAGCGGCGATTTCCATGCCCTCTTGCAGGCGTTTTAATAATATCGGCAGCATCGATACCAGCCGTTTACGTTCACCTTGGTCGAGTTTAGGCGTTACGCTCCAAATTAAATTGTCAGCTGTTTCGAGGTATTCGACAAAATGCTCAGTTCTTCCGCCATCGCGGATATAAACGCGTTCCAGTACCCGTGCCCATGGCCCGCGTAACATCGCGCTCACGGCAATCGGCAGGTCAGTATCGCTAGAATTCGCGCGGCGATCTGTTTCATCGATCGCGATCATGCGCGCCATTTCGCGCTTTTCACTTTCGTACAGTGCGCGGGCAGATTGTTCGGCGCGAGTGGCGCTGGCGGTGTCTCGTGCGACTAGAAATGCTTCGAATTCGCCGAGCATCGTCGAAAAGATGGAGATGTCGGTGGTGAATTCATCATGAATGCGGTTCACCACGGACTCAATCTGCTGATATAGCGGGTCTTCCTTGCTCGCCTGACCTGCGAAGCAAACTGATGCCTCTGCCAGTACATCAAGCAGGCGGCGCGCCGGATGCGTTTTTAAAGAGAAAAACGACTTATCGATAATCGCGACTTTAAGCACCGGGATTTGCAACTTGGCCAATAATGCTTTGACTGAATCCGGGATGGCCTTATCTTCAAAAACGTAGTCAAACAGCATCGCAATGATGTCAATCGTCATCGCGTCAACTTGGTTACTGCCGGTGGCGACAGCCTGCTGTTTAATGTCCCGCAAAAAATTTAGCGATGCAGTGGGTGTTTCGCCCGGCACGAAATTACTCAGGTTCATCATCGCCGCGAACTGCGCCGTTTCGGCGCGACCTGCAATCAACTGCCGCTGAATATCCGTTAGTGCGGAGACCAAGCCAGTGCTGGTGATTGATCCCATGTCTAACGGCCCGCCGGCGTTGTTACCCGCCGCAGCACCCATGCCACCAGCGAACGGCGCGAGATGAGCACTGGTGTTGGACAGGTTGGCGGCATTGCTGGCGATGCCGCCCGCAATAAGCTGTTGAAGTGTAGCGAATAACTCGTGCGCCGCTTGCGGAGAGGTCGCCATAGCGGCTGCCGCGGTCGCAGCGGCGTTGCTATTGGCCACCGGTGTGGTTCGCGAACCCGATGCTTGTGGTTTGTGATAAGTCGGGCGAATCTTCGGCAACACGTGGCGCGAGACAAGATGGGCATTGATATCACGGTATACGCCGAGCATTTCTTTAGCCATGCCCGCTTCTACCATCCGCATCACGGTCAATTTCGCTTGGTAGCCGGAGGTCATTTGCTGACAGGCAACTTGTAATGCTTTCACAATCGTATCAGGCGAAATCGGGTTTGCCTCGTCCTGTAATTCCGGATCTGACATCAAAAATCCCATGCGCTGTGAAACCGCACGCAATTCTTCATCGCAGTTATTGTTGAGACGTTTGGCGATGGCCTCGACCGCCAGCTTTTCTTCCAAGTCGTCGTCCTCGACCAACGAAAGTTCAAGTCCGCTGATGCTGCCAGCTGACGATTTCTTGCTATCGTCACTGCCGTTCATTTTCTTTTCGAAAAAATTCAGGAACTGCTTTCTGAAGGCGGTTTCAATCGCGCCACGTTTTTCGCGTGCTTGCGCCCGCGCGTCGAGATAGACATTCTGCGCGCTACGATCAACCGATTTTTCGGCCATTTCAAATAGTTCGTCTTCGATCGTATCGAAGGTTTTTGACAACACTTCCACGATACGTTTCAGGGCAATGTCGCGGCAATCATTGATGACACTGACTGATTCCGGTTTCACGTTGCGCCGCCGCGCCTGACCTGACGGGAATGGGAAAACATTGGCGTTTGTGGCGCCATTGTCCAAAAAATTAGTGTGGATATTTGTTGCCATGCTCGAGTCCTTGTCCGATCAAAGCATCGGAAAAACAGGTGACGCAAAAGGCGGATTTACTCGATTAAAAATCGATGGCGCATTGCAAGCGGACTTGGTGTTGGCGCAGTAACGTACAGGCTGGCGAAGATAACAAGGGAGTGAGGTGCGAAACATACGTTTGTATCCTGCTCAAGGGTGAGCGTAGGGGAACAAACTTCGCAAGTGGCCTGAATGCTGGCCCGATGATGGAAATATTCCATGATTCGACTCTCTGGTAATCCCGCTATCCTGAGGCGTTATTGCCCGTTAGACCGGAGACTTTGCGTCGTCGCTTTTCAGCGAGTTTGCCGTGTTTCAGAATTCGTTTTAGAGCGCTTGATTCAAGTTGCGAGCCACGAAATGTGAAAAACCTCACAACTTAGATTGATTAAAGCCCTCACGGAGCAGTCTGTCAAGGCTCGTCTGTGAACTAACGCACAATTGTCTTTTGTTATCGATTACAAATGAATTCAAATGACCAAGCTGTCAGCAAACGGTTTGCAAATCGACTCCGCGCATCAGGGAATCCCTGAAATTTGCCCTAACCGAGATGAAGCGCGGCCCAACTAGGCAATC
>JBBRZG010000224.1:0-4425 GCA_038236905.1 Burkholderiales bacterium
AAACCTTAGCGTGGTGTCTTTGGGATTTGACTGAATCCATTTATCGGCGAGCGCAGACGCATCAGCCTGTTTCCCGGCTGCAACAAGCATTTGATATTGCCGCGCAAAAAGTTCCGCGACCGGTTTACGTTTAGTTGCTTCGGCATAAGCATTAGCGGCATCCGCCGGGCGCTTTTGGCTGGCAAGGATATCGCCCTCCGCCGCGAAGCCGATGGCTTCGGTAGGCCGTGATTTCTGAATCGTTTTAGCCTCTTTCAGTGCATCCTCGGCCCGTCCGCTGGCAATCTGTATCGCAATAATTTCGGCTTGCGCTTTGAGCGAATCGGATTTTAAGGTGGTGGCTTTGCGCAATGTTGCAATTGCGTCCTCTACAGACTTAGCGGCGTATTGAGCCGATGCGAGCCGCATAAGAGGCGCTGCTGAATCGGGCTGCAGACGTATCAGCTTATTAAAGGCCTCAATTGCCTGATTGGGGTCGCCCGCACCCAACTGCGCCAAGCCAAGGGCCTCCAAAACACGCGGCTCGGACGGCAGTGAGCTTACGGCCAACTGCGCTGCCTCTACTGCGGCTTTCGTATTGCCCCGCTTTGTGTAGAATCCAATGAGTGCCAGTCGTGCTTGAGCAGACCCAAGGTTGGCTTTGATGGCGCGATTTATAGTTGCGACCACCTCCCCGTCAGGGGCGCTTGTCAATATCTGAAGTTGTGCGAGCGCCAGCAAAGCGCCATCGTTGCTAGGTTCCTTTTCAATAATTGATTCGTAGCGGCGTTTTGCGGCAGCCGGATTCTTCTCTGCCAAGTCAAGGCGTGCCAAACTGCTTGCTGCGGGTAAATAGTCGGCTTGAATTGACAACGCTTTTTCAAAGCTGAGTCGGGCTGCCTGAATGTCTCGCTTGCCGACATACACGGCACCGCGAACATTGTGGGTCAGCGGGTTGTTGGGTTGCTTTTTTTCAAGCGTCGACACGGCCTGTAGCGCCTTGTCAAATTCTTTTTTGTCAAAATAAAGTGCGACCAGCGAAAGGTCGGCCTGAAACTGGTCTTTGTCAAGGCTCGACGCTGCTTCCAAGCCACTTACTGCGTCGCTCGTATCCCCGTTGATCAGCCGAATCTGTGCCAACCGCGTTTGGGTGAGAGCATTGTTTTTTTCCAATGCGAGCGCTTGTGCATAGTAATTTGCGGCATCTTTCGGCTGGTCGTTCGCCATCGCCACTTCGCCTGCGGCGCGTAAAATTGTGGGATCAGTTGGTGACGCCTTCAGTGCGGGTGCCAGCGCATCCTCTGCCTTGCCCGGCTGCCCTTGTCGCAGATAAATAGTAATTAAAAGATTGCGGGCATAAATATTCTCGGGGTTTGCGGCAATTGCCTTACGAAGGTAATCGGCAGCGGTAGACAACGCCCCCAACTGATATTCAGCCGCGCCCACTAATACGAGCGACGGCGGGTGGTCAGGCAGCGAACTTAAAATCTTGATCGCCTCGTCGCGTGCTTTCAACGGTTCACCTTTGCGTAACGCCAAGACACCCGCCAGATAGCTCGCACGAATATCGCGCGGAGCCGCCAGCTTCATTGCGTCGATTGCCTTTGCGGCTTCATCGAATTTATTGTTGGCGGTGAGAAGTGAAATCAACGAAAAGCGGGCCTGACCATTAAACGGAGCGGCCGCAACCAGTTTTGTAATCGTCGCGATAGCCTCATCCGGCTTCGACTGCGCGATCAGCACATCGGCCTTTAGCGTTAGCGCGGGGGCAAAATTCGGCGAGCTGGCAAGAATCTCATCGGCTATTTTGAGCGGCTCAGCCAGGTCACCATTGGCGGCGCTGGTTCGAGCCCTGCCAATCCTGGCGCGCGGCTCGCCAGGTACTTTTACAAGCGCAGCGTCGAAAGCCGCAAGCGCCTCATTTGCCTGCCGCTGGGCAAGAAAAGCCTCGCCAACGATGTTCAAAATTAGCGCCTGATTGGCAGGGTCATTAACCAGCACATTACGAAATTCCGATGTGATTCTGCTGAAATCCCCCAAGCCAAACATTGCTTTGGCGAGAAGCGGATAAACAAGGTTGGCATCATATTTTGACAACAACGCACGTCTCGCCTGCAGCTCAGCGCCAACATAGTCGCCTACTTCAACGAGTGATAGAGCCAGCAAATATTGAACCTCACCGCTCTCTTGCTTTTGTAGCGCGCTTTTTAGTTGAACTGACGCAGACGAGTAGTCTTTTTTAGCGATGTATGCCTTCGCCGAAGCCAGCAAGGTATCAGCGTTCTTTTGACCGCATGCGGTGACGAGGCTGGCAATCGATATGCAGCCGGCGAGAGCGACAGCGTTCATCAGGTTCTTTTTTCTGGGCTTTAAAGATACGGGCAAATACATCGAATGTCCTTTGTTAAATTCAATACAGGCCGTGCCACGACAACTAGCGCAGCCCGAAGCGGTCAAGCAACTCATAAAGTGTCGGTCGGCTGATGCCGAGCGTTTCAGCTGCCTTGCTCAAATTTCCGTTGACCCGCGCTAACGCATGTTTAACTGCTTTTTTCTCCGCTTCGTCCCTAACCTGACGTAGGTTCAAGCTGCTTTCCAGTGTTTCAACCTTCGGCTCAACTTTTAGGCCAAGATCGACTGCACTTATGCTCACGCCTTCAGCCATGATTACCGCCCGCTTGATGCAGTTTTCAAGCTCGCGAACGTTACCCGGCCATTCGTAGGCCTCAATCGCGGCAATCGCATCTGGGAGCAACGTGATTGTGTTTCGGGCTTGCTCCTCGGCAAAGCGCCGCACAAATGCGTGCGCCAATAGAATTGAGTCGCCGGGACGATGTCGCAGCGGTGGAATTTCGATCGCAATTTCGGCAAGCCGGTAATATAAGTCTTCTCGAAATGTTCCCTGTTGAATCATCGACTGCAGATCCTGGTGTGTGGCGCAAATGATGCGCACATCAACGGGAATTTCTTCTCTTCCGCCGATCCGCTCGATCACCCGCTCTTGAAGAAATCTGAGTAGCTTTGCTTGTAAAGCAAGCGGCAAATCGCCTATCTCATCGAGGAACAAAGTGCCTTTATGGGCTAACTCCACCTTGCCCTGCGTTTGTTTTGCCGCGCCGGTAAACGCGCCTTTTTCAAAGCCAAACAATTCGCTTTCGAGCAGCGCATCAGGAATGGCCGCACAATTAATTGCGACATATCGTGCTTTGCTACGCGGCGACAAACCGTGCAGGGCGCGAGCCACTAGCTCTTTACCCGTGCCGGATTCTCCGCGCAGCAGAATCGTTGCATTGGTGGGAGCGACTTTTTCGACCGTACGATTTACCCGTTGCATTTCATTATCTTGTGTAATGATTTTTGACAGCAGTGTGGACGGCACCGAATTTTGCAAGCGCCGATTTTCTTCTTGAAGCTCCCCCAAAATATATGCGCGTTCTATCGCGAATCCGAGTAGCTCGGGGTCAAATGGTTTCGCATAGAAATCGTAAGCGCCCAGACGAATCGCTCTCAGCGCGTTGGCATGATCGTTTTGCCCCGTCAGAACGATAACCTTGGTGTTCGGCGCGAGCGTCAGGATTTGGCCGAGTAAATCAAACCCTGCTGTCGCTTCGTTTGGGTACGGTGGCAACCCCAAATCCATTGTGACGACAGCTGGTTCATGACGCCGCAGCTGTGAAATTGCCGTTGGAATATCGCTTGCAAGTACGGTCTCGTTCCGCTCAAACGCCCACTTCATCTGTTTTTGCAGAGTTAGATCGTCCTCCACGATAAGCAGCGGTTTACGCTTTGGGTTAATGTTCATGGCTTTGAATGAGGGGTATTTTCGGCTGAAGCAGAATAGTCTGTAGAAGGCAAAAGTACGCTGAACCGTGTGCCTTTGCCCGGCGTGCTGTCGACTGAAATGCGACCGCCAATGCTATTAATATAGTGAAAACTCTCAAACATACCGATACCCATTCCTTGCGCCTTGGTGGTTTGAAAAGGGTGAAATAGTCGTTCTCGAATAAAGCTTTCGGTCATGCCGACACCCTGATCGTCTACTTCTACCTTGGCGTAGTTTTCTTGAAGAAAAACATGCAAGGACACTATGCCTGAATTCGGTTCTGACGCTTCTATTGCATTTTGAACGATGTGGCCAATCACCCGCTCAATGCGATCCTCATGAGCGATAGCAAAAACGGGTTTGACGGTCTCAAACGTGATGGTGCAGTTATGTACGGTTTTCGCTTTGATTATCCTATGGATGATTTGAGTTAGCTCAATAGTTCGCGGCTTCTCTATGGGCGTGGTGCCGGCACCGAGCTGCTGCATTAGCTGACTCATACGCGTTGCCACATGTGCAATCGTATCGAGCATGTCGGTCTGGAATTCGGGGTTGTCCCGGTGTCGTTCGGCATTTTTGAGCAGTAGAGTCAACTGCGCGATTAGGTTTTTCAGATCGTGAAC
>JBBRZG010000225.1:0-4347 GCA_038236905.1 Burkholderiales bacterium
AGTCCGCATGAAGCATCGTCCGCTCTGGGGCAGCATCGTTTTGTATACGCTGGCGGCGCTGTTGGTCGCAATATCGGTCTATCCATTTTTATACGCTGTATCCACATCGCTCAAAAGTGGTGCAGCATTATTTGACACCCATCTATGGCCGACTGCACCGAGCTTCGCCAATTACATCGGCTTGTTTGAAGGTTCACAGCCGTTTGGACGACACCTGCTGAATTCCATCATGGTGGCGACGCTTACGGTCACCTTTGCGGTGCTGTTGGGCGTGACGGCAGCCTATGCGCTGGGGCGCATTCACTTCAAAGGCAAGGGCTTGTTGCTGCTGGCGATATTGGGTGTGTCGATGTTTCCGCAGGTCGCCGTGCTGTCGGGCATGTTCGAGCTGATTCAGGCGCTGGGACTGTATAACCGCGCCTTGGGGTTGGTGGTGCCGTATACGATTTTCACGTTGCCTTTTACGGTCTGGATTCTCACAACCTTCATGCGGCAATTGCCGAAGGAGCTGGAAGAGGCGGCGATTATGGATGGCTGCGGCCCGTTGCGCATCATTTTTTTGGTCTTCATGCCGCTGCTGTGGCCGGCCTTGGTGTCGACTGGGCTGCTGGCGTTCATTGGCGCGTGGAATGAATTCTTGTTTGCGCTCACGTTTGTGGTTGACGATGCCCAGCGCACCGTGCCGGTGAGCATTTCACTCATCTCGGGTGCAAACGCATTCGAGATTCCGTGGGGCAGCATTATGGCCGCGTCGGTAATCGTGACCGTGCCGCTGCTGGCGTTGGTACTGGTGTTTCAGCAGAAAATTGTTTCCGGCCTGACGGCGGGTGCTGTGAAAGGCTGAAAAACGGCCGATGTTTTTCGATACCTGTAATTTTTATTACTTCTAAATTCAATGATTGACAAAATAATTTCTCATAGCGATTGGTGGCGCGCGGCCGCGATTTATCAAATTTATCCGCGCAGCTTTGCGGACAGCAATGGCGATGGCATTGGCGATTTGCCTGGTGTCACCAAGCACCTCGATCATGTCGCCAAGCTGGGTGTGGACGCGATCTGGTTGTCGCCGTTTTTCAAAAGCCCGATGAGGGATTTTGGCTATGATGTGAGCGACTATTGCGACGTTGATCCGATGTTCGGCACACTGGCTGATTTCGAGGCGCTGCTGGCGCGCGCCCGCGAGCTGGGCCTAAAAGTCATCATTGATCAGGTGCTCTCGCATTGCGCTGACGTGCATCCTTGGTTTGAAGAGAGCCGGTCGAGTCGGGATAATCCGAAAGCGGATTGGTTTGTGTGGGCAGACGCGAAAGACGATGGCACGCCTCCGAATAACTGGCTGTCGATTTTTGGTGGCAGCGCATGGCAATGGGACACACGCCGCTGCCAGTACTACATGCACAATTTTTTAGTCAGCCAACCGGACCTGAATTTTCACAATGCCGATGTGCAAAACGCGCTGCTTGAGACAGTAAAGTTTTGGCTTGATTTAGGCGTCGATGGCTATCGGCTGGATGCGATCAATTTTTGCGTGCACGACAAGCTGCTGCGCAATAACCCGGGGCGCGGTGGTGCAGCCGATGACCCGACCGCGCAAATGTCGAATCCGTATGTGTGGCAATGGCACAAGTTCGATAAAAGTCAGCCCGAGGCGTTCGAATTTTTGCGCAAGCTGCGCGCACTGGTGGATCAATATCCCGACACCACGACCATGGGTGAAATCGGCGACGATACGGGCTTAGCGATGGTTGCGCGCTACACCGAGGGTGGCGACAAGCTTCACATGGGCTATTGCTTTGATCTGTTGGCGGCACAGCATAGTGCGCCCTACATTCGTGGCGTGATTAAAAAATTCCAGCTCGCAAAAGGTGAAGGTGATGGCGGCTGGCCTTGTTGGGCGCTATCGAACCACGACTGCGTGCGGCTGGCGACGCGCTGGGGCGGCGCCAATCCCCCGGCGGCATTGCTGCGTCTGGCACCTGCGCTGCAGCTGAGCTTGCGCGGCAGCTCGTGCATTTATCAGGGCGATGAATTGGGGCTGCCCGAAGCTGAAATCGCGTTTGAAGATTTACAGGATCCTTATGGCATCACCATGTGGCCCGAATTCAAAGGCCGTGATGGCTGTCGCACCCCGATGCCGTGGAATAGCCAAATGCCCGACATTGGTTTCGCCGAGGGTACCCGCCGCTCAAAACCGTGGCTGCCGATTTCGGAGAGCCATCGGGCGCTGGCGGCAGATGCGCAGTATGCCGATGCGAACTCCGTTTTCCATCACTATCAGCACCTGCTCGCTTGGCGTAAAACACAGCCTGCCATCACGCACGGCGACATGGTGTTGCTGCCGGAACATGCGCAAATATTTGCATTTGTTCGCAGCACTAAAGACGAGCGCATGTTGTGCGCGTTCAACATGAGTGATGCATCAACATCATTTGATTTGCCGAGTGGTGATCGCGTGGCAGCGGTGCTTGAGGACAGCAAAGCTTCAGGTGCAACGTTAGCCAACGCCGATGGGGACTCGATTGCCTTCCAACCGTGGGGCGTGATGTTTGCCCGCCTTGCGTAAGCCGCCAGCCTTGTTTCAATAAACGAAAGCCAACATGTCGCGCATCGAATTTAAAAACATCAACAAGCGCTATGCGCCTGATCTACCGCTGACGATTAACAACGCGAATTTGCAGATAGATACAGGTGAATTCTGCGTGTTTGTCGGGCCGTCTGGTTGTGGAAAATCGACGCTGCTGCGGATGGTGGCGGGGCTCGAAGACATCACCTCCGGCGATCTGTTGATTGAAGACGTGCGGGTAAACGACGTGCCGCCCGCCAAGCGCGGCGTGGCGATGGTGTTTCAAAGCTATGCCTTGTATCCGCACATGACGGTGCGCGACAACATGGCATTTGGTTTGAAAGTCTTGGGCTCAAACAAGGCCGAGATCGAACGTAAAGTCAAAGCGGCCGCTGATATTTTGCAGCTCACACCTTTACTGGATCGGCTGCCAAAAGCGTTATCTGGCGGGCAACGCCAGCGCGTGGCAATTGGTCGCGCGATTGTTAAAGAGCCGCGGGTATTTTTGTTTGACGAACCGCTATCCAATCTGGATGCCGCCCTGCGCGTGCAAACGCGCTTAGAGATTGCCAAGCTGCATCATGACTTAGGCTCGGCCAGCATGATTTACGTGACCCACGATCAGGTTGAAGCGATGACGCTGGCCGACAAAATCGTGTTGCTGCACACCGGTGCACTCATTGAAGAGAAGGGTAGCGTCGCCCAAGTCGGCTCGCCGATGACGCTCTATCATCGTCCCGCGAGTCTGTTTGTCGCCGAATTTATCGGCTCACCCAAAATGAATTTGCTGCCCGCGAAACTGGTTCGCGCGGAGGCCGCGTATGCCATCGTCGAGCTCGCTGGTCAGCAGGTCACAGCGGCGGTGGATGCGCGCGGCTTGAGTGCGGGGGCAAGTGTGCAAATCGGCATCCGCCCCGAGCACATCACCATTGCGCACGAGGGCGAGGGCTGTGCGTTGCCCGCAACGCTGCTGCACATGGAACGCTTGGGCGATTCGTCGTTGCTCTATGTACAAGTCGGCACCGGCATCCCGACCTTGAACGTAAAGGTGGAGGGCAGTGCCACCACGGCGGTCGGGGAGCGTCTGACGCTCAGGCTGATGCCGGAACAGTTGCATTTGTTTGATGCGGCGGGACAGGCTTGTGAGCGGCCGATTGTGTTGCCGAGTTAGATGATTTCTATTGTTTCAAATCTGAATTTGAAACGCTAATACTGGCGTGAGACTTAGAGCAAAAGTGCCTCAAAGTGGCCGTCGATAATAGGGTTTTAGATTTAGCTTACGGTATTTGCTAAATGTATTTAGAAGTTACGACTACAGATTTGAGACAAGCCTGCATATGGAAATGTGCGTTAGGCAAGAGGCAAGGTCTGACGCTAAAATTTCTAGACATCATAAGTGCGCAATGACACCTCGAGCTGTAAAACGGTAAACTTCGGCTAAATCAAATTGGGTGAAAGTGACGCTACATTGAAAGACTTGACCCCAATTTCTTGTGACCCCAATTTCTTGAAAGACTTGACCCCAATTTCCAAGACGGTATCTGACCCCTGCGATGCTCACTACATCAATTTGATTTGCAAAAGAGGCACATGACTAGCGCTAGAGTCAACGAGATCGATTTGCTGAGGTTTATTGCCGCACTGTCGGTTGTGTTTTTTCATTATGCATTCAGGGGGTATGCTGCCGACCTCATGACGACCATGCCATACCCAATATTAGCCCCAATATCCAAGTATGGTTACCTTGGCGTTGAGTTATTCTTCATCATTAGCGGATTTGTTAT
>JBBRZG010000226.1:0-4341 GCA_038236905.1 Burkholderiales bacterium
GGATACTTCACATTGCCAGGCGCGCCTGCCGGTATGCATGTCGAGGAAGTGATAGTAGAAACCGTGGTAGCCCGACGCGTCCGCCTCGGGCCCTTGGGGGCTGTTCCAGAAAAAGCGCAATGTGGCCAGAGTCAGCTCGATGGCCTTTGTCTGCGACATCAACCCGCGCTCGATGGCTATCGGATAGGCGGCCAGCGCCATTCCGGTTGCGGCGATGCTTGCTGGCCATCCGGGCGCGGTCTTGTCCAGCACCAGCCCGTTCAGGGGGTTGGCTTCCTGTTGAAAGTAGGCAAAGGCCCGATTTTGCAGGTGCTGCAGCAGCTCAGACTCGCTTGAATGGGACTGCATGTGGGTAGTGGGTCAGTTTGAAAAATACTTGGCATAACAATTGCTTAGCAATTTATACCAGTAAAACTTGAGTAGCAGGAGAGGCAATTTATGGCAATGAACGCTAGTTAACGTTAAATGGTCTTATGTGACGCAAGCATATAGCGCTGTCAACAGATGGTTGATATATTGTCAATGTGGTTTCGGGGTGGAAATGGCGCCTATTTGGGGAGGCGTCATATTAAATCTAGGTGATGTATGGCAACGAACAGTAACTTGAGCTATAGCATTGCTTACGCTCTGCGTTCGTCTTGCGATGATGACGATACGGTGGTCTGCGACCATCCTATTGCCACGATGGATGACGTCGTGCGTCCGCTTGGCAAACCTAGCGATTACACCTTCGGCGAACTACATACCCTTGAGCAGATGAAGGCCAAAATCGGCCCGTAGCGTCATCGCTGTTCAAAGGCACGGGGAGGGTGCTTATACGGCAGGGAAGCAAGTTGGTCAGCGAATCCTTCTGCCGTTTAGGTGCAGTTCTCGGTTCCATGTCGATCTTGATCTTGCGCGCAAGACGCCAAGACTATTGCCGCAGACCAAGAGGATATGGGCACTCTTGGAGATTCTGCGAAGCAAGCAGCCAATTACCAGGGAGTTTCGACCGCACCCTATGAAGGGGGGTTGGACTGGTTGGTGGGATTGTCATGTCGGCAACGATCTAGTGCTGATTTGGCGTTATAACGAAGAAAAAGACACCAAGGGTAAAAAGCAGGAAATAGTTGAATTAATGGCGCTGGGTACTCACGCCTACCTTCAGATTTAGTCCGCAAGCTCGGCAATCTCCTCAAGGCTCCAGATGCGATCCGATATGCCAGCTTCCATAGCCGGTGTTACTCGCAACGTCTGGTGAATGCGCCCGAAGTTGTAGTGCATGAAGTAAATCGACAGTGCATGAATATGGTTCTCTACTTTCTTTGAGAAGCCATTGGTAAGCCGCGTGAACCGGCGCATGGACATGCGCATAGTCAGGTTCTGGCGTTCTACGAAACTCGTGCTGATATGCCGCTTGTCGGGGTTGCCGAGAATTTCTTTCTTGTGTGCGCAGACGAATTCCACGGGGCTGTATTTGCGCTCCGGCGTCGTCGGGCCTTGGCCGTAGGTCTTAATCAGCATCGCGTAGTCCACGCGTGGGCCAAAGGATGATCCAGCGATTGCATCGACATAGACGGCTAAACCGTCCGTCGTGATTTGCACTTGCCCATCGACACGCTTGGAAAGGTCATGGATGAAAGTGTTTGCGGCGGTCGGGGAACGATCGGCGACCATGTAGGACGCGATCAGCTTGGTATCCGCGTCAATGGCTGTCCAAGTCCAGGTGTCGCCAATGCCGGGCGTCCCCTTGAGTTCTGCGGGGACATTCGCTTGCTTCATTCCAACGAAAGACCAAATTTCGTCAAGCTGCAGGCGCTTGCATTTGAGGTGGCGGACGTTCTCGTCCTGATATTTGGAGCAGGCGGTTCCAACGTCCTGGAGGAGCTTGGCAATCGTGTTCTTGCTTGCGCCAGTCATCCGCGAGATTGAACGGATGGAACAACCCTCAACCATCATGCCGAGGATTTGAGCGCGGGTCTTAAGAGGCAGCTTGTTCATGGCAAGCATAGTGACACTTTATGCTTAACTTGTCAAGCATTATGGTCATTTATGTTCATAAATATCTTGTAATATCCCGGATAGAGGTATATAAAAACACGTCGATCCGGGATGTTAACAGGTACGATCATGCAGGGTAGCGAGTCGCAAGACTTATTTGGGCACGACTTCATCCCCACCTCAGATGAAGACTGGCTGTTGTTGGATGCCAGGGCGCAACAGCTTTTCCGTCCAACGGCTCCAATCGATGAGCAGCGGCTATTTGTTGGAAGGATTAACCAGATCGGCCAGCTCCTAGAAGTGATTTACCAAGCCGGCGCGCATGCAATCGTGTATGGCGAACGCGGCGTGGGAAAAACTTCTCTGGCGAATATCCTTGATCAAAAGGTTATCGGCGATTCCACGACGATCAAGGCACTGAAAATAACCTGCACGCGAGGGGATACATTCGGATCAGTTTGGAGGAATGTATTTTTCGACTTTGAGCACGAGGGCAGATCAATGTCCGATGTGCTTGGAACTGATCCGCAGCCGTTTGCGGTATACAAAGTTGCGCAAGGTTTACCGCAAAGGACCCAGTTCCTAGTAATTCTGGACGAGTTCGATCGCCTTGAAGGCGATGAGATTAAGGTCATGATGGCCGACACGATCAAATATTTTTCGGATAACCCGATCAATGTAACTATTTTGGTTGTTGGCGTCGGCGGTTCTGTGGAGGCGTTGTTCGGCAAACACCCTTCGATTCAGCGATGCTGTACACAGATTCGTATGCCGCGCATGAAGCCGTCTGAGCTGCGTCCAATTTTTACGGAGCGTCTGGCCAAGCTCCATATGACAGCTGAAAACGAAGTGATAGATAACATCGTTAAGCTGTCGCAGGGGCTTCCAGGGTATACGCATTTGTTGGGAATGTTAGCTGTGCGCGCCGCACTAGCGGAGCAATCCAAGAGAGTTCAACTGAAACACTTGGATTTGGCTGTGGCGAGCGCATTGGATAAGTCGGATGAATCAACACGCCGCGACTACTACAAAGCGATACAGAGCACGAAGCCGGACAATAAGTACAAGGAAGTTCTGCTTGCGTGCGCCATGACGGAAAAAAATGCACTTGGGCAGTTTTCAGCAACCGCCGTATGCGAGCCGTATTCTCGAATTGTTGGAAAGGACGTAGGGATTGAGCATTTTGCTCGACACCTAAATGCGTTCTGTCAGCAAGATCGGGGGCCTGTGCTGGTAAAGGTCGGGAAGCCGAAGCGCTTTCTGTATCACTTTCACAACCCGTTGCTTGAGCCGTTAGTGATGCTCCTCAGAAAGCCTTAGACCTTGTCTTTGGTCTTGCTATGAGTAGCTTTCCAGCGGGTGGTGGCAGCCTTTTTTGCGATAGTCGAACGTTGTTCAGCGCTAAGCTTCGTCGCTCTAGCTCTACCTCCAACTAGGCCGCCCTTACGCCCAAGTTCAACCGCTGCGGGGTCTTTGCCCGTATCGTCGGCCTTGGGTACTTGGCCGGTCGCAATGTCGCCAATGAGCTTGGCGAGCTTGAAAACACCGCTTGGACGCTTGGGATTGTTGGCCATAACCCATTATATCGCGCCGGCAAGTTCCTGACCGCTCAAGCAAAATGAAACTGACCCACTACCTGCATGTGGCCCTAGTTTCCCTTTTGCGTGCAATGGATTACAATATGCGGCTGGATATTGTTAAGACCTGATCGGAAGGCACACATGAAAGTTCTGTCCTCACTCAAATCCGCCAAGACGCGTCATCGCGACTGCAAGGTCGTTCGTCGTCGCGGCAAGGTATTCGTGATCTGCAAGAGCAACCCGCGCTTCAAGGCGCGTCAGCGCTAAGATTGCGTCCTAGCATTGTGAACGAAAGGCCGCTCTGTGCGGCCTTTTGTTTGTGGGCGGTGTTGGCACAGAACGTGAGTTTCGGTGAGGTTTGCTAGGCAAGTCATGGAATTGCTTGGCGGAATCTGCTACAAAATACGTCCATTCGCGGCAATTGGCCGCGCGTCAGGAGCTCGCGCCATGCGTACCCGTTTCCTCCGTATTTCCTGCGCTTGCGCCATCGCGGCGTTCAGTGGCGCCAGTCTGGCCCACGCTGAAACCTTGCTGGTGGATCGCGTCAAGCAGGAACGCGACATGGGGTCACCCAGTCGCGGCATGAGTATGTCCCAGGTCGAGCGCACCTTCGGCGCGCCGAAGGACAAGATGGCCGCTGCCGGCGGTGATGCGCCTCGGCATCCGGTCATCAACCGTTGGGTCTACGACCGCTACATCGTCTACTTCGAGCGCGATCGCGTCATCAGCAGCGTTGCCGTCCGCGCCACGCCGACTGAAATCGGACCAAAAGACGCCACCA
>JBBRZG010000227.1:0-4279 GCA_038236905.1 Burkholderiales bacterium
CTTTATGAAAAAAATGGAAATGGCTTTCGCAAAGTACGACGCCAGCAAAGCGGGCATGCTTAATAAAAAGCAGTTCGAGGCATTTTTGGCTGAACTGTCGAAACCCGCCGGTTAGTAACCTGCAAATTATTTGACGTAACCGAAACCCCAGTAAGGGCGGTGCTTTATGAGCATTTATGCTCCAAACGGCACGCCTTTACTGGGGTTTTAATTTTGCCCGGTCTAAACCGTTTTAGCCTTAAGAAGCCGAATAGAAAAGAATCTATGCGCCAACCTGCTTTCCACCAGTGGTGAAGACAGCCGCGCCGATAGTAGACTAGCGATCTTTCCACCGCGGATCGCGAAATGCTCGATCTTTCTTCTCAGCATGAAGCAGTGACTGAACGGTCCGTCACGGGACCCGCTGGTGCCGGTGCACTCATGCTCACTGCGTCGCCGACGAAACGCAACGCGATCTATGTTTTGTTTTGGATCGGCGTCGGACTGTTGCTGTCCTTAGCTGCGCTGCAAACATATGTGCGGCATGGCGGCAGGCATTTGTGGGAACCATTTTTGTGGGAAATGAGCAGTGTATTCGCCATCGCATTGCTGATGCCGCTGATTTATCGCTGGATCAATTTTGCCGATACTTCTGACTGGGGCAGGCTAAAAATTAGCGCGGGTCATGTCGCCATCGCCTGCGGATTTTCAATCGCGCACGTCGTCTTGATGTTCGCGATACGATTCTTTGTTTACTTTTTGATGGACGCGACTTATCAGCCCGGCAGTTGGTGGTCGGTACTGAGTTACGAAGCGCCAAAAGATTTTGTGACCTACGCCCTGCTCGCGGGCATCTGCTACGGCATGGTGCTGATGCAACGCGAGCAACGCCGCAAGCTTGATGTTTCGCGAATCGAAGCCAAGCTTTCGCAGGCGCGGCTGGCGCGTCTCCAAGATCAGTTACAGCCGCATTTCTTGTTCAATACACTCAATCTGGTTTCTTCGCTGATGGGCGAAGATATCGCGCGAGCCGACCGGGTGCTGGAACGACTCGGCGACTTGCTGCGCAGCACGCTGGCGCTATCAAACCAAACCCAGCACACGCTGCGCGAAGAACTGCGTATTCTGGAACCCTATCTCGATATCATGGCCGCCCGATTTGGAGAACGCGTGCAAGTGCACATTGATTGTGATGATGCGGCGCGCGACTGCATGATTCCGTGTCTGTTGCTGTTACCGTTGATTGAAAATGCGGTTCATCACGGCGTTGAAAAAACCAGTGCTCCCGCGATTATTGAAGTATCAGGTGGCATCACTAATGGCGAACTGCGCTTAGGGATAAGTGCGAATGTCGGCGAGCTTGAGCGTGATGCCCGTGAGGGCGGTATCGGCCTCGCCAACACCCGCGCCCGGCTCAATCAACTGTACGCAAATCGCGCCAGCATTACCCTCCACCGGCTCGAGCCACGTGGCGTTAGAGTGCAAATTAAATTACCCGCTAGCAAGCCATGATGATGCGAGTCATGATCGCTGAAGACGAACCCGCGGCGCGCCGCAAACTCGCCCGCCTGCTCACCGCCGAACCTGATATCGCGGTGGTGGCCGCAGCGGAAAACGGCACCCAAGCAGCAGCACTCGCAGAGTCGCTGCGCCCAGAGGTCAGCTTTCTAGACATTCAGATGCCAGGCATCACCGGGCTTGATGTAGCGGCACAAATTTCATCATTTTCGCTGGTCGTTTTCATCACCGCATTTAGCGAACACGCCCCCCGCGCATTTGAAATAAATGCGGTCGATTATTTATTAAAGCCCTACACCCGCGAGCGCCTTCAGGCGACACTGCAACGTGTCCGCCAGCGCCTGAAAACAGAGTTTCAAACCGCACCCAACATCGAGCTGCATACCCAAGTTCGCACCGAGCGCCAGCAGCGTATTTCGTCCGCACTCGCCCTCATCAAACGCGCGAACAACGAGCCGTCGGCGCTTCCGTTTTTATCCGCACGCGAGCACGGCAAACCCAAGCCGATTACGCTCGATTCGATTAGTTGGGTCGAGGCGGAGGATAACTATTGTCGGCTCCATTTTGGAAACGAAAACTCATTGCAACGTATTACGCTGACGGCATTTTTGGAACGTGTCGGCGACGCGGTCATGGATGCCGCTGGGAACGCGAATGCGGCGAAATTCGTCCGCATCCACCGCTCCAGTGCCGTCAACATCCAGCATCTTGCCGAGATCACACCCTTGATGAGCGGCGACGCCTTTCTAGTGCTCAGAAGTGGCGCGAAAATACGGCTAAGCCGCCGCTATCGGCAAGAATTTTTTGGCCAGCTTGGCGAGGCGCGATTCGATTCATTCCGCTTGCCACAAACATAAAACCACTCGCCACAAATCGGCTGCGTATTTATTGGCAAGGTCATATTCTGGGGTTTTAGTTCGGATCATCCCCATGACTACATTCCCGCCTGCCGCTTCGTCCCGCCGATTCGATCTCGATTGGATTCGCATTATTGCGTTCGGGTTACTGATTTTTTATCACATCGGCATGTTCTACGTGAGCTGGGATTGGCATGTCAAAAGTCCTCACGCATCCGAGCTGATTGAGCCGCTGATGGACCTCACCTCCCCGTGGCGCTTGGCATTGCTGTTTTTGGTGTCGGGTGCAGCAACCAGTTTCATGATGGACAAAATCACCGCGGGCAAGCTTGCAAAATCACGCTCTTGGCGGCTCTTGATCCCGTTGATATTCGGCATGCTAGTGGTAGTGCCGCCACAACCGTATTACGAGGTCGTTGAAAAATTGCAATATGGCGACGGCTATCTTGCATTTCTAGCGCGCTATTTCGCCGCCGATCATAGCTTTTGTCGCGGCAAGGATTGTCTGGATTTGCCGACCTGGAACCATCTGTGGTTCGTCGCGTATTTATGGGCGTATACGATGTTGCTAGCGGTGACGCTCGCACTCGCACCAGAACGCATGGAAAAACTGAGGGTCTATCTCGAGCGATTTCTGCTCGCTCGCGGCGGCTGGGGTGTCATCGTTTGGCCCGTGGTCATACTGGCGATCTGCCGAATATTTTTAGTCAGCGTATTTCCCTCCACTCACAACCTCACCTACGATTGGTACAACCATTCGAACTACTTGTTTGTGTTTTTGTTCGGGTTTATGTTCATACGATCTGATGCGGTGTCGTCGGTCATTGTGCGGCGACGCTGGCTCTGCTTGTGGATCGCCGTTGCGGCATACGCCTTCATCGTCTTCTATGGTTCGTATTACAGCGACGCCTCTCCGCCGCCTGATGCCGTACGATATTTTCAGCGCATTGTGCGGGCAGCGGATCAGTGGTGCGCGATCCTCGCCATCTTGGGTTTTGGCCGCCTGTGGCTGAATCGAGATGGAGCAGCGCGACGCTATTTGACCGAGGCAATTTTTCCGTTTTACATCGTTCATCAAACCGCGATTGTGGTCTATGCCCACAATTTGCAGGTATTGAATTTGCCGCTGGCGATTGAAGTGGTGGTGCTCATTTCCTCGACGGCGCTGACCTGCTTCGCGACCTACGAGATCGTGAAACGGATCAGCTGGCTGCGTCCGCTGTTCGGGCTGCGGCGGCTATCGTCTGAACGCCAAACTCTAGCACCCATGCGGCTTAGCGAATGAAAATACCTCAAACCAACCGCCAATAGGGGGTTCTGGCTTTTGTCCTTGCCAGCGGGCATTGATAAAAGCGCCAACGATCCGCTTCAGGCAAATACTTAGTCGCATGCGCGTCTCAACTCAACTAGCCCGAGCAAATCGCACACCCCACTCAGAGCAGCGCCCCGTAGCCATCATTTGCCTGCGAATCATCGCCATTCAAAGGCAAACTGATTTGTTCGGGCGATTCCAATACAACGATGTGCCATCGAAGTTCATTTACTCACGCCTGCGATTATCTGCGTGATAACTCTAAAGCGTTTGGTGGTGCTGAGCACGCGTTGATGTTGCCAACAACGAGACTCCGCTTGCAGTGAGGCCTTGTAATTCATTTATGCTACTCTTTCGCCTTACGTAATTAAGTAGTGCGAGGCGGGGGTCAAGATGTCGATTTTCAAGAAAATATTTTCAGTCACTGCGGTTTTCTTAGGCTGCAACATTTCCTCAGGGTTCGCTGCACCGGGCGCTCAAGACCGTACGTTTGGTCAAGATGGTTTCTATTCGTTGCCGCCCGATCCTGTTCGCGGTGGAAAAGAAGTCGTGTCCTCGTTCAGTGTGGATGCGATCGGCAGGGTAATGCTCCTTGGTAAAAATACGACAGTAA
>JBBRZG010000228.1:0-4180 GCA_038236905.1 Burkholderiales bacterium
AACGACACGAGGCTCCCGCCTTCGCGGGAGCGACGAATATCACAAGGGTATGAATATCATGAGCATCTTAATCAATAAAAATACCAAAGTTATCACCCAGGGCATCACCGGTAAAACCGGTATGTTCCACACCAAAATGTGTAAGGAGTATGCCAACGGCGCGAATTGCTTTGTCGCCGGCGTGACGCCTAAAAAAGGCGGCCAGTCGTATGAAGGCATTCCGATTTTTGAAACCGTGGCAGAAGCCGCCAAACAAACCGGCGCCACCGCGTCGGTCATCTATGTGCCGCCGCCTTATGCCGCGGCCGCGATTGATGAAGCGGTCGAAGCGGGCCTCGAATTAGTTATCTGCATCACCGAGGGTATTCCCGTGCAAGACATGATCAACACCCGCTATAAGATGCGCGGCAAGAGCACTATTCTGATCGGGCCAAATTGCCCCGGCGTCATTACTCCGGAAGAGATCAAAATCGGTATCATGCCCGGCCATATCCACAAAAAAGGCCGCATCGGCGTGGTCTCCCGCTCTGGCACACTCACGTACGAAGCAGTCGGTCAGTTGATGGATTTGGGTCTGGGCCAATCGACTTGCGTCGGTATTGGCGGCGATCCGGTGAATGGCATGAAGCACTTGGATGTCATGAAATTATTCAACGATGATCCTGAAACAGACGCTGTCATCATGGTGGGTGAAATCGGCGGCGATGACGAAGAAACCTGCGCACGCTGGATGAAAGATCACATGAAAAAGCCCGTGGTCGGTTTCATCGCGGGCGTCACCGCGCCCGCCGGAAAACGCATGGGCCACGCGGGTGCGATTATTTCAGGCGGTAAAGGTACCGCGCAGGAAAAGTTAGCCGTGATGGAAGAATGCGGAATCAAAGTCACCAAAAATCCGGCCGACATGGGCAGATTGTTAAAGTCGGTTTTGTAGACAATCAGGGACGCGAAAAAAACGGGGCGCGCACTATTGCGTGCCCCGTTTGCATTCCGGCTTTTAAACTCGAAGCAAGCGTTTCAACTAAAGATTGAAAATGGCAATATTTGCATTTCCTTGAAATTTGAAAAGTTACTAAAAATTTAGCCGAAAGTACTCATGTCATCTCCCCAAATGTCACCCTATCCGCATTTACTCGCCCAGCTTGACCTAGGCTTTACCACCCTAAAAAATCGCGTGCTGATGGGCTCGATGCACACCGGCCTTGAGGATAAAGCGAAGGATTTTCCGAGGCTCGCCGCGTACTTCGCAGAGCGTGCTCGCGGTGGCGTTGGACTGATGGTGACGGGTGGTTTTGCGCCGAACGTGGAGGGCTGGCTGACCCCGTTCGGCTCGCGCCTCGCTACGTCTGGTGCGGCAAAAAGTCACCGCATTATTACCGATGCGGTGCACGAGGCAGGCGGCAAAATCGCACTACAAATTTTGCATGCAGGACGTTACGGCTACTCACCATTTTCTGTCGCGCCGTCAAAAATAAAATCACCAATTACGCCCTTTACGCCGCGCGAGCTTTCTTTGCGTGGCATCGAGCGACAAATCAAATGTTTTGTGCGAGCGGGCAAGCTGGCACGCGAGGCGGGCTACGACGGCGTCGAGGTGATGGGTTCGGAAGGTTATTTCATCAACGAATTTTTATCGACCGCTACTAATAAACGCACCGATAAATATGGCGGAGCGTATGAAAGCCGCATGCAGTTGCCGATCGAAATCGTCTCGCGCATGCGTGAAGCTGTTGGCAAAGACTTCATCATTATTTATCGCCTGTCGATGCTCGATCTCGTCCCAGAAGGCCAGTCGTGGGAAGAAGTCGTGATGCTCGCCAAAGGCATTGAGCGCGCGGGGGCGACCATGATTAACACCGGCATCGGCTGGCATGAAGCAAGGGTGCCGACCATTGCCACCTCGGTGCCGCGCGGCGCGTTCGCGTGGGTCACAAAAAAATTGAAAGGCGAAGTTTCAATTCCGCTCATCACCACCAACCGCATCAACACGCCAGAAGTTGGCGAGGATATTATCGCGGGCGGCAGCGCTGATATGGTCTCGATGGCGCGACCGCTGTTGGCCGACCCTGAGTTTGTGAACAAGGCCGCCGCGAATCGCGCACTCGATATCAATACCTGCATCGGTTGCAATCAAGCCTGCCTCGACCATGTGTTCCAGCAAAAGCTCGCCTCCTGCTTGGTCAATCCACGCGCATGTCATGAAACAGAATTGGTATTTACGAAGAGCCAAAACAAAAAAAAGATTGCTGTCGTCGGTGCAGGCCCAGCGGGGCTTTCGTGCGCAACCGAGCTTGCGGCCCGCGGGCACGACGTTTCATTGTTTGATTCCGCCGCTGAAATCGGCGGGCAATTCAACATGGCCAAAGTTATCCCCGGCAAGGAAGAATTCCACGAAACGTTGCGCTATTTTTCAAGGCGGATCGAGGCGACGGGCGTTAAGTTGAATTTGAACCAACGCGTCGGCGCTGACGATTTGAAGGGCTTTGATGAAGTGGTGATCGCTGCGGGTGTTGCGCCGCGCAATCCGAAAATTCCCGGGCAAGAAGGCGCCAACGTCCTGAGCTATATCGACGTGTTGCTGCATAAAAAGCCGGTGGGGAAAAGAGTTGCGGTGCTAGGCGCAGGCGGTATCGGCTTTGACGTGTCGGAATTCTTAGTCGAAGACCACTCGCCAACGATGGATTTAGGGGCATGGATGCGCGAATGGGGTGTGGGTGACCCCGCCGAGGCCCGCGGCGGCCTTGTAAAGCCACAAGTCGCGCCGCCCGCCCGGCAGGTCACGCTATTACAGCGCAAAGCCACCAGCGTTGGCAAAAGCCTCGGCAAAACCACCGGGTGGATACACCGCGCCGCGCTCAAAAAGAAAAAGGTCGAAATGATTGCCGGTGTGAATTACGAATCGATTGACGCAAGCGGCTTGCACATCACCTACGGCGAAAAACACGAAAACCCGCAGCACATCGAATGCGACACGATTGTGTTGTGCACCGGCCAAGAGCCCCTGCAAGAGTTAGTCGCGCCGCTGCAAGAGCTAGGGGTGAAAACGCATTTGATCGGCGGTGCGTTTGAGGCGGGGGAGTTGGATGCGAAGCGGGCGATTGATCAGGGGGTGAGGTTGGCTTATTCGATATAGCAAAAGCTAGCATTGGCGAGGGTCTTCATGGGTTTATGCTTGTGATGGCAGGCTAGGCGGGCAGTTTGTGTTTTTATAAATTAAATGTCTCGCAGCATGCATTTGCGCTAGCTGTTACCAACAGCTCAAGGCCGATAAAGTTAAGCCAACAAGCTTGGTGATGAAAGTTGCGTCAATTCAGGTGCAATTCAGACTGAAAAAATGTTGTCGAGCTTAGGTTAAATATGGACACCAGTGATGGCCAACACGATTTGGACGTAAAAATTTCAAAGCCTTTATCAATTTCTTGCTGGTTACTTTGGT
Source organism: Burkholderiales bacterium (assembly GCA_038236905.1). Classification (GTDB taxonomy): domain Bacteria; phylum Pseudomonadota; class Gammaproteobacteria; order Burkholderiales; family Usitatibacteraceae; genus UKL13-2. The sequence continues at coordinate 3,437 of JBBRZG010000228.1, forward strand.
GAAGATTAGAGGTCAGATTATTATCGCGAAGACTGGGATCCCAAATTTTCCGACTTCAGTAAGTCGGTCAACACGTTTATTCTCGACGCGACGGACAACGAGGTATCTCGGCTAATGGTCGAAATCCAGGCTTTTCTTAAGGCAATTGAGAAAATTCCGGCAACTGAGAAAATTCCGGCAGCAGAATTTGCAAAAATTGTTAATGGATTTCGGTTATTACGGACCGGCTGCCATGCAAGAGACGTTGCAAGCTATATTGAACCAGCTTATGAACAGAAATGAAATCCGTTAAATCGAATCAAGCAACATCTTAAAAATAAAATGAGTTGATAAAAAACCTAGCAACAAAACCCCGAGGGTTTTAATTGTTAAAAAGATGAGTGGATGCGCTCTGCCTAAATCCCAGCAGCATTAGACGCAACACCGAGCCCGCAAAAAATAACGGGCTTTACGTTAAAGCGCCTGCCCATTATTCAAGCACAATCACCCGCTCACCATCAAACCCCACCTGCTCGCCTTTCTTCGCATAGCCCAGCGGGTTTGCCACGACCCGACAGCCGTTGAGCAGGTAGTCCAGCCGGCAATGTAAATGCCCATGCATCCACACGTCGGCTTGGCCCGCCAAATCATCGAGATGACTGCAAAAACCAGCGGTGCCGGGCGTGATACCGAAACGTGGATCGGCGCTTTTCAAGCTGGGTGCGAAATGGGTAATGACGATAGTTTTACCTGCAAATGGGATTG
>JBBRZG010000229.1:0-4160 GCA_038236905.1 Burkholderiales bacterium
TAATCGGCTGCTCGCGCTTCCGGATGGGGGATCCGCACTGGTGTACGACACAGAAAGTCTCAGCACCGCAACTCCATCTAATGTCGTTTGGTTTGACGCTGCTGGAAAACTCAACAAGAAAAAAGGTACGGCAGGTGTGACTGAACTACCGTTTATCGCGGTAGGCGGCACTTCACCGAGTAGCCCAACCTTCGCGCTCCCGGTTTCAATCGTTGATGATGCTGCGGTACAGAGCAACGGAAAGGTCGTGCTGGTCGGATATCAAATCCAAGACGTGGTTGCACTTGCCAGAGCGGACCGCAATCGACCCCGCGCGATTCGTCTCGATGCGCAAGGTGCATTTGATCCAACCTTTGGCGAGGGTGGCTCGGGCTATGTATCGCTAGCGCCGAACTCAACCCAAAATTTTTTTTCTCAGCGAAAAGTGGTTATTTCGGGTGACGGCGATATTTTTATTGCCAGCGAACAGGCAACAAGCCAACAACCCACAGGGCAAATTACTGTGCTAAAACTGGAAGGTGATCCGACGCCCAAATTACTTGGAAACGCGGTAATGATTCCGGCGAAGCCCACGTCTTTCGACAATATAAAACTCAGTTTGCCCGGGAGAACATGCGGGGGAAGAACGCCATACCGTTTCGCGCCTTATGGGCTCATTAAGATGGATAAAAATGATCTCACCGTGTCTATCGGAATACCTGCAGATGACCCCACTCCCTCCCTGCCGTGCCCACTTACCGAGCGCGATGAGATTGACATCGGGGTCTTACCTGCTGGCAATTACACGCTAACAGTACTCACGACGATTGCGCTCGGTGAGTCCGCACTGCTACCGGGATCGCCTTCAAAGGTGCCTTTTACTGTCAGCGACTCGAGAGCACAGAAAGCGGCGCCGTTCGTTCTGCTTAATTATTCAGGCTTGTGGTGGGATCCCAACGATCCGGGATGGGGTTTATTTATCTGGCAAGACAAGAATGACAATATGCTGGCCGCGTGGTTTACCTTCTCCCCTGACGGCAAACAGATTTGGAATGTTTTTCAGCCGAAATGGGACACCTATTACACGACCTTTGATGCTGACCTGTTGCAGGCGAAAAGGATGCCGGGAATGACGAGCCCGCCTTCTACGGCAGGAAGCAATACTGTTATCGGCAAAGCTCGATTAGAATTCAGCCGCTGTTGTGATTCTTCGAATTCGGGGGCCATTATTTATCGCTATGCGCTTCCCGACGGCAACTACGGTCTTACTGAACAGGTCCGCGGCATTGTGCGTTTCAAGCCTTAGTATTTCTTAATCTATTCTGCGCCCCCCGTTTTTTAGAAAGAATGTTCATGGTCAACCGAATTCCCAAATTGACGACTAGCTCGATGGGTGCCTGTGTAGTGGCGTTGCTCATATCGGGCCGCACATACGCTCAGTTAACTAGTTCAAATCAAGCGCCCATATCCCCGCAAAATCCGACTTCGTTTGATCACATTATCCTAGGGCTGGGCGACCGAACGTGTGGGGGCTCTTTACCTTACATCACAAACCCGTACCAAATAAGCATGGATAAAAATAACATTACTGTTAAATTGGGCATCCGTAAAAATGGCTTGGTCACGCTTTGTCCGCCAAATGCGAGTCAACTCGCCGATCTTGGAAAACTACCACCAGGGGATTACACAGTGACGGTGGTTGCCGATCCGAACGATATATCAGGTTACGAAATTAACGTTCGAAATGCGACGTTCACTGTGGCCGACGGACGAAGCTACAAGACCGCCCCCTTTGTCCGCCTCGACTACAACGGCCTCTGGTGGGATCCGAACGATCCGGGCTGGGGTTTGTTTATTTGGCAGGATAATGACGACAACATGTTGGCCGCCTGGTTTACTTTTGCCGCAGATGGTAAGCCGATGTGGAATGTGTTCCAGCCTAAATTCAAAACAGGCTACGCGACTTTCGATGCGGATCTACTGCAGGCAAGCCGTCTACCCGGCGCCGGCAGCCCCCCACCCGGTCCAAATACGAATACCGTGATCGGCACAGCCAGCCTAGACTTCACCACCTATGAGCCGAGCGAAGCAGGGAAAATAACCTACACCTACAACGGTTCACAAAAACTTACCCGTACGATCCAGCGTTTTAAGCCTTAGATTCCGGGTTTTAAATCAAAATTAATCAATCGTTGTGAACGTGACTTGCACAATGTTTTGTTGGTTTACGTGTGCCTAATGCGGCTCCGGCCAAAACTTTTCTTGTCATCCGCTGTCTGCACGTTGGCCTCCGCTTAATTCCCCGATGCACATGAGAACGAGAGCGCGCATAATCTTCAAACGGTTATCTTTACTTGCCCCTTGAACGCTTGACCTGCAACGCAATTCAAAACATATGCCACGCGCACTCCAACGACTCATCAGCGTTTTTGCTATCACTGCCGTGCTGTTCACACAGCTTGCAGTGTCGGCCTATGCGTGCCCGATGCAGTTTGCTGCGATGGAGAATGACGCGGTCGCCGAAACCACTCAGCCCAGCACGGCCTCTGCACCTCCAGCGGCAATGGATTGCGACGGTATGGAGATGTCAGCGGCAATGGATATGGATACGGACGTGGGCATGTCGCACCCTGCCTTGTGTCAACACCATTGCAAAAACGAGCAACAAAATGTATCGGATACACCCCTCGATCTAGCGCCGATCACGTTTGCTTCAACTCGTATTGTGGATTGGGTGGAGCCGCTGTTATCAACTTCGCTCTTGCACGCGATACACGTCTCAACGCCATCGCTACACCACGCCACCTCTCCCCCCGCTTCCATCCAGCACTGCTGCTTCCGTATTTGATTCCCCGCCTTCGTTAATCGCCTGACTCGCTTGAGTCCGGTTTTTGGTGCTTGGTTTTTTCGGGTAATTTTGTGTGGAGGCGCTATGCGTTTTACTTTTCTTGTTTTGTTTGCGGGTGCAATTTCGGTTGCACATTCACTGCCTTCGCATGCGGCATCACTGTCGCTAAGTGAGGCGCAACGACGTGCCGCCAGCGATGCGCCCCAGCTCAATGCGCAATCGGCGGCGCTGCGCGCGATGCAGCAATCGGCCATCAGTGCCGACCAGCAGGCCGATCCTAAACTGATCATCGGCGTGGATAACCTACCGGCAGATGGGTCGGATCGATTCAGTTTCACGCGTGACTTCATGACGATGCGCAAAATCGGTTTTATGCAGGAATTTACCCGCGGTGAAAAACTGAAACTGCGTAGCGAGCGTGCTGAGTCGGAGGTGCGCAAAGAGGCGGCGGTGTTATCGCTCGCTGAAGTCAATCTCAATCGCGATGTGGCGCTTGCCTGGATTGATCGCTATTTTGCGGAGCGCCAACTTGATCTTCTAAAAGAATTAGCACGAGAAAGTGAACTAGAGGTTTCCGCTGCCACGGCCACTCTCGCGGGTGGACGCGGCCAAGCCAGCGAGCCGCTTGCCGCGCGAATCGCGATGGCACTGGTGACAGATCGGACCATTGATAGCGAGCGCGCCATTGCCCGTGCCGTGGCCAATCTGGGGCGCTGGATTGGTGCGGCCGCCAAACAACCGCTTGATGCACCACCCGCGTTTGACCAGCTATCAACACATCACGCGGATTTAATCGGAAATATCGATTCGCATCCACATTTGGCCATGTATGTCCCAATGATGGCGATGGCGGATAGCGAGATTCGGCTGGCGAATGCGGCCAAGCATCCCGACTGGAGTTTGGAAGTGGCCTATGCGCAACGCGGCCCGGCTTTTTCAAACATGTTGTCGGTCGGGGTGCGCATTGACCTGCCGATTTTCCAAAGCAAGCGGCAGGACCCGGCCATCGCGGCCAAAGTCGCATTGGGCGAACAAATTCGCGCTCAAGCAGAAGATGCCAGACGCGCCCATATTGCGGAAGTCGAATCGATGCTGGCCGACTGGAACGCGGCCAACGCGCGACTCGCCCGCTATCGCGCGGACTTATTACCGCTGGCTAAATCGCGCACCGAGGTGGCACTTGCGACCTATCGTGGCGGCAAAAGTGAATTGGCGAGTGTGCTTGACGCACGCCGTAGTGAGATCGATACCCGCATGAATTACCTTGCCGCGCAGACCGAGCAGGCGCGCGCCTGGGCCAATCTTAACTTTTTGGAATCAGCAAAAAAGGACA
>JBBRZG010000230.1:0-4101 GCA_038236905.1 Burkholderiales bacterium
GGCGGCATAAACCATTTGCGCGTGATCAATTTCAGGGGAGGGTGTGACGACCAGAATCGCAGATTCGCGTTTGGGTTTTTTGTATTTTGTGAATTGATAACTGCCGAGTTGCCAAGAGAGGGTTAGGCTTGGTGCGGTGTCTGCGATATCGGAAAGAGCGTAGCGGCCGGCGGGAAGTGCCAGAGGAAGATGTGAAAGCGCATAGATATCGTCTAGGTCGCGCACGCCGACCAGCACCTGCGCGATATGCCCATCCGCGCCGGGCAGTAGGGCATGCGTGTGCGGATTGGCGCGAAAGTCCGTGGCTTGGAGCCATGCGCGGGTGTTATCAGAGCAGCCCTCCAAAAAATTTTTGTATTCCGACGTCACGATCAGTGTGATCGGAATTACAGTCGGCAAAGAATTTGCAACTTGGCATTCGACAGCAATAGTCATGGTCAAATTTTTTAAAAAAGTTTGCTAGTAAATGATGCCGACGAGCGCGCCGCACGACAGCGTGGATAGGGTGCCTGCGACCAGACATTTGTAGCCGAGATTGATGATTTCCCCTCGCCGTTCGGGGCACATTGTGCCCATGCCGCCGATCAGAATACCGAGTGAGGCGAAGTTGGCAAAACCACAAAGAGAGTACGTCATGATGACGCGGCTGCGCTCGGATAATTCGGTGGGCGAAAGTTTGGCCATATCGAGATACGCGATAAATTCGTTCAACACTGTCTTAGTGCCCATGAGGGCACCTGCGGTTTGCGATTCCGCCCACGGGATCCCGGTGAGCCACACGATTGGCGACATGATCCAGCCGAAAATGCCCTGCAGGGTCATCGGCTTACCGAATACGTTTGGCAGAAAACTGAATAGCTGGTTGGCAATCGCGATTAACGCGGTCAGCACCAACAACATGGCAACAATGTTGATAAAAATCTGCACGCCTTCAACCGTGCCCTGTGTCACTGCATCCATCGCGCTGCTCATTGGTTCGCCGGTCGCGATCATGCCATCCGTCACTTCGCCCTCATGCGGCACCATGAGGGCTGAAAACGCAATCGCCGCAGGCGCGCTGATAAAGCTGACGATCAAAATATGGCCGATTGCATCCGGTACGATCGGCTTTAAGATGATGCCGTAGAGCACCATGACGGTGCCCGCAATTCCGGCCATGCCGGCCGTCATGGTGATAAATAATTCGCCGCGCGATAGTTTGGAAATGTAGGGCTTGATAAACAACGGTGCTTCGACGGTGCCGAGAAAAATATTCGCCGCAGTGGATACACCGATCGCGCCGCCGACACCGATCGTGCGACGCAGTACCCACGAAAACGCATTGACCACGATTGGCAGAATTTTCCAGTAGAACAAAAGCGAGGATAGCGCAGAGACCACGATGATTAGAGGCAGCGCCTGCGTCGCGAGTACGAAGGGGCTCGCGTTGCCTTCTACTTTGAACGGCAAATCCGCGCCACCAATGTAGCCGAACACAAATTTAGTGCCCTCGCGGGTGGCCGTTTGCAGGCCGTTGAGCGCATCGTTGAGCGTTTGTGTGACGTCTTTAAAAAACGGAAATTTGAACATCAGTACGCACAGCACCACCTGTAGCGCAATGGCACCAAACACGGTGCGCCACATCACCGCGTGGCGCTTTTCTGAAAACGTCCACGCCAGCGCGAAAAGTGCGACAAACCCAACCAAGCTCTGCAAGTAAAGCGGCATCCTGACATCTCCCTGAAATAGTTTTCGCATGATACCCGTGGCGGTGCGTGTGTGCCATGCGAAGGGATGTGCTGGCAAGCGATATGCGGTTCGGTTGCGAAGAAGATTAGAAAGTCTAGGTTAGACGGGTGTTCTAGAGCAAAAATGGCTCAAGACGATTGCTGGACGGGGGCTTTGAAGCGGATTCTGTGACTGCGAAATGGTCCATAAACATTTGAGGGTAGAAGTTTGCGATTGCCGATCTTGGCCAGACGCATTCTTTCGACCTTTTCCCGCGTCGTGGGAAGCAAAAGGAATCTCAAAAAAGTGCGACCCAAGGCTAAAGCCTTTCAGAGATCGCCAGCATCTTGCAAAGCAGCTATTTGATCGGTCTTAGTAAGCCGAACAATGCACGCAGCTCGGCTACAAAGACGTTATGTACTTTGTATGATGACTTGCCAACGGCAATTAACGGTGACTTGGAACCAGTGTATGTTAGAAGCACTATCTTGCTCGCAAAGACCTCGGCATCGAAGTCGCGCGTCATCAGGTCGGCAACCGAGACTGACGGTCCGCCATCCAAATCTTTAAGGTTCACTTCTTTAAGACTCACTTTGGTCTCACCAAAGGTATCCAGTGGCAGCCAGTATTTGCCAAATACAGCGCCATTTTTTGCGAGTTCCAGTTTTCCGCCGTCGGGCATTTCTTCCAAGATGCAAGCCCACATGCTCGGGATCGGTTTGCCTTGGAATTCAACCAAAACGGGAATCGAGTCCACTTGGCGCACACCAGCGAAACACACTTTCGAGGCGCTTTTTGCAAGTTGTTTTATGGGGAGCCAACCCTCATCTCCCTTCAACGCAATTTTGTACTCGCCGATTTTTCCCGCAAAGAAAAAGTGATCATCGAGCTGCCTGCTCGTTGGGGGCTCTTTATTCAAAGAGGCTTGCAGCAAGATATTTGCTCCGCCGAATGATTTTTCCAGAGATAGGTTGTCCTCCGCTGTCCCTGGGCCATCGAAAAAGAATTTTAAAACGATCGCTTTTGGCCTACCTCTTTTTATCTTTTCAACATAGCTTGCAATCGCTGCCCTCGATGGGAATATTCCCAACGCATTTTCACTCTTCGCGTCGTATTCAACGACAACAATGCTTTTATCAAATAGCGTTTCGGCGGCGCAATCTCGGACGTATATCCCACTGAGCAGCTGAATCGCGACAAAGATCGTAAATTTCAATTTGGCGTTCATTGGTGGGTTGTATTTCACCTCTTCGCTGTGTCGCTTTATCAAAAGACCAGCAGCGTCCTCGCCTTGAAACAGTTTGTTTTCGGGGCGAGGACGAGGCTGGGCCTTAGCATTACAACGGGCATAGATAGGACATTGAAGCCTACGACCTTGCTACGGTTTCGATGGCGGCGTGTCTTGCGACCCTGCTTTTGTGCTTCCGTCCCCCACGTCAATTGCGCCTTCGTCAGTGCCTAGGTCAGCAGGGTTCATCACATCATTTTCATTTAATTCTGGAGTGGCGTCTGACGGCGATTTGGGCGATACGTAGCGTGTCATTAAATCGTTGTTAATATTGTCGCTGGCAAATAAGGCGCTAGCACTGGCTGAAATCACAGAAAAATGTGCCGCATGCATTTGCCGATTCGTTTGTTTTGTTCGTAACGTTTGCATAATCATTCCTTTTCGTTCAAATGAAAAAACTAAAATATCAACACAAGCTGCTGTTGAGCGCCCAACCTACTCTCACTGTCTGCTAACTTAGATAATGCCCGAGCGTGGATCGAGTCTTCGGGCAGGTATTTTTTTACTTGTTGTACCAGTTCAGCCAATCTAATTTTATTACGCTCAGTTGGTTCGAGCAGATTCTTGGCGCGCAACGCCTGCAATTCAGCGCGCAAGCGAAGGGGATGATCCGCTGGCAGGTGCGCGTCCAGCAGGCGAATTTCTTCGTTGTGGGACTCGACAGCTAGCATTGCATCTCCTAGCGAAAAAGCAACAGCGCCCAGCAAATCAAGGCTGCTGACGAGGTCTCGAAAATTGTCAGGATGGGCAGCATGCAGCACGGTGATCATTTCGGCCAGTTCGATTTTGGCCTGTTTCAAATCTCCGCTACGGGCCAGCGTTTCAGCGCGAGCTCGAATGATGTCCAACCAAGTCTCGCTCTGCTTTTCGATGCCCGTTTCTTGTAGCTTCGCGAAGGCTTCATCAATTGTCTTGAAAGCATTTGAATTATCACCGCTCATGGAAAGAGCACGCGCCTCATATCGAAGCGCATAGACGAGCAAGATCGGCTGCCCGATTTTCGCCGATATCTGCCGCGCTGCTAATGTGTGCTTGAGCGCGACTTCATTTAATCCTTGATAGTTGGCTATATGCGCTCTGACCACATGTAGATAAAGCAATGACAC
>JBBRZG010000231.1:0-4014 GCA_038236905.1 Burkholderiales bacterium
AGCGAATCAAAAATGCTGTCACACAGCGAGCCGGTAATTTCATCGGACTCCACCGCACAGTCGAAGCCTTTTTCCGCGGATTGAATCGCGGTGCGAATGATTTTGCCGGGATCAGGGGCCGGCGCGGCGTGGGCATTTACGGAAATGATCGCAGCCATCCCCATCAGGCTCATTAGTCCAACCGCCATCAGCGCCGCAAACACAGATCGAGCCATTAATGCAGAATCCTGGCCACGCCTTGCTCTTCTGCCACGGTGCCGCGCGGCGAAACTGACGCGTGATGCAATGTCATCCGCCAGCCGTTCGGGGTGAGCAGATAAATGTTGGTGGCCAGCACCGGCGGTATGCTGTTGGTGGCAGGATCATTTTTAACCTGGAATGTTTCATAGACGTTATGCACTGCCAGCGTCTGGCTCAGCTGGTTACGCAGCTCGCTAACCTGCACCGTGCCGTTGGGCCCGTGCGAAAAAAGTTCGGTAAAACTCTCCCGAATCGCCATCATCCCGGCCAGTCGGGGGCCTTGAGGATGGATGCAGACAATGGCGGGCTCGTCCGCCCACACCGTCATCATCAGTTTCAGGTCGGCGCGCTCCAGCGCGTCATAGAACGCAGCTTCGCAGTCGGCAGGCGTGGGGAAAAGTTTACGAGGCATAATTTGCGGATTCTGGGATGGGTGAAGACAAATGATACCGACGATTGTGCAGCGATGAAAATGCGGCTCATTTATGATTTTGCGCCGGAAAATTAATTTGGTGAGGTTAAACGATTGCAGGCCCATCGTCAGCACTGGCGTGCCGTTTGGAGCAAAAGCGCCCTAACAAGTCCGTCAATGCTTGGGTTTCGATTTCTATGAGATCAATCTCGATCTTTTCGCACCAGTCGATCAATACCACGTAGCTTCGCAACGTAATCTGCATCCATGGACAAAACAGGAAACTATCGCGCATAAAATTCGTCATAATGTGCCATTGGTGATGGCGCTAAGGAACCACTAGCATCGCATCGTGTGCACTAGTACCTTCCGCACCGCTTTTAATATCGCAATAGCATTCACCCCATCGCACACCCAATTCCCGTTTAAATTCAATTTTGGAGCATTACATGATCCGATTTACCGTCAATGGCGAACGCCTCGAAACAAATGTATCGCCGGATACCCCGCTGCTTTGGTTTTTGCGCGACAACTTGAGTCTGACCGGCACCAAATTTGGCTGCGGCATCGCGTTGTGTGGCGCATGCACGGTACATGTTGACGGTGAGGCGGTACGTGCTTGCGCCACACCAGTTTCATCGCTGAATGGCAAGCGCGTTACCACGATTGAAGAAATCGGCAAAACACCAGTCGGCAAAAGCGTTCAGGCGGCGTGGATTGCGGAAGACGTGGTGCAGTGTGGCTATTGCCAATCCGGTCAGATCATGTCGGCGACGGCGTTGCTGGCCAAAATCAAGACGCCGTCTGACAGCGATATTGATGCCGCGATGAGCGGCAATATCTGCCGCTGCGGCACCTATAACCGCGTTCGCGCCGCGATCAAAACCGCGTCGGTCGCCAATGTGGCTCCGGTGGGCAAACCTAAAGCCACCGCTAAAGTGAAGGCATAGAAACATCATGATCTCGAAAAAATCTGAAGCACACGATAGCAACAGCAGCAACATTGACGGCGGCCAGATCAATCGCCGCGAATTCTTGAAAACATCCGCCGCCACGACCGGCGGCTTGATCATCGGCTTTAATTTTGTTGCAGGCAATAAAATCGCGAGCGCGCAGGATGCGCCCAAACCCAATACGTCGCCAAACGCATTCCTCCGCATAGCCCGCGATGGCGCGGTCACGGTGCAGGTAAAACACCTCGAATTCGGGCAAGGCGTGATGACCTCCCTGCCGATGTTGGTGGCCGAAGAATTAGGCTGCGACTGGACAAAAGTGCGCGCCGAATTGGCACCCGCCTCACCGCTTTACGCAAACACCCTGTTCGGCATGCAGGCGACGGGCGGCTCGAGCTCGGTGGTTAATTCTTGGGAGCAGATGCGCATGGTCGGCGCGACGGCGCGGATGATGCTGGTGTCCGCGGCATCGAACAAATGGAAGGTGGATGCGGGCAAATGCCGCGTTGAAAATGGCGTGGTGATCGGACCTGCCGGCCAACGCGCTAATTTTGGTGATCTTGCCGATGCGGCAAACAAACTGCCTGTGCCGACAAAAATCGTATTGAAAGAAGCTAAGGATTTCAAGCTGATCGGCAAGCCCACCAAGCGGCTGGATTCTGCATCGAAAGGTAACGGCAGCGCAAAGTTTGGGCTGGATGTCACGGCCAAGCAAGTACCGAATCTGCATATCGCGCTGGTCAAGCGTTCGCCGGTTTTTGGCGGCAAGGTGAAAAGTTTTAACGCCGACAAGGTCAATGGCATTCCGGGTGTTACGCATGTGGTGCAGACGGCCAATGGCGTGGCGGTGGTGGCGAAATCGTTCTGGGCTGCAAAAACCGGGCGTGATGCGCTGACCGTTGAATGGAATTTTGACGGTGTCGCAAAGCCGAACACGGCGGAGATGCGCACGGCCTATCTGGAAACCGCTAAAAAGCCCGGCTTGGTGGCTAAAGCCGGTAACGTGGAGTCGCTTAAAACGGCAGCTAAAACGGTCACGGCCGAGTTCGAAATGCCGTATCTGGCGCATGCGCCGATGGAGCCGTTGAATTGCACCGTGAGTGTGACCGGCGAGAGTTGCGAGATTTGGGCCGGCACGCAATTTCAGACGGTCGATCAAGGAGCCGCGGCGCAGGTATTGGGCTTCAAGCCTGAGCAGGTGAAAATTAATACGATGCTCGCCGGCGGTGGATTTGGTCGCCGCGCGAATCCCGTTTCTGACTATTTTCGCGAGGCGGTGGACATTGCAAAACAAGCGAAAGTACCGGTCAAAACGATCTGGACGCGCGAGGATGATATTAGGGGCGGATTCTATCGTCCGATGATGGCGCATCGCGTGGTCGCGGGGCTCGATAGCGCGGGCAAAATCAGCGCATGGGATCACACCGTCGTCGGCCAATCGATTATGGCGGGCACGCCGTTTGAACCAATGATGGTCAAGGGCGGCGTTGACAATACCAGCGTCGAAGGTGTGGTCGATACGCCTTACGACATCCCCAATATGCAAACCACACTGCATACGATAAAAGGCACGGTGCCGGTATTGTGGTGGCGCTCGGTCGGGCATACGCATACCGCTTTTGCGATGGAATCGATGATGGATGATTTGGCCAAAGCCGCTGGGCAAGATCCGGTTCAATTTCGCCGCGCGTATTTGGCCAAACAACCGCGCATGCTTAATGTGCTAAACACCGTGGCGGAAAAAGCCAATTGGGGTGCGACTCTTCCCAAAGGTCGTGCGTTGGGCGTGGCGGTTCATGAAAGTTTCGGCAGTATTTGCGGGCAGGTTGCCGAGGTCTCCGTTGAGGGCGGCAAAATCAAAGTCCATCGCGTGGTCGCGGTAATTGATTGCGGGCTCGCGGTCAATCCGCTGACGATTGCCGCGCAGGTTGAAGGCGCGATTGCGTTTGGGCTCACCGCAGCGCGCTACGGCAAAGTGACGTTCAAAGACGGCCAGGTCGAACAATCGAATTTTCATGATTATCCGATCCTGCGTCTTAATGAAATGCCGAAGGTTGAAGTGCATATCATTCCCGGTGGCGCATCGCCGACCGGCGTAGGCGAGCCGGGCACGCCACCGATTGCACCCGCCGTGGCGAATGCTGTTTTCGCACTCACCGGCAAGCGGCTTCGCTCGTTGCCGTTTAACGAGGACGAATTGAAGGCGTGAATTTTTCAAGGATCCGCTGCCTCATTCGGTCAGAGGGGGCGGCTTTCTTGAGGGGCTTAGAAGCGCGATGGGGCGGTAATCCGTCCATCTTCAGAACTGCTGAAAAGATCGAACCAGAAAGTATTTCACGTTGAAACGCACCCTTAAATTCTTCGCCATCGCGCTCACGGCCGTCGTGATTGCGGGCTGCGCTTTTATCG
>JBBRZG010000232.1:0-3960 GCA_038236905.1 Burkholderiales bacterium
CCTGTTTGTGACCGCCTGAAGCTTTTTCGAGAAAGCCAGCTTAGTGGACATGTCCGCTACGCTTACTGCGTTGGTCGCGACGGCAGCGGCTGCAGATTCGACTTTCGGTTCCAACCCAGCGCTCATTTTTGTTTCACTTTTTTATCGACGAATCACAGTAGACAGACAAATTAGGCAAATACAAATCAGAGTTCAAATTCGTGTCCATTTTCAAGCATCCGTGGCTTCCAGCGGGCGGCATCGCGTTCAATCTCGCTCATCGTCAATGTGACCTCGCCGGGCTTTAGGTGCGTCACGAAAACCTCAACCTGGCGGGTTAATTTCGCCAGCTCTTCTGCAAGCATGCTGGGGCACAGATGTTTGGAGGCGATGGCTATATCACGCTCTTTATTTGCAAACGCAGTTTCAATAACCAAATATTTCAAATTTTCAGTCCGATTTGCAACGGCCCACAGCGCATCGTTAGTGGTCGTATCCCCGCTAAACAAAAAACTGGCGGTGCCACTGTCAACCAGATATCCCACTGCGGGAACCACATGATTTGCGGGTACTGCCGTAAAGGTTCGCGCTTCGATTTTTACCGGCTCACCCACACGCAATTCGCGAAAGATCATAAATGGATTTTCGCCGTCCGGGATCTGCGAAAAATCCGGCCAGATTTTCCAGTTAAAAAGATGATCTTTGAGCACTTGAAGGGTCGCGGCGGTGGAATGAACGATCAGCGGCTTTGAGCGCATCCAGCACACGGTATCGACTAAAAACGGCAAAAAAGCGACGTGATCAAGATGCGAGTGGGTGATGAAGACATGATCAATCTTGGCCAGCGCTTCAACGCTCAGGTCACCCAGACCGGTGCCGGCATCAATGAGTACATCTTCGTCTACGAGCATGGAGGTGGTGCGGAACCTTCCGCCAATCCCGCCGCTACACCCCAAAATTTTTATCCGCATAACAGCCTCGAGCAATCGCTATTGACAGAGATGGTGCTTGGAGGAGGGCCGGCAGTCCGCACTAACATCGGCGAGACTGTGGCTGCCCGAAACCAGACGTTTCTGAGCTGCAAACCATCGCAATTGCAATGCGCTAGGAACTCCGATAATCTCAACATGCGTAAGATTATGCGGCATGCGGTGAATTAAGTATGTGCTCAAACTCACACCTTACGGAGTAAGTCCGGATCACGGCTTGTAGAAAAACTCCATTTTCACGCCAGCGATTTCAATAGTCGCATGGTCCGTAAGTGCCTGCGCTTGAGCTCCCATCAACACCCCATTGAGGATCGGGAAAGTCGCTCCTTCAACGTGGGTGATGAAAAATCCCGATGGTCGGCGTGTGACCACAGCGACTTGAACGCCAGGTTTGCCGATCGTAGTAAGATTTTTTACCAAGTCCAATGTACGGCCCGCCGCGGCACCAGACAAAACCTGAATGGCGGCCTCGCGAGTGTGGGGAGCGGCGGCAGTCGATGTCTGAGACATGGTGGACGATTGCGGTACCGGGGCGGGAGAGGTCACGTGAGTCGGAACGGGCGGCACCAACGGACGCATATTCGTCTGGGTATCGGACATTGAGGGCCCGGAAGAGGCCGGTGACGATGCCACTGCTGCAGGTATCGTGGGCGGCTTGCGAATAATCATGGTTTTTTCAAAATCCTGCGTGCTTACCTGCACGGGGGCTTCACCCAGATATTTCAGTTTGTGTTTGCCGATTTCAATGACATCGTTATTCTGCAGAAAATGTTTTTTGATCGGTTTGCCGTTTACCAACGTGCCGTTCGTCGAGTTCAGATCCTCTATGAAAGAATCATTGAGAATCGTGATGATGGCCGCATGCTCGCCCGATACAGCAAGATTATCCACTTGGATATCGTTATGCGGCTTTCGTCCCAGTGTGGTTCGCTCTTTCATAAGCGAAATCTCTTTCAACACCGTGCCGTCAACACTCAAAATCAATTTAGCCATGATCGTTGCCTTAAGAAATTCGTTCAAATCTGATTTGCGGAATCTACGTATTGCGCCTGCTTTATTTGCCTGTAAGCGCCTGTGACGGTATTGTTACGTCGCGTTCAGTACTTCTTTATGACTATTTTTTCAACATTTCTGGTGCAAATTCCGCCGCTTATTTTGATTAGCGTGTTTTGACAATACGGCCATGGTGACTATCGAAACCAGGATTTCACACGCGCCCACAAGCTGAGGTGCACCGGGAAACTCTGTACCACTTTGATCAACATAACTGAAATGTTATCCCTCCCGCCTGCATCGTTTGCGGCCTGCACCAGCTGCTGGGCGGTGAGTTCGAGATTGGGGCGCAATGCAATCAAGGTCATTTGCAGTTCGTCGTCTTCGATCATGTCGTTAAGGCCGTCCGAACACAGCAAATAGGTATCACCCTCACATACATCGTAAGTATGAATTTCGGCGTCGACTTCGGGATCAATCCCGAGCGCTCGCGTCACTAAATTTTTGTTATGTGACTGGCGCGCATCTTCCTTGCTGATCAAACCCGCGTCGATTTGCTCTTGGAGCAAAGAATGGTCACGAGTAATCTGCTCCAACGCATCGCCTCGCATGCGATACAACCGCGAATCCCCAATGTGCGCAACGGTGACAAAATCATCATAAAACAGGCACACCACTAATGTAGTGCCCATGCCCGCGCATTGTGGATCGCGCTGGGCGGCTTCAAAAATTGCACGGTTCGCTGCAGATACCTGCTCCTGTACCCGTGAGTGGGCCAGCGCTGTAGCGGCAGCTCGATCTAGATTTTTCAATGCGGCTGGAGTCCAGGTGGCCGACAGGCCGGTGGCTATAAGCGATGTTGCCATGCCGCTGGCGACTTCGCCTGCGTTGTATCCCCCCATGCCATCAGCCAGCACCACTACCCCTAACTCAGGGCGCGACTCAACGCAGTCCTCGTTATGCGCACGCACCCGGCCAGGATCGGTGGCACTAACAATTTTCAGGGCATCGTTTAATGCCAAGCTGCCCCCTTAAAACAATTCTCGCCGCAAAGTTCCAAAGTGTTCTCCCGTGCTCAACTTTTTAATTTGTTTTGTTTTTATGCTTTCGTTGCCGCACATTTCAAATTTCAAAAACGCGTTTTCGAATGCTGGAACAATCATTGCCTCAATTGCGTTACTTTTCGAACCGATCTACCTTAGCTCACACCTGAATATGGTAGGTATCCATTCTGAACACCTGCGCATGCCAAATAATAACCGAAATGAACTATTTAAGAAACACTTGCAGGATGTCACGAATGTCCCTGATTTTTAGCAACAATTCGAATAATTTAAGCGGCAATTTCGTCTCAATTTGAGTTCTCAAAGATTTAGTGCCGTCGCTGGTGCCAAACTAAAACTGTTATTCCATTAATTGTGTCATCAAACCTGTGCCATACGCGTCGTGGCACGTTTCGCTTGAATCGGGTTTAATGCAGATGGATAAGTTAGATAAAAATATGAGGAGATTTCAAAATGGATCGACCTGGTTTCCTTCAAGACGATATTGACCCGCAAGAAACGCGGGAATGGCTGGATGCAATCGCGAGCGTACTGGAGACCGAAGGCCCGGAACGAGCGCATTATTTGCTCGAATCCTTGGTAGAAAAAGCGCGGCGCTCGGGTGCCAACTTACCCTACTCCCCCAACACGGCTTACATCAACACCATACCGCCGCACGCTGAAGACGGCTTGCCGGGTGATCAGGAGATGGAACACAAGCTCCGCTCGATTATTCGCTGGAATGCCGTTGCGCTGGTGCTGCGCGCAAATAAGGAATCATCTGAATTAGGCGGCCATATCGCCAGCTATCAATCGGCCGCGATGTTGTATGACATTGGCTTCGATCATTTCTGGAACGCGCCTTCCAAAGCCCATGGCGGCGATATGATTTTTATGCAGGGACACTCCGCACCGGGCGTCTACGCCCGCGCGTTCCTCGAAGGACGGCTCACCGA
>JBBRZG010000233.1:0-3941 GCA_038236905.1 Burkholderiales bacterium
ATGTAGAACAGCGACTGCCCGGTCATGGCCGAGTATTTAATTCTTTCTTCTTCCGGCATCAGGGCCAGCACGGCGTCCATCAGCGAACTCTTGCCCGCCGCGCTCGAGGATTGGATCACCACGGCCAGCGGACGATCCAGCAAGCGGCTGGTGGCGGCTAGATACGCCACCAGCTTGTTGGTTTCCTCGCCGGTAACGCCGCAGGCTTCAAAGTCGGTCAGGATGCGCTCCAGCAGATTCGGCGACTGCAAGAGGTCGAGCGCGGCCGCGCGCTCGACCTCATTCATCTGCACCGCTGCCACCGGTTGCGGTGCGAGGGTTTTTTTGATCTGCTCGTCCTGCAGTTGTTCGAGCTTGAGCAACACGCGGCCGAGATCGGTTTTGATGATGTCCTCACTGACGCGCAGCTCGATGGCGGTCTGCGTGACGAAACCCGCGCGCGCACGCGCCTGGTAAAGATCAAGGGTATCGACGTGGAAGGCTTCATGGTGGGACACCAGCACGTTGACCTTGAGCACTTCATAAGAGAGATTCCTGGCCAGGCCGCGCACACGGTAGCGGCGGTCACTGAAACCCAGCACGATTTCTGATTCCGTCACTTCGCACGGCGTGTCGGGCGCAGGCGCGGGGGGCACCGGAGACGCCGGTAAACACGTTTCTTCTTTAGCGGCTAAAGAAGAAACATCCTGCACCAGTGGCACGGGTTCGCGTTCAAGGTCGCAATCTGCAGCCTTGAACGCGGTGCGTTCCGGCGCGCTACCTTTACCAAGCCATACCGCTTTGCGAATCACGAGCCCTAAGCTTTTGGGAGCAGGCGTCACCTGCAAGGCGTAGTCGTTAGCATCCATGCCTTTGGGAAACTGGATGCGGTAGCAGTCAATGCCTTCTGCGAGCAATTTCTCGGCGAGCTTGTCGGCGGCGGCGTCGCCTGCCGCATCGCGGTCATACGCAATCAGCACGCGCTCGATGCCATGCTGTTTGAATGCAGTCAGGTGATCGTCAGTGAAACCCTCCACACCGTAACTGGCGGTGACGTTGCGATACCCCGCATTCCAGAACGTCAACGCATCAATCAGCGACTCGCACAGGATGATTTCTTTGCTCGCCTTGAGCGCGTCGAGATTCCACACGCCTTGGTGCGGGCCAGGTAGATACAAATGTTTCGGTGTGCCGGTTCTGAGGTTGTCCAGGAGCTTGCGACCGTAAACTTCGGTCACATTCCCCTGCGCGTCGATCACCGGTACGATCAGGCTGCCGTTGAAGTGTTCGTGCCCGGACTCACGCAACAGGCCAAGGGTTTGCAGGCGCGCGCGAATCTCCGCGCCAGCAGCGCGGGATTTTTCTGGTAAGCGCAATCCGAGCGTGCGGTTGGCGTAGCCGAGTTTGAAGCGCTCGATCAACTCGGGATGATCCAGGCCGCGCGCCTTCAAGTATTCCAGCGCTTCGGGAGATTGCTTGAGCGTTTCGTGGTAGTAACCGATGACTTGATTCAACAGCGCCTGGTCGTCGGCGTCCAATGCAATCGGTGCATCGAGCCGACGCACACTGGAACGCTTGACTGGATTGGCGGCTAAAGCAGAAACGGCGGGGATGCCTGCGCGCAAGATTTCGACTGCGTGGCGGAAGCTCACGCCGTTGGTCCTCATTACCCAGTCGATGACGGTGCCGCCGGTCTGGCACGCGCCCAGGCAGTGCCAGAGGTTTTTCTTGGGGGAGATGACCAAGCTGGGTTCGTGGTCGTCGTGGAACGGACACAGGCCGATGAGATCCGCACCGTGGCGCTTGAGTTCGATGCCGGCGGACTCGGCCAGGCGTTGCAGGGAGATTTCACTCTTTAATCGCTCGATTTCGGTGTCGGGAATGCGGGGCATGGAATCTCCTTTTGGATAAAAACGTGTCAATACCCGTTTGATGTATTATTTTAATACCTTATACTGTTGTTGTGTCAAACACTTTGGAGAGGGGGGATAAAGTTATGAAACCGATTACTTTCTGGTTTTTACCCATGCACTTTCCCGCAAGACTAATCCAGCTTCGCAAGGCCATCGGCTTAACCCAGCAAAGTTTGGCCGAAACCGCCCAACTCCACGTCAATCAAATTCGGCGCTATGAGGCAGGGACGGCGCAACCAACCTTAGAAGCCCTCATTCGGCTTGCCAAGGGGTTGCATGTCCGTTTGGACGATCTGGTGTTTGCCGAGAATGAGCGCGGCCCGGATGATGACTTGGCGCTACAGTTCGAGGCGGTGAGCCAGTTTTCAGCAGAAGAGAAACGCACCGTGCGTGAATTGCTGGAAGGCTTGATCCTCAAACACGCCGCGCGTCGCTGGGATTCGACGCGCAATCCCCCGCAAGCGGCATAAGCAACTAAGGAGCAATGCAATGGAACACATGGTGCAACTGCATATCGAACACTTGCCGGAAGGCGTTTATCTGGCAACCAGCGAGGAGGTGCAAGGCTTGGTCGCGCAAGGGCGCACCATCGCCGAAACTATCGAGATCGCGCGCGATGTAGCAAAGAAGTTGATCGAGGCGCAAGTCGGCGGCACACAAACCAAGCTGCTGCCGGTGCGTGAATCGTTCGACTATCCGCTAATCGTGGCGACCTGATGGGCCGGCTTGCAGGTTTTCGGTATCGGGAAATCGTCAAGCGACTAAAGGAACTCGGGTTCGAATTCCACCGTCAGGCCGCCGGTAGTCATGAGATTTGGTTCAATCCAGCCAGCAACCGCTATACGACAGTTCCGAACCATCCCGGAGACATGCCAGAAGGCACGCTGCGCGCCATTCTCAAACAGTCCAACATCGAACCGGAGACGTTCTTGCAGAAGCAGTGAAGACCACCTCACGGCTGGGTTCTTCATTGCGAAACTAAAAATGAAACCCCGCTCAGCAGCGGCTGGGAGAGGTTTTTCTTTTGAAGAAACAAACTATTTCAGCCGGATGCTCGGGACATTACCCATGCCTTGGTTCGCTATTACAGCGAGGTGATGGAGCTCTGCACCCCTTCTTTTAACAATTTCTTTCGTTCCTGCTTAACCGTAAATAACGAACTCGTATCCATTTTATGAGGAAGGTATGTCTTAAATACTATGATCTTAAATACTATGAATTGACACGACTCTCATCAAACCATACATCCTCATAGTTTGGCGCCAGAATTACCCCCCATCCGGGCGCCAGAGCCAAGTACGGAATTATCGTGGGGCAGTACTCTGGAATATGAGCTACGTGCAACGACTGAAAAAAATCGGGATCGGCTGAATAGTCACCCCCCCAGATGTACCAACCACATGTTCCATTCTCAGGCTGATGGCGAATTGCTGTAAGCGGAAGTCGATCCAAGGTAGAAAGCGCAATGCCTACCTTGGAGTCTAGAGTCGAAGTCACCACATCTGACCCGAAGCGTTCGCAAACCAAAATTTGTTCCGCAGTGGCAGTGTCGGTTATGTTTGCAGGGTCTAAAGCAACTTTCACGATTAAAATCCGAAATATTTCAACATGTTTTTGCCGAACGCTCCTAGTTGTCCGCCCTGACTAGCTGAGCAGGTTGGACAGTGAGGTTGAACGGCACCAACCGTGCTTTGTTGTCCGACGTTTACCGCACCTTCTCGATAATACTGAACAACTAACGGATCAGTGTGGTCAGCAACCTGTTGAGGGGCTATTGCGCCGCAGTCCACGCAAGGCTGGCCCTGCACCGAAGCTCTTTGAGCTGCGGTTGTTCCTATTGGTCTAACATAAGGACCGGTTACGTTTTCACTAGGAGTAAAGTATTTGCCCGGGACGCCAGACTTTGCTCCACCCCTCCCCATCGTACCAAGAATGAAGAGAGCATCAACACTACCCTGCTTATTTTCGGCCATCCCTTGAATGGCTGTGTCAACCAGCGCTTGATTGCCAGTAATGGCCCCTTGTGCGGCGGCTGCCAGTCCTCCAAAA
>JBBRZG010000234.1:0-3916 GCA_038236905.1 Burkholderiales bacterium
CAATCGCGGCTTCTACCGCGTCGCGCGCGCCGAGTTGGAGTCGTTCGCGGAGGGGCGCATTTCAAAAGTAAGCTCCACCGGGTTCGGCCCGGGATATGTGCTGCGCAGCACCACATTTGCCGGCGGGGTGCAGCCTGCGGGTAGCATGGATGCCAAGGGCCGACTGTGGCTGCCGTCGCTCAAGGGGCTGGTCATCGTTGATCCCACCAAACTGCCCAGCGCGAATAATCCCCCGCCAGTCGTCATTGAAGAAGTTTCGGCAAACGGCGTAAATATCATCACCGGAATAAATGTCGCCGGCGCCGAAACCGAAGTCGTGCTGCCGCCTGACTCCGTACCGCTATCGATTCGCTACACCGCCAGCACGCTCCTCAATGCCGACCGAGTCCGCTTTCGCTATCTGATGGAAGGCATCACACGGAATTGGGTCGAGGTAGGGAAAAGCCGCGAGGCCTCATTCCCCGCCCTGCCGCACGGCACCTATCGCTTCAGGGTCGCGGCATCGCTTGATGGCAAGCGCTGGGAGGAAGCGGCCGCGGCGTTGCCAATCACCGTGAAACCGCATTACTACCAGACGCTATGGTTCATGGCACTGGCCGTATTAGCATTTCTCGCAGTGCTGGCGGGATGGTTCCGGCTTCGCACCCATCAGCTCCGCAATCGGCACGTCGAGATGGAGCGTCTGGTGGCCGAAAAAACCGAGGAGCTGAAGCTCGCGAACGAGCATCTCTCCCGCTTGTCGTTCGCTGATGCGTTGACCGGCCTCGCCAACCGTCGCCGGTTGGATGAAGCACTGGAAACGGAATGGCGGCGCGCATCGCGTATGCAAACATCACTCGCCGTGGTACTTGCCGACATTGATGCCTTCAAGGCCTACAACGACGCTTTGGGGCACCCGGAAGGCGACAAATGTCTGGTGGCGGTGGCCGAGGTAATCCGCCAGGCGGCGAGTCGCGCCGGGGACTTTGCCGCGCGCTATGGCGGCGAAGAATTTATCATCCTAATTCCCGGACTCGACCACGCGGCCGTCACGGCTTATGCGGAAACGCTGCGGCAGGCTTGCGAAGCGCGCGCGATTCCGCATCCTGCATCACCAGTCGCGCCGGTCGTCACCATCAGCCTGGGCGTGGCGGTTTGCGTACCCTCAGACCAAACTTCAATCGCGGCCCTGATCGCCGCCGCCGACGCAGCGCTTTACCGGGCCAAGAATCAGGGGCGAAATCGGGTTCGCTAGCAAAATATTGAGACTGACCGGCGTCAATTAATACCGTTTCGAACGCCTTCCACGTCTCCATCCAATGCCAGATTCAACATCCACGCGATCCGCGCGCCTGCTTTAGCGAGCTGCGCCGGTACGGTGGCCGCGGCATTTTCCATATACGCCTCTGGCAGCGGCACCGGCGTGACAATCGTCGACGCCCATTCTTTGCCGCATACAAAATTGGGGAGAGCGGCGTAGGTGACGAGTTTGCTCAGCGAATGCGATTCGTTCATCCATGATCTGACATCACCGCTTTGCCATGTGCCAAATCGCTCGCGATATCTTTTGACCAACTCTTTTGCGTAGTCTGATTCAGACGTTCCGCGTAGCGCGCGTTTGACGATATCGGTATCCCAAACGCCGTGGAGTCGACGTCCTTGATCGCTTTCGGGGATCAATACAAATTTGAGGTTAGCGCCCAGATCGCCGTCATCAGCGGCATGCAGCGGCTGGTGAATATCGCCGACCATGTGCACCATAAAACGCAGCGCCAGAACGCGATCTTCTTTGGAGGTCGCGTTGTCTTTCAGCTTGCGAAAAACTTCTGGAATTTTTGCGGAAGCGCAATCACCTTTCGGACAATATTGGTCGTAAGTGAGGGCCTGACAGACCGGCTGGTTGTCGTAATGCCATTTTTCCGAGCCGGGTATTTTTTCGCTTAGTTCTTTGCGGTTGATATCCATATACAACGCAATATCCGACAAGCCTTCAGGCGAACCGGCGTTGTCGAGGATTTGATTTAGTCGCAGCCGCGTTTTAGGGGTGATTAATTCATTGGCAACCAACGCGGTCACGCGGTGGCCTTCGCTGCCCCACGCATATGCCGGATTGCTCGCCACACATAACGCGGGCAGCGCAATGGCGAAGGCGAATGGTCGAAGGGTGCGGACATATTTTCTGAAAAACATTTTTTATCATTCTTTCGTAAAACCTAAATTGTAGAGCAGCGGCATCGTCGAATTGATGACGCTGTCGTCACAATCGCCAGAACGCGGCGAGCCGCGCCATCCCTCAAATAGGGGATGCTCTGTGTGACGTTCAGCACTTTATTTGGTTCGTAAATTGGTTAAGATATTTACATCGGAAGTGAGTTGTTTTGTGTAGTTGTTGTGGTGGTGAGTGTTGTACCCTTGGAGTAGTACGTAACAATTCGGCGGGCCTCGAATAGATATTTCGTCGCCCGCTGTTTTTTTGTTTCATTTCAGTTTTTCTTTCGCATTGCCGTGGCTGGGTACAAGCTAAACTGCGGGCATGACAAACTCAAGCACCGTGACCGCGCGCACTTCGCCGAACTCGCGCGCGCCAATTATTGATGCCCTACGGGGGATTGCCCTCTTCGGTATTTTAGCCGTCAATATTCAAAGCGCCATCTGGTCACTGGGTGGACCTACTCTGGGCCAGCTGGATGAGGTCAGTACTCTGCTTGACCGGGCGGCCGTGCTAGTCATTTCGTTTTTTCTGGAATTCAAGTTTTATCCGATTTTTTGTTTTTGCTTCGGCTATGGTTTTGCGGTGCAGGCGCGCAAATGGCGCGCACGCGGCGATAACCTAAAAATGCTATTCACGCGCCGACTGACATTTATGCTGATCTTGGGCATTCTTCACGGCGTCTTTTTATGGTTTGGTGAGATTCTGACGCGCTACGCGATCACCGCATTTATTCTGCGCCATTACCTCGGCCGAGGGCCACGAGCGCTGATCAAAGGGCTGAGATTTTGGCTGATCACCACCGCGGTGGCGACACTCATCCTTGGTGTTCTGGTCAGTCCCGGCGAACTGACCGAGACGGAATTAACCGACATGAACGCGACCGCGATGACAGAAATTGCGGCGGTAAAAGCCATTTACACAACCGGCAGCTACGTCGAGGTCACGCGCCAACGCGCGGCTGATTTTGTCAGCATCACAACATCGTTTGTGTTCCTGATCCCGCAGGTCATGGTGCTGTTCTTGCTCGGCGCCATTAGCGCGCAAATGGGTTGGCTTACGGTGAGCAAACAATTTCCTGAAAAACATCGGGCACTACTGACGCGAATTTTTGTGGTGTCACTGTTGGTGGGCTTGCCGATTAATATCGCGTTCTCGATCAAGGGCTGGTCGATGGCAAACGCGTTTTCGATAGGCCTCACTTGGCTCGACGTCGCGGTATCAACGTTGGTGCCAATCTTCGCATTTGCCTACATTTCGGGCTTGGCGCTGATGGCGACGTCGCCGCTCGGTCAAACGTTTATCGCCTTGTTCGCACCCGCAGGCAAGCTTGCGCTGACCAACTATGTTTTACAGTCCTTTGCCATCACGTTTTTTCTCTACGGCTATGGACTCGGCTGGGGCGCACGGCTGCGGCAGGGCGAGCTGCTAATTTTAGCCGTCATGATTTATTCATTTCAACTCGTGGCGAGCCACTTCTACCTTCGCTTATATCGCCAGGGGCCGCTCGAATGGCTATGGCGACGCTATACAAATCCTTCAGAAAAATAAATAAAACACCAGTATTGGCGGCGCTTTTCAGCAGTTTTCCTAGATTCAAGTTCGAAAGGCGAGAAGCGGAGGGCAGTTGAATGCTACCTCGTACGGGGTAAGGAAGCCAAGGCATTTGCGTGGGGTATGGTTATGTTTGTACTGGATTTTGTTAAGCTTGGCTTGGGTCAAGCCATC
>JBBRZG010000235.1:0-3895 GCA_038236905.1 Burkholderiales bacterium
CGTCGAATCTCGGTGGATTTACCGGGCGCTATCGTTTGCAGGGCCCCTCACTTGCGGCGGTCGGTGACCCGCTTAGCGTGACATTGCCGACCACCTCTGCGTTCCGCATGGATGGGGCGATCGCGCGTAAAGGCGACACATGGTCAGTGGTGGTCGACGAGGCAACGATTGGCACCAGCCGTTTGAATGGCGCTTTTACTTTTGAGACCGCGCGCCCGATGCCGCTCTTAACCGGCCGATTGGGAGGTGCCAAGTTGATTCTGGCTGATCTCGGCCCCAGCATTGGTGTGTCGCCGGGCGGTAATTCTAAAAAGCCCGGTGGCATGGTGCTGCCAGACCGTCCATTTGACCTGAAGGCCTTGCGCAGCATGGATGCGAATGTCTTAATCGACATGGCCGAACTCGATTTGGGTAGCAAACTGCTCGAGCCTTTGCGCCCATTGCACACTCATCTGCTTCTGAGCAATGGGATTTTGAGCTTGAATGAGATCGAGGCGCGCACCGGTCAGGGGAATTTTGGCGGCAAAATGTCGCTCGACGGGCGTGAGTTGAAAGCAATATGGACGGCCGACCTGCGCTGGGATGACGTGCAACTGGAGCGGGCCATTCATCAGACCCGCGCCAATAATGCGCCGCCGTTTTTATCGGGCCGACTTCACGGCAACACCACCTTGCAAGGGGCAGGGCGCTCGACGGCCGAGATTTTGGGAAGCTTGAAGGGCAAATATCACACCGAATTAAGCGAGGGTGCGATGTCGCACCTGGCCATCGAAATTGCCGGCCTCGATCTGGCGCAAAGCCTGGGCGTATTTTTTAAGGGCGATGATGCGCTGCCGGTTCATTGCGCGATGGCGGACTTGGTCGCCGACAAGGGTGTTTTTCGTCCGCGGGTGATGGTCATCGATACCAACGACAGCACCATTTGGGTTGACGGCTCGCTATCGCTGGCCACCGAGTCGCTGGACCTGCGCGCGGTAGTGATGCCCAAAGATTTCAGCCTGCTGACGCTGCGCTCGCCGTTGCGGGTGACAGGAAATTTTGGCAATCCAGAAGTTTCGCTGGATAAGGCACCGTTGGGGCGCAAATTGGCGGGCGCGTTCGTGCTGGCACTGATCAATCCACTGGCAGCGCTGCTTCCGCTGGTGGATACCGGCGATAAAAAAGCAGCCGACCGTGGTGCGGAGGGCTGCCGAAAATTAATGGAGCGGGCTGCGCCTAAAAAGGCGGCAAAAGCGGGCGCTAAATGATGTCAGTGGTTTTAACTCGCTGCTCACTCATCGCTTGAGCGACTCAGGCGGGTCGATTAAAAGAATGTTTGGCGCTGGATTTCAGAGTCGCTGGTGGCGCGGGTTTAAACGTATTGAAGGCGCTGCGCTTTTCTGCCGCCGCAATTTGCGCTTCTGCTTCTTGAGCCGTGACCCGGTACGCGATTTGAATGCGTTTCGCGAGCGCGTCGCGGTCGGTATTGTGATGCGCAACTTTACGTGAGGGACTTGCTGACAAGCTGGGGCCCACTCGTAATTTCAATTCATCCAAGTTCCGCTTGAGGTGACGCAAGATCATAACTCTCTCCTTGATTAGTAAGCTGAATTCGGTATGTCCAAGTTCCGAACCAGCACTTGAGTATGAGATTTAAACGATTTCGCCCGCGTCGGGATCCTTCCAACTTTCTCGTCAGCGGGATCCTACAAGCCAGTGTTTAGGTCGATTTGATGTGCGGCGGCTCATCAATGAGCACGGCACTTCAACAAGGCCCAAGGTCGGGACCAATGATCGAAATTTGGCCAAAGCAGGCCTAATGGTGACGGGCATCTTGGACCGCTTATCCGCTGAAATGCCCGTGGATAATAGTGTTTGCAGTGTCCGGCCTCTACTGCGACCCAAATAATGCTAGCGCTTCAAGGCACGCATCCCGATGATATTTTCCTCTCGCGGGAGCGATGGAATTTGCCGGCAGTTTCAAGCCATAAGGCAATTGCGCGCGCTCCGCTTCCAGCACCCACCAGGTCAATCGCGAGAGCCGCTGTTCAACATCTAACCCTGACACGGCGTCGTAGTCGAGCCAAAGGTCGGCGCTTGCCATAGAACCGAATTCCTTGACCAGCAAGCCTTGTCCACGTGCGAGGGCTTTCCAGGCGATTTGTCTGGGTGTGTCGCCGGGTTTATAGGTCCGTAACGATTGAAAATCATCATCGCCCGCAATCGGGATATTGCCATCGCTTTTCGAGCGGGCATCAATCGGTAGCGCGCCCGCGCCGGGGTCGGGCTCGGGGTAGACCAAACAACTGGTGCCGAAATCCACATACGACCAGGCGTGAAACAGGCCGACCGGGTACTCAGTAAATATCTCAAGCCGACCCACCGCCATGCGGCCGCGCTTTTCGGCGGCAACCGGAATATAAATGGTCGCGGCGGCGTTAGGCGGTATGTCACCAAACTGCGGCACCGTCACGCGAAGTTTGGCGCGCTTTACCCCCACCGCGAAGCGCGGCATGGACGGGTTTGCGAGCACCAGCGCGAATTGTGCGGTCTCGCCGGCAAATACCGGATCGACTGAGCCAGGACTGATGGACAAGCGCGCCAGATTACGAAACGTGTGCAGCATCGAAATACTGACCATGCCGCCGAGCAAAAACGTGAGTAAAAATCCCAGCGACAAGGTGTAATTGATCGAGGTCAGCAATAACAGCAGCAACACAAATGCGAAGAAATACCCGGTACGCGACGGCAAAATAAATATTCTTCGCTGGATCAATGTAACGGGGGCCGCCTCGGGAAATTTCGCGCGAAAAATCCAGTCGGCGATGCGCTGGCGCAGCGTAAATCTGAAATCACTAAAAAAGCCGCTTGGCACGTCAGGGGATGGCGACATTTTTCATCAAATCTTGCGCGGCATCGAGTACCTTGCCTTCGCCGGAGGCGAGGCTGGAAGCGGGTCGGAGGCGATGGCCGACGACGGATGGGGCGATCGCCTGCACGTCTTCGGGCAGCACTTGATTCCGGCCGCTCATCAGCGCCCAAGCTTGTGCGGCGCGCAGCAGTGCCAACCCGGCTCGGGGACTCAAGCCCATTTCATAGCGGGCCGAATCGCGGGTGTAGCTGATCAGGGCCAGAACATAATCAATCAATGCATCTGAGACAAAAACCTGCGACACCACTTTTTGCAAATGAATCAGTTCGTCCACTTTCATGGCGGGTGTGATGGACGCGATCAGGTCACGCCGGTCAATGCCTTTCAGCAACGCCCGTTCGGCGACTTTATCGGGATAGCCTAATTTGATGCGCATCAGAAACCGATCGAGTTGCGATTCAGGCAACGGAAAAGTGCCGATTTGATGAGAAGGATTTTGCGTCGCAATCACAAAAAATGGTTCCGGCAAAGGCATGGTTTCGCCATCCGCCGTGACTTGGTGTTCCTCCATCGCCTCTAACAAAGCGGATTGTGCCTTGGGCGACGCACGATTAATTTCATCGGCCAATATCACCTGCGAAAAAACCGGCCCGGGATGAAATCTAAAGCTTGATGAGTCGCGATCAAAAATCGACACGCCGACGATGTCGGCAGGCAGTAAATCGCTGGTGAATTGAATACGCTGATAGTGCAAGCCAAGCAAACTCGCGAGGACGTGCGAAAGCGTGGTTTTACCGACGCCGGGCACGTCTTCGATCAGCAAATGACCGCGCGCCAGGATGCAGGCCATGGCAAGGCGAATTTGCTGATCTTTGCCGAGAATGATCTCACCGGCACGCTGCATCATAGCGTTGAGTGCGGCGGTGGGAGAGGTGCTGGTCGAGACGTTCAGTGGCGTGTGAGCGGTTGGCCGCGATGGAGATTCGGGCCCTGAACCCGCGGCGGGGTGTTGTTTCTTTTCGAAAAGCATGGCGCGTGGTGTCC
>JBBRZG010000236.1:0-3893 GCA_038236905.1 Burkholderiales bacterium
GAACCGATCTGCGGCGCGCGCACTGGCCTCGCGCAAGGCCCGCTCACTGGCGCTGACCGCAATACCGAATGCAACCGCCACCGCGATCAGCAGCACGATCATCACCACACCAAAAATGTGACGGCGTAATTCAGAAATCGCTAATGGCAAGGGGTTGGGCAGTTTATTTATCATCGCCGCGTAATCTTGCCGTTAGCCACATCGTAAATAGCATCGAACGTCGATGCGATGTCGCGATCGTGCGTGGCTACAATCAAGGTGCTGCGCTGCTCGCGACACAAGTCACGCAGCATTGCGGCGACCGTGCGGGCGGTGGCGGTATCCAGACTCGCCGTCGGCTCATCCGCCAGCACCACCGCGGGCGACATCAGCAACGCGCGTGCTACCGCGACCCGCTGCTGTTCGCCGCGCGACAGTAGCGCAATATCCGCGTGGGCACGGACACCGACCCGTGCCAGCAGCATTTGAGCACGCTCGCGTAATACGGCACTCGGCGCCAGCGCGACAAAGCGCGTTGGCAGCAGCACATTGTCTAGCGCCGACAAGTGTGGGAACAAATGAAATTGCTGAAAGATCAGGCCGAGAAAATCGCGACGCCATGCGTCTTGCTGGCGGGCGCTTAACTTGCTTAACTCAACGTCTCCCCAACGAATGCTGCCGGACGCTGGTTGTTCAATGCCCGCCAACAGGTTCAACAGTGAGGTTTTGCCGCAGCCGGATGGCCCGCATAACGCGACCTGTTTACCGCTCTCCAAAGACCACTCAGCGTGATCCAGCAGATTGGTAAATCCAGCCACGGTCCGCCTGTTGGGTGTCTGCTCGATATGTGTCTGCCCGATCTGGCTCTCGGTGATCTGTGTCTCGGTGATAGCAACTGACTGAGTGCGCTCATTTCGATATTGAAGCCGCATATCTTGCATGGCGAGCGTCGCCGACACTATATGCGCCATCAGCGTAACTTCTCGAGTTCTGCATCAACAATGCGTACCTGGCTGACAAATCCTGTCTCACGATCAATCTTTGAGCCGAGTTCAAGCCGTCCGGTTATCGCCATTGGCGTCGCGCTGTGCAGCGATTGCCCCGGTTGCCGGGGGTACACGACGATGATATCCACCGGCCAGTCGGCATCCGTGCTGCAAAATGGACACACCGATGCAGGCGCGCGCATCAGCACAAAAAAAGCGGCTTCTGCCTTGAGTGGGGGTGCCATGTAGCCCATTACGCGAATTGATTTTCCGGCGAGTGATTTGGCTTTAGACGACAGCTCCAGCCCCAACACCCCATACTTGGAATACAACTCATCAAAGCGCAATTCTGTTGCGGTACTTTCTTTTGGATTGCTCGGCACACCATTTTGCGCATAGCTCAAGCCAGGCAAAGTCACTCCCCACAACATGAAGATGCTGACCATCAACGCGGCAATCGCGTTGCCTAAAGATTGGTTAAGGTCAGCGCAGCGTGCGACAAGTCTGGATTTAAAGTCCACTTCAAGATGTCGTTCCGACACACTCAATTGGTCTTCACAAGCTCACGTGTTTTCGGCGCATTCGTTGCCGCTTGCGTTCCTCGTGTCATTGACGGCGCGACCGGTTTTACCGGCGTTTTTAATGCGCTGGCTGTGCGGTCATGCACTTTGTTTTGCCCCGACCCCAAGCCAAGGCTGGTCACCATCGCGCGGAAAACCTCTGTGTTGTCAATGAAGCCCTTAAATTGTTCCGAGCCGGGACCGATCGCGGTCAACACACCGTCGTCCGCGGTGTGAGTGCCCTGATCGGCGGCACGCGTTCCAATACCGGGCAAATTACCCGTGCGCAGGATCGCGCCGGGGACATCTTTGTAGGCAGGGTTGGCAACAATATTGCCCTTTTCATCCTTTAGCGCCGGTACAAAAGGCCCGTCCAGCTTAGGTTTGAAGGTTTCGTAATAATCGGGCGTGTTGCCATAAAACATCGCCAGACGCTTGCTCACATCGACTGAGGGCGGATAGCCATTGGCATCAGCAGGCGGATAATTTGGGTAACCTGCCTGCTCATAAACGCCCACTTTATCGCGCATATCAGTGCCCGGCTTGCTATCGTCAACCGTGCCCACAATCGATAAGCCGTGCGTGTGATCTGGGGTCACAATGACCAACGTATCGTTATTTTTGGCCGCGAAATCTTTTGCGATTTGGACCGCGTTTGACAGCATGATGGTGTCGTACACGCTGCGTTCCCAGTCCAGCGGATGATTGAATTTATCGATCAATCCAGCCTCGACCATCAACACAAAACCTTCTTTGTTGCGCGATAAAACTTCAATCGCCGCGCGGGTCATATCGGTTAAATCGGGCTGGTTGGGATATTTATCTACCGTGCCTTTTTTCAAATAAAAGCGGTCCAGTGAGCCATCCATATTTTCAGGATGGAACAGACCCAAGAGTCGCTTGGCTCCCGAGTTGGCTGCGACAGTTTTCATCTCCTCCTTAGTGGTTGCCACGGCATACCCATCAGCGCGGAATAAGCCGACCATGTTGTTGGTATCTTTACGCTTTGAACCCGGCGTGGTGCTGGGTAGGAAATACGCTGAACCACCGCCCAAGATCACATCAGGCTGCACAAAAAATAATTGTTCGGTAATGATTTCTTTGTCGCTGCGCCGCCGGGTATGTGCAAACATCGCCGCTGGTGTTGCATCCTGAATTTCTGCGTCGCTGACGATACCCACCGACATTTTGGTTTTACGTTTGAGGATTTCGGTAATCGTTTCAACTTTCGGGTGCGTCAGATTATCCTTGCCGCGACCCACATACACGCCTAGCGCATTGACGCTTGATTTGTGGCCGGTTGTGTAAGCGTGCATGGAATTTGCAGAATCGGTAATGACAGAATCAACGCCGGAGGTGCCGACCAACGCCATGTGCGGCATATCGTCAAAAGCGAGCTTACCGAAATATTTTCCTTCCTTGATCCCTTTCGACAACATTCTCGCCGCCGTACGATTGGCGATGGACATGCCGTCGCCAATGAACAAAATTACGTTCTTCGCTTTGCGCGGGCCTGTGTCATAAACGTCCCAATTCACCGTCATGGATTGCTTACCATTCGAGGCGACGATTTCATAGCGGCCCGGTTTAGCAATAACCACATCGCGCAGCATCAGCGACGATGCTTTGAGCTGATCTTCGTTTTCAATAAACGTCGCCGGCTTGCCCAATGCTTTGGCATGATCGACGCCGTTGACGGTGACCTTTACATTGCTCGGGTCGGATATTTCGTCGAATTCCACCTTGAAATCGAATTTACTACCCACCAAAATTGCCGCACGGTCCACCGGGAAAACGGCGCCTGCAAAAGCGGACGTGGAAAATAACAACGCACTTAATAATGTGCTGGTAAGCGCAAATAACGAACGTTTCATGGCGAGTCCTTGGCGATAGTGAGACGGATAAATCAATGGTTTGGAGAAGATACGCGCCTGATGTGACGAAATTGTTTCAGCCGCTGTTGGCTTCAGAGCAGTCTTAGGCATGGTCGGCTACGGTTTTCGATAATCGTGAGCCGCTATGGTCGGCAGATATTGCCAATGCAGATATTGTCAATGCAGGTAGCGGGCACCGTTCCTGACTTCTTATCGACATAAAAAGTAGGCAATATTGAAATATTGTTGAACTTGGTTGTTTTCATTCCCGCCGAAATTATGTCCCTTGCCACCGCGCCCAGCTCGTACGGATCCGACCAAAACGGTTTGGTATGTGGTTACCAGTTTTCACGCGACGGCGAAAGCCGAATAATCACGGCGGATGACGCGGTAGTACATCTTCGACGGCTGGGCGAAGCCGCTGCTGAGGCTACACATGGCGATCAAAGTGAATTTATCTGGCTCCACTACAGCCTCGCCAATTCGGCGTCCGA
>JBBRZG010000237.1:0-3871 GCA_038236905.1 Burkholderiales bacterium
CTTCGCCATCACCATCCACATTCGCGCTATCGAACTCAAGCGTCTTGATAACGGATTCTTCAGCCAACTGAATCAACACCACTTGCGGCGTGACGGTGCCCTTCGGCGTCGCCCATCCGCTGGCACTACGTTCATCCAAGAGCCAGAAAGCTGACCACGATTCGTCATACTCTGCGGGCTTCTTGAGGATCCATGCGCCGCTAGCATACGAGGTTAGATTGATATCGCCCGATGCGGCTGCGGCGGGTGCGGGCGGCGCGGCGGAGACGTTGATAGCAGCAAACAGAAGGGCAATCAAAAATAACGCGGGAACGATAACGAAAGTGCGGAGAGAGGTTAGTGGCACGTCGTGTACTCCGGGTGGATGTAAATAAGAATGCCTTAATTGCAGTGGTGAAAAAAAGTATTCGAGAATATTAACGCGATTCAAAACGGTTTGCGTCAAATATTCCCTCGTTGACCTTAATGGCTAGCTAGAAAGTGCTGAACGGCGCTGCCGTAAGAGCAACACCGCCGATGAACTATTCGGACGGAAGTACAGTGTCGCTGACTACAGCGGTGAGCTCGCGCTTTTCTGGAGAATTTAAGACGTCAAATGCGTTAACACGGCAGCAATATGCGGCGAGGTGTTGGGTGATGGCGGCGATCAAAGTTTCACATTTAAGAATGGAATTTTGATTCCTTTCATGCGAAATGGTTACGTTTAAATTAGGCGCAATAGCTGCTCGTAAATTCGCGCATGCACGTGACAGTCATCGGCTTCCAGCCGCAGCCGTCGGCTTAAGCATCGCCCAATCCGACTGAGGCTTATTCGAGATTGCGCTCGCGAGCGTTGGGTCAAAATTAGCCGCCGCTACAGACCGAGATCAGTCAGGCCCGGGTGATCATCAGGACGTCTGCCAAGTGGCCAATGAAATTTACGTTCAGTTTCGGTGATTGGCAGATCGTTAATGCTTGCATAACGACGCCGCATAAGACCGTCTGCATCAAATTCCCAATTTTCATTTCCGTATGAACGGAACCAATTCCCTGCATCATCAGGCCATTCATATGCGAAGCGCACGGCGATTCGACTTTCCGTGAATGCCCATAATTCTTTGATGAGTCGATAGTCCTGCTCGCGTATCCATTTGCGGGTGAGCAGCGCGATGATCTGTTCGCGGCCGACCGGGAACTCTGCGCGGTTCCGCCATACGGAATCGACGGTGTAAGCAAGCGAAACCCGATGCGGATCGCGGGAATTCCAGCCATCTTCAGCAAGTCTTATTTTTTGGATAGCGCTTTCGCGTGTGAACGGCGGCAGCGGCTGGCGTGAAGCAGATTCAATCATGTTGATTACTTTTCAAGTTGGATTCAGACGCAGAATATTCGATGTACGAGTCATTGACCATGTGGATGGTACGGCCTGACGGGCACAGCAAATCAGACAGTGCTGATGATGTTACCCAAGATGACTCCTAGCCGATGTCAGTCGAACAGTCTGAATTAAATCGCGCGGGATTCATGATGGTTTCGTAAGTTAAATAGCGAGCGTCAGGCTAGGTGTTCTGGCGCGTGAAACACAAATGCAGATTAGACCGGCTTGGTCGCGCTTGGCTCAATATTATTTCTGCTGGGGCTTAGCGTAACGAGAGCGGGTTTTTGATGCATGTCCTCAATTGCCGCATCAGTACTGGAGTAAGGCTGTTGTGTTTAAGCTCGTCCATTGAGACTTCTTATTATTTGCTGGCTGGTCGAATCAATAACGCCAACTGCACATTGACTATTTCAGCCGCCGCAAGCATGTCTTTGAGCAATTGTGGGTCGGCATCAAAGTGGCCCTCGTATTCAGCAAGATTGCGCTTATCGTGCGCTTTCGCCAAAACTCGCCAGTGTGCAGCCGGTAACCCCACGGTGTGCGGCAACGCTTGAAAAACGAGATAACGATTATCTGATCGATACCCATGAAAACGTAACGCGGCGAGCGAAAGTGCGTGTGCCGCGTTGTACGCCAGATCGAAGCGACTTTCAAACGAGAGTTGTGCATTATTTGCATCATGCAGGCGTGCTGTTCCTGATGCAACTAAGCCGTTGATTTCATTCTCGGCGCTTGGCTCAATTTTCAATTTACCAATACGTGCAAGATTCTCCAATTCGATGATGGGTAAAGTTAGCTCACCCAAGGTCGGCCTCGTTACCGATCAAAACAAGTTTGGGTTGGCTACTAACTTTTACGGTGAATGCATTTTTGCCGACGAGTTTTTTCTGCCATTCGGCAGGCGACTGCACAGTAGGGCTGATTGTACGTCCCAGCTTGGTTTCAGCGATTTCAAGCGCCGCGTAAACGTCCGCGTACGACAGATCATCCGCGATCACCATGACGTCAATATCGCTTTTAGCGGTATCACTTGTTTTGGCAATGGAACCGTACACAAATGCGACTCGAATCAGTTTTGCCAGCGGTGCAAGTGCCATGCGTATCGGCTCAACAATACCCACCGTCTTGGCAATGATGCTAACAAGCTCAGCATAAATCGGCGCATCCGAATTTGCTTGATAGTGCTTTTGATTGCCCACGCGGGAGGTTCGCACTAGCGAGGCTAATTCAAGTTTCGCCAATTCGCGCTGAGTTGAGCCTGAGCCTACATTCGCAAGGGTAATTATTTCGTTGGCGAAAAAACTGCGATCTGGCTGGCCGAATAATAAGCCGAGTACGCGCTGCTGTGTGGCGGAAAATAGTGCAGTCGCGATGCCGGATTCAATTGCAGTACTGGGGGCCTCATGCGTCTTCACTTGGCTGGCGCGCACGCTGGAGTTCGCGCTTCCGCGGGTTCGCGAGAGTGCGTCTGGTCTGATGCGCTTCCGCACGGATGTGACGCTGGCAACAGCGGCTTGTTTTATCGTACCCATTCCGGGCATTGTAATGCCCAATATGGGTATTTGCAATTAAGTTAATAGGAATAGTGCGCTAGTTTCCTGTGACAAAAACTCTAATACCCAAAATGAGCGTAATCATTCTCTGCAAAATTAGCGGCAGATAAATTTACGCCGCAATACCCAGACTTTGTAAATACTCATCATAGCTGCCGTGAAAATCGGTCACGCCGGACTCACTAATATCGATAATCCTTGTGGCGAGTGAGGAAATAAATTCTCGGTCATGCGAAACGAAAATTAGCGTGCCTTTAAATTTTTCCAGCGCGGTGTTGAGCGACTCAATCGATTCCATATCCATGTGATTGGTCGGCTCGTCCATCAACAACACATTGGGATGGGTGAGCAGCAACTTGCCAAACAGCATGCGGCCTTCTTCGCCGCCAGAAATAATGGTGCAGCTCTTTTTGATGTCGTCGCTTGAAAATAACAGTCGTCCCAACACGCCGCGAATCGTCTGCTCATCCTCGTTTTGGGTGCGCCACTGGTTCATCCAGTCGAATAAATTCTCATCCCGCGCGAACTCCGCCGCGTGGTCTTGTGCAAAGTAACCCGGCTTGGCTTTTTCGGCCCATTTCACTTTGCCGTGATCGGGGGTCAAGTCGCCTGCGAGGATCCGCAAGAGAGTGGTTTTGCCCACGCCGTTCGGGCCGATGATGGCGATTTTTTCGCCAGCTTCGACCATTAAATTCAGATTTGAAAACAGTGGCTTGGGCATGCCGTCAAATTTCTTGTTGAGCTTTTCCACTTCAACGGCAAGACGGTGCAGCTTTTCTTTCTCATCAAAATCAAAACGAATAAACGGATATTGACGAGATGACGGTTTGACCTCGATCGCTTCAGCTTTGATTTTTTCAATTTGCTTGACACGCGAGGTGGCCTGACGCGCCTTTGACTTATTGGCCGAGAAACGGCGCACAAAGTCCTGTAAATCCGAAATGCGCTCCTTCGCTTTCGA
>JBBRZG010000238.1:0-3863 GCA_038236905.1 Burkholderiales bacterium
CGCAAACGCGGGAGCCGGATTCGGTTGCGCTGGTAGGGGGCGGCGCGACGCACGCCTGGCTCCAGGTCTATCTGCCCGGCGCGGGCTGGCTACCATTTGATCCTACCAATAACTTGGTTGGCGGAAATGAGCTGGTCCGCGTGGGCTTCGCCCGCCATGCTGGTCAGGCCTCGCCGGTGAGTGGTTCGTGGACCGGCAATGCCAGCGACTATTTGGGGATGGATGTTGAGGTGAGTGTCGAGCGCTGTCGTTGAGGATTAACTGCAGCAATTTAAACACCGGCTGAGCCGCCATGCTTCTATGCGAAAAGATGAAACATCCGACGCACGATAGAGCCAAATTTGGAACGACTACGCCGTCGGTATTTCGTACCTTACTGAAGTCGATAAATTCCGTCAGTAGGCGAGGGTAGGCCCCAGTGCGCCGGGGCTGAAAGAGGACACGCTAGCGGGAGGTGCTGCCATGGTCATCGCGACGGCAATCTCCTCCAGCAACGACTCCAGTCCCGCAAGTTCAAATGGCTTTAAGAGGGAGCGCACATTAGGCCCAAGCTTGGTGAGATTTGACGGCAGCGCGTAACCCGAACATAGCACCACCCATTGCGCCGGCTGCGCAGCCAACACCCGTCTCGCCAAGTCGGTGCCGGATAGGCCCGGCAAACTGATATCAGTCAAAACCACGTCAAACGAATTTTTTTCAAACGCGATAAGAGCGTCTTCGGCCGTGGCAAATGAAACTACTTTTTGCGAGCCGCTTTCAAGCAATTCGCAAACTGTGGCGCGAATCTGCGGGTTGTCCTCGACATAGAGAATTTTCAGAGATTTCATCATGGGCTCCGAGTCGGAATGGACGAGTTTGCGAGCGGCTGTTAGGACAAAAGCATGCGTGCCGCGTCACTAAACCTACGCTTGGTTGGCAAATATACGAAGCAAAAATTACCCGCGAGGAGTATTGTGCGTTAACGAACATAGTGTGTCACGTTTTGTCGATTCATTGCGAACCCTTGCAAACCGCGTCACGGTCGCCGAAGTTCGGAACCATCGCCCGCCCACCCTCCAATCTTCTTCAATCTTCTCAGATGCCCGGGGTTTTACTGCACCCCCGTATCGAACCCGGTGGAAAAATGAATTCAACGTTGCCTTCAAATGAATGGCCACCCGGTACCAGCGAAATGGCGGCGCTCGTTCGTAGCCGTAACTGGGCCGCTACACCACTCGGGCCGATTGAGTTGTGGGAGGCGCCGTTGCGCATTGCGGTCAGCGCAGTGCTTGATTCATCGGTGGCGACAATGGTCCTTTGGGGTGCCACGCTAACGCAAATATATAACGATGGCTATATCTTGTTCATGGGGCCGCGTCACCCGGCCGCCCTTGGGCAGGAGCATAAAGCCTGCTGGTCCGAAGTATGGGCGTTCAATGAGCCGATTTTTCGACGGGTGATGGATTCGGGCGAGTCGACATTTCTGGAAGACCAGAAATATGTGCTCAACTCAAGTGACGGACCCCAAACCCGGTATTTCACGATTATTTTCAAGCCGGCGCGCGATGAATCGGGGCTCGTTCTCGGCGTGATGGTGACCGCGATGGAAACCACGCAGCGCGTTCAGATTGAGCGTGACAACGTGGCACTGCTGGCCAGCACCCGACTGGCAGCCGATCAGCTTAAGACCATGTTTGACCAAGCTCCTGGATTCATTGCGCTGATGAAAGGGCCGCAACATATTTTTGAATTGGTCAACGCCACCTGTCGACGTCTGCTATTGAGTCGGGATGTAATCGGCAAATCGATCCGCGAAGCAATTCCAGAAACCGAAGGTCAGGACTTCTTGGAAATGCTGGATAAGGCCTACCAATCAGGCGTAGCGGTCGTGACCGAGAGCAGCTTGTTTATGTTGCGGGATAGTGCAGAAAGCCATCTGCAAGATGCGCCGGTGGCGCGTTATCTTGATTTCGTTTATCAGCCCATTAAGGATACAGACGGCCGCGTATCAGGCGTCTTTGTGAGCGGCAATGACGTCACTGAGCATCGGCGCGCGGAAGCCGAGATGCGTAGCCAACGCGATCGTAGCCAGCATATTTTCGATAGCATGTCGGAAGGTTTTGCCAGCGTCGCAAGCGACTGGCGTCTGATCGACATGAACGCCGCAGGCTTGCGGATCGGCCAGCGCTCACCGGCCGAGGCGCTTGATCGCAATTTTTGGGAATTTTGGCCCGAAATCGTCGGCACGCCGCTGGAAAGTTATTATCGGGAGGTGATGGCGACCGGTAAACCGCAGACGTTCGAACAAACCATCAAATGCCCGAATGGCCGCAGCACGCTGCTCGAAATCAGGGTTTATCCGATACTTGAGGGCGGGCTGGCGCTCTTTTTCAAGGACATTGCGCAACGCAGAGAAATAGAGGAAAAACTTCGCATCAGCCAAATGCGATCTGAAAACGCGATGGCGATTTCAGAGCTTGGCACCTTCGATTGGAATAGCGCGACCGGTGAGGTGGAGTGCTCATCACGAACCCGCGAAATATTTGGATTCGCCGACCACGAGGGGCACCGCGAGGAACACTATTTCGACCGGATATTAGCTGCCGATATTGACCGCGTGAAAGCCGACGTGGCGCTAAGTTTGGCCACGCACGGCAGGCTCCATTACGAGTACCAAATCATGGCGCCCGACGGCGGCGTGCGACATATTTTGTGTTCCGGCGCGGCACAACGCAATGCGGATGGCGCGTGGACCCGACACGTGGGCGTGTTTAGCGACCTCACTGAACGCCGTGTGGCAGAAGAGAAGCTGCGCGATGTTGATCGCCGTAAAGATGAATTTCTGGCGATGCTGGCGCATGAACTCAGGAACCCGATTGCGCCGATTACCACCGCGGCCCGCATCTTAAGCCGCCCCGGTATTGCCGAGACGATGCGCATAGACATGAGCGAAATCGTGCTGCGACAAGCCGAACACATGACCGGGTTGATTGAAGATCTGCTGGATGTTACGCGCATCAATAAAGGCCTGGTATCTGTGCGACATGAGGTGGTTGACTTAAAAAGTGTGCTGGCCGAAGCCGTTGAGCAAACCGCCGCGCTGATGGAAAAGCAGCACCATCATTTTTCACTGAGGCTGGTCGATGGCGTGGTGCAAGTGGAAGGAGATCGGATGCGGTTGATACAGGTTTTTGCCAATATCTTGACCAATGCCGCGAAATATACGCCCCCGCGCGGCAACATTGTTTTGGAATTGCTGACGGCGGACGAGCAAGCGAAAGTCATCGTTCGCGACAACGGACTTGGCATCAGTCAGGCGCAGTTGCCGCATATATTTGATATTTTTACCCAGGCAGAGCGCAGCTCAGATCGGCTTGAGGGCGGTTTGGGGTTGGGACTTTCTCTGGTCAAGAATCTGGTCGGCTTGCACGGCGGGTCGGTTGCCGTCAGAAGCGAGGGGGTTGGACAGGGAAGCGAATTTACGATCTTGCTGCCTCTGCTTACGGAAGCGGCTCAACAAAAAATCGAGTCGCCATCGGTGCCCGCAATCGCATTGCCCCCGGCAGCGTTGCACATCATGGTGGTTGACGACAACGTGGACGCGGCAAAAACGATGGCCACGTTTTTAGAGATGGACCGGCACGTCGTCACGGTGGCATCGTCGGGAGAAAGCGCACTCGCGCTGGCGTTAGCAGCCTCTACTGAGCCTGCCCCTGCAGATTCGTTTTCCGATTCAACTTCAGCAAAGCCTGTGCAAGTTTTTATACTTGATATTGGCTTACCCGGCATCGACGGCTACGAGTTGGCTCGGCGTTTGCGGGCAGCGCCTGCTACCGCGAATGCCACGTTGATTGCGTTAACCGGTTATGGTCAGCCGCAGGACC
>JBBRZG010000239.1:0-3834 GCA_038236905.1 Burkholderiales bacterium
GAGAACATGATCGTCGCTGCGAAATAAGGCGGGTCGATCATGCATAAATATTGCGAACAACATCAACACATACACGAGTACAAACGATGAAACCCTAGCACTGGTGGGCTTTACGGGCAAAAATGCCTCATAAAAGCTCACCAGTCCTAGGGTTTCTTTTTTTAAATTGCGCTACACATCATTCGTCCGCGCAAAATATCCAGCAACAGCATTTTGTTAAAGGGTTTGCGTTTATTTTTCGCTCGCTGTCATCGAGCTACGTTACATCACCGCCTGAATCTGAGACTTCCTGTCTGCGCTGCCTTCAGTCCACGCTTTTAATTTGGACTTTTTTATAACGCTGCCGCGACGCTAGCCCCGCGAAGCGCAAAGGGCACACATTTATCCGCGGCGCAAGCCACCCCGGAACAGCCGTCCCTTAAAAGCCAACGCGCGCTTCTCAACGCCGTGCCACGAAAGCCACGCGACGAATGCGATGATCGGAAACGCGACCACGAATAGCGTCCACGGACCGATGCCAGTAACGTTATAAATCACGGTCTGCTGGATGGGGAACGCATAAACATAAAGCCCGTATGAAATATCGCCAAACCGCGCTGGAATTTTGACGCGAACGCGCGGATGAAATGCAAGCCATGCGGTGGCGTAGGCAATCGCGATACACACAAATATATTGCCCGGCGGCTTGGTGTTACCCGTCAAAATGATGAGCCCGAGAATGGCCAAAACACCGGATCCGTGCAATGGAATCCGCGAGCGATTGGTGTAGAAAATCATCCCCAACGCAAAACAAAGCACCGACACCAGTGCATACACCTGCGTCACGCGCGGGATGAGCAACACACGGCTGAGTTCGCTGATCAGGGTCAGCATTACACCTGCGATCACCAGCAACGAAATCGTTGGCCACCGTAGCAACGTCAGCAGTCCTGCAATGACAACGCCCACATACATCATCATCTCGATGGGAATCGTCCACAGCGAGCCGTTAATACCGCTCGCGAAAGGAAGCGACGCGTACACCCCGGGCAGGGTAATTGGATATCCGTCAGCAGGCTGCGGTAAATGTAGCGCCATGTATATTCGTTGCTTACGTAATCCCTAAACGGCAGGGTCGTCACGCACGCACCGATGATGACGCCGAACAGCAGACTCGCCAAAAACGCCGGGTAAATGCGTAAAAAACGTGCCTCAGTAAACGCGAACAAGCTACGCGCTTGAAAACTTTCGCTGACCAGATAACCGCTGATGAAAAAGAATATTCACACCCCGCGTGGCGCGCCCGCAAGCGAGAAATTGCTGAGCAAAATTACTGGCTCCCCGGGTGTTTTGGTTAGGTCCCAGCCGTGACCCCAAATGACGAGCGCCGCGCCCAGCACACGCAATATGTCGAAATTATTGTCCCGACCCACGGTCGGAAAAAACGGCTTGAGGAAATTTTGCATTGCAGAATCATAACTCGCGAAGCATACGCGGCCGCTATAACCGCTTTTTTGAAAAATACGGATTGCACTTGGCGTCGCCGTATTCATGGTCTGCGTCCTTTGGCGATATTTTTCAAACACGCGCTGACGCAAGAACATCACCGCCATAAAAAAGCCCGACTGCAATCGCAGCCGGGCTTTTTGATTTCACTTATTGTTACGCCTGCTATTAGTTCACATTCACCGCAGACCAGGCCGCTGCCACGCCGCTGTATTGCGCCGATGTGCTGCCATACAAGTCCGTGGCCGCTTTGAGCATCGCCGTGCGGGCACCCTTGTAGTTGGTTGAGGAAGTCATGTAGGTCGTCAACGCGCGATAGACAATTTTAATCGCCGCGGTGCGCCCTATTCCTGCCAACGCTGTATTTCCATTGCAGACCAACTGCGAGGCGCTTAAGTTAAAGCCGGGTGGGCTGACCGCTCCTTGCGAAACCAGATAGAAGAAATGGTTTGCAACGCCGGACGAGTAATGAACATCGAGCGAGCCAATGCTGCTGGTGTAGCAATCTGGCGACGCGCCATCGAGGCTGGGTTTAAACATGTAGCGCAACGCCTTGGTCGGCGTCGCGACGCCTTTGTTGGATGCAAAAATGCGTTCACCGATCAGGTAATCAGGACGGCTGTTCGCATTGTTTGCGTAAAACTCCACCGACGTCCCGACCATATCCGAAATGGCCTCGTTTAGACCACCAGACTCTCCCGAGTAAGTGAGATTGGCGGTGCGAGACGTGACACCGTGCGTCATTTCATGGCCTGCCACATCGATGGCGACCAATGGCAGATACGTCGAGCCATTGCCATCACCATAGGTCATACAAAAGCAGCCGTCGCTCCAAAACGCGTTGACGTAATTACTGCCGTAATGGATTCGTGAAAACGCGCCACCGCCATTGTTGGCAATGCCGTTACGACCCAAGACATTTTTATAAAAATCCCAAGTGAGATTCTGGCCATAAACCGCGTCAACGGCCGCCGTACGGTTGCTGGTTGTGGCGAAATTACCCCATATGTTATCGGCATCGGTGAAGATCGTGCCGTTACCGGACGTTCCGCCGCTCAGGTTGGTCGCGTAATGACTGCCACGGCTTGGATCGCGCAATTCATAGCCACTAGTGATGCTATTGGTGGTCAATGCAACGGTGCCAGACAAAAGGCT
Organism: Burkholderiales bacterium; assembly: GCA_038236905.1. Taxonomy (GTDB): domain Bacteria; phylum Pseudomonadota; class Gammaproteobacteria; order Burkholderiales; family Usitatibacteraceae; genus UKL13-2. Next base: position 2,641 of record JBBRZG010000239.1, read on the forward strand.
CTTACCGCTCCCGGATGCGGCCGCCTTGGCGAGTGAGGTCGCGCTTTTTTCGAGAAATGACGATGCCGCGCCGTCAATCGTGCCGTCAGTAGCGGCGTCATTCAACATTTTACTGTTCACTGAAACATCGCGAGAAAGCAAGGTGCGAACATCATCAAAACTGTCGAGCAGAATATTTTTCTGCGCATCAATGATGTAATGCATTTCGCTCGGCGTGCCGTCTGTGCTCATGCCCTTGATCAACACATCAAAAGCCAATGTTGGCTCGACATCGCGCGCGTAGAAGACTTTCTCGGCTACCGGCGTCGAACGGCTGACACCTTGAAACATCGCTTTGGCTTGAGCCAGTGCGGTTGCTTCTGCGCCATCGGCGACGTTCATATCAAGCGCGAATCGTTTTGCAGTAGACGAAACACGTTTTGAGGAATCGGCACCATGGCTCATATCGAGCAGCTGACCGGTTGCGCTTGAATGCACCACCACGTCCCCGCCGATTACGCGCAGGCCGCGCAGCTTGCGATCAAAGCGCACATGCTGCGTCCCGTCCATGTCGATCATTACATCGCGCGCAATGAACGAGTCATCCGGTGAAAGGAAGAGACCCGATGATAAATCCGAAGATCCGCCCGACCTTTTTGAGGTCAGATGGCTCAACGCCTTTTCAACGGCATTGACTTCTATTCCGTCGTCCGTGTTGACCGACATTTCTGCTGCGGAAACAAAAAACCCAGTATTGCAAGCAACGAAAACAGCGACAGCTAATTTGTTCGTTTTACGGTTCATTGCAAATCCCTTCATTATTGTTAAATAGTCGATTTTGTCGACACCTCCCGCCTGATCGCGCTAGCTCGGAAGCACCTAGGCACGGCGAAATGGCAATTGACTATACTGCGGATTTTCTAATTATTTCCATATAGTCACAAATTATTTAAATCGATAAGTGATTGCTTATAAAGGCTTTATTTTAAAACAATACTTATTCAGGAACCTCTCGCGTGACTGCGACTTCATCCGAGAGTGACCACATCGCTCACATCATTCCGTGCGCCTACTGCGCTCTACGCGCCCTCTCCACACACAGCGCTCTTCAAAATCTCCGCGCTCTTTCCGCTCATTTTTTGTCAGTTCGCGCGCTGTTTTCGCCATTTCGTCGCAATCCGATTGAGGGTTTCGGGTCGGGCTCGTAAAGTCACA
>JBBRZG010000240.1:0-3817 GCA_038236905.1 Burkholderiales bacterium
CCTTGCATGCCGGCTGACGCCAGCTGGTCCCCAAGCAGGTGGGTTGCGAGCACCACTTTTAGCGGCTACCTCTAGTCGCGCAAGGCACGCCGATTTTGGTTGGCTAGCAGACCACTCCATTTCGTTCAACGCGAATGGTGTCAACGGATGCGAGGCAACTACTTGGCTCTGATGCGCGTCCGAGCACTGTGTGGCTAAACTAGCGCATGATTTCCTAAAGTCAGGTTTATAAAATGATTTCAAAATTGTCTCCTCCCAGAAGTTTTATGTTGGCATTACTCGCATGTATCACCGCGGTTTTTCTATCGGCGGGTTGCGCCATATCGAGTGTTTCTGCTCTCATTCGCGCTCCCGCGCCCGCTGGCGGATGGTTGTCAACACTCGATACTGCACATGTGTTGGTAGGCAAAATATGGTCGGTGAAACAGCAACGCTGGATTTCCCAAGCCGATCTGTATGCGGAATTGGCCCGCATGCGATTTATTTTGCTCGGTGAGACCCACGACAATCCGGATCACCATCGCCTGCAGTTGGCGATTTTGAAATCGATAACCCAAACGGGTGCGCCTCCCCGTATGGTGGCGATGGAACAATTTGATATCGAGAATCAAGCGGCGATTGATGCGGCCATGATGTTGCCTTATCCAACGGCGGAGGCGATTGCCGACGCTGGCAAGCTCAATCGCAAAGGCTGGGGCTGGGATCAATATAGGCCGATTGTAGATCTTGCAATTTCGCAAAAAGCTTCGATACGCGCCGCGAATTTATCGCGTGCTGATGGACGCAAAATCTTTTCAGAGGGATTGAAAGCGTCTCCGGTCAAATTTGCGGATGGGTTTTTTACGAGTACATGGAACACCTCGCGGAATAAGGCGTTGCAGGCGGAATTGCTCGAAGGGCATTGTGGGCAGCTACCCGATTCAATGGCATTCGGAATGGCGAATGTGCAGCGCGCACGCGATGCGATCATGGCTGATGCGATGTTGGCATCTAAACCATCGGGTGCGGTGCTGATTGCGGGGCGCGGCCATGTCAGACGGGACCGGGCTGTGCCGCTTTATCTGCAAACGGCTGCACCAAGCGCTGAAATTTCGGTGGTTGCTTTCATCGAGGTCGTTGCGGCAACAACATCCCCGCGTGATTACATCGATAACATCGCCAACGAGGCCGAGGCGTTTGATTATGTGTGGTTTACCCCGCGCACTGCCCGGCCAGATCCGTGCGAGGGCATGAACCTGTCCGGCTTAAAACCAGCGACGGATAAGAAGTGATGATTAATTTCTTTCCACACGCGCCGCGAAACATCCGCGCTTCGCATAATGAATGTGCAAGTACGCGGCTTGCGCCGACGTAAAAAACTGTTGAATTGTGGATTCAGCATTGGCGCCTTCAACAACATCGGCATCGAGCATCATGTCAGACTGATCAAAAGCGCGGAGTGAAAGTAGCCGGCGTTTCATCTGCTGGGGGATTTCGTTTTCAAATACGGCAGGTGCGCTTGCTTTTTCATTGATGTAAATTGCGTGGCTTGATTGGTACGCGTTGTGTGCCGGTTGGTGTTGATAGTTAATTAATAGAATTGATTCGCCAATAGCCGCATCGCGCAGAGAAACGCGGCACGGAAATGCATTCTCAGCGTCGGCGATACACCTGATCGCATTTGCCTGAGCGAGTTGGTCATCAGGGAGGTTGAAAAGGTGGCTGAATGTGTTGGCGTTAATGCCTTCAATCCGGTAGCTCATGATTAGTCTCCGTTCGCAAAACGCTTAATTTAGATGAAAGAAATAGCAATAGCACTCCGTTTCTTGCGTTCAAAGTAAAGTCCAAAGTTCGAAAGTCAGATGAGGTTTATTTTTTCGTGCATGATGGTTGAATATCGAAAAAGTTGAGGCTAATTTAAAGCGGGGGATCAAGTTGAAAACACACAAAATCGCGGTTATCGCCGGTGACGGTATCGGCAAAGAAGTGGTGCCGGAGGGATTGCGGGTTTTGCAGGTGGCGGGTAGCAAGTTTGGTTTTGGTTTCGAGTTCGATGAAAAACCCTGGAGTTGTGACCACTACCTCCAACACGGCGTGATGATGCCCAACGACGGGCTTGCGGAAATCCGTCATCACGACGCGATCTATCTCGGCGCGGTGGGGTTCCCGACGGTGCCCGATCATATTTCTTTGTGGGGATTGCTGATTCCGATTCGTCGCGAATTTCAGCTTTACGCAAATGTACGTCCTGTACGTTTGATGCCAGGCGTGCCTTCACCGCTCGCCAATCGTAAGCCGGGCGATATCGATTTTTGGGTGGTTCGCGAAAATAACGAGGGCGAATATTCAAGTATCGGTGGGCGGATGTATGGCGGCACGGAGCACGAAATGGTCATGCAGCAAACTATTTTTACGCGACGCGGCGTTGATCGTATTTTAAAATATGCGTTCGAGCTGGCAATGACACGCGGCAAAAGGCATGTCACTTCCGCGACCAAATCAAACGGCATTGCCATCACCATGCCGTATTGGGATGAACGCTTCGCAGAAATGAAAGCGAAATATCCGGACGTGAAAACATCGCAATATCACATCGATATTCTGTGCGCGCATTTTGTCCAGCACCCTGACTGGTTTGATGTGGTGGTGGGCTCGAATTTGTTCGGCGATATTTTGTCCGACTTGGGTCCAGCGTGTACCGGCACGATCGGTATTGCGCCCTCGGCTAATCTGAATCCGGAGCGCGAATTTCCAAGTTGTTTCGAACCGGTTCACGGCAGCGCGCCCGATATTTATGGCAAAAATATCGCCAATCCGATTGGCCAGATATGGAGTGGCGCGATGATGCTTGAACATTTGGGCCACAAAAACGCAGCAGACGCGATTGTGCGCGCGATTGAAACCGTATTAGCAGATGGGCCGCGGACACCCGACATGGGAGGGTCGGCGAGCACCAGCGACGTGGGTAAGGCAATTGCTGAAGCTATCGTGTGATAAGCGAATTTTGACAAAGCGTTATATTTTGCGTATCGCCCGATATGACATAAGCGATATGCCCACGTAAAAATATCAATTGGAGCGGAAATGAAAAATACTGTGCGACGGATAATGTTTGGGTTGGTGGGGACGCTGGCATTGATTGGGGCCACGACGGTTATGGTCTTGCAACCGGTGGTGGCTCAACCATCGATTGCGGCGTACCCCGACAAGCCGGTTAAATATATCGTGCCGTTTGCGCCCGGTGGCGAGTCCGACATCGGCGCGCGATTTCAGCAACAGGTATTCCGCAAAAAATATAATCAGGAATTAATTATTGAGTCCAAGCCCGGAGCCGGTGGTGCCTTGGCATGGGCCCAGACCAACAGTTTCCCGGGTGACGGTTACACGCTCATGAGCACTAATCTCCCGCATATCGTTTTGCAGCCGCTCGAGGGGCAGGTGCAATACAAGACTGAAGATCTGACCAATGTGTATTTTTACCACTACACGCCTGATGCGATCATTGTGCGCAGCGAAAGCCCCTACAAGACATATCAGGATTTGGTCAAAGCCGCCAAAGAAAAACCTGACGACATCACGATTGCAGGCTCCGGCACTAACTCGGCGAACCATATGGCGACGGAACGCTTTAACGGCGTGGCGGGAGTCAAAACAACCTATGTTCCTTTCAAAGGCACCGGCGATTTGGTGGCGTCTTTGTTGGGCGGACATGTGAGTATGGCGATGTCGTATGTGACTTTGGCGATTGCGCAAAAAGGTCGCACGCGCATGCTGGCCGTGGCGACGGAAAAGCGTCATCCGCAGTTTCCAGATGTACCGACGTTCCGGGAGTTGGGCA
>JBBRZG010000241.1:0-3723 GCA_038236905.1 Burkholderiales bacterium
CCCAGCGCAGTTAATTTGCCGCTTGCCGCGGCGATGGTCAGAAGTTTGTCCGAATCCATCAATCCCACGCGTGGATGATTCCATCGCAGCAATGCTTCGAAACAAATGATTTCGCCAGTACCAATGTCCAACCGTGGTTGATAAAAGATTTCAAACTCATCTCGATCAAACGCCAGTTGCAACTCACCCTCACACTGCGAGCGTTCAACGTCGCGGACGTTCATTTCGTCACGGAAAAACTCCACACTCCCGCGTTGCTTGTTTTTTGCGTGGTACATGGCCTGGTCGGCACGATTCATCAAATTCTGAACCGTGGTGCCATCCTGCGGATACATACTGATGCCGATGCTTGATGAGGTGTGGATGGCATGCGGGCCAATCTCATAAACTTTTGAAGTTGAGACAGCAATTTTTCGAGCAACCGTGGACGCGAGCGACGATGACGATAGACCTTCCAGAAGAACGACAAATTCGTCCCCCCCCAGACGCGCAACAACATCCGACTCACGCACTGCCGCAAGAAGGCGTTTGGAGACCTCGCGCAACAAATCGTCTCCGACGTCATGCCCCAGCGTGTCGTTGACATTTTTAAACTTGTCTAGATCCAGAAAAAGCAGGGCGACCTGCTCCTTGCGTCGCGCGGCATTGGTTAGCGCATGTTCCAAATGTTCCATCAAAGAACGTCGATTCTGCAATCCCGTGAGCGGGTCACGGATCGCCAGTTCGTGTTCACGCTGCTCGGCCATTTTTCGCACCGCCACTTCGGCATCCAACTGGGCGTTCAGCCACTGTAGGTCCTGCATGGTCTCCGCACGCTGGTCTTGGTTGAGCCTTGCTAGTTCGTCTGTCTTGAGTTGGAGTTCGATATTTTTCTTGATCAAATCAACGAACACTGCCACCTTGGCCTGCAGCACCTGAGGGATCACGGGTTTGAACAGATAGTCCACCGCGCCTTTTTGATAGTCCTTGAGTCGACGCATTTCATCATCCAAATACGCTGTGATGAAAATGATGGGGACGGATGCAGAACGGGGATGCGAATGGATTGTTTCTGCAGTCTCAAAGCCATCCATAAGCGGCATGCTGACGTCCAGCAGTATCAGAGAAATATCGTCTTGCAGTACCAAGCGCCGGGCCTCCTCGCCCGATCGCGCGGTGACCAACTGGTACCCGTTTTCAATCGCAGAATGGGCAAGCAAACTCTCCAGCGCCATGAGGCCGGCTGCATCAGCATCGACCAAGAGTATTTTGGGTGACAGCATAGAAGTAAATTTCCCTTGTAGCGAGGTACGGCCCACCCAACGCTTTGCACGGCATAGGTCACAGTTCCTATGATGATCCGCTGGCAATCTTGAACGATGCCATAGATAATTATTTTTTATTTTGCAGAAAGAATAGCAGAGATTGATTAACGATTTAATACGCGCGACCTAAGCAGGTAAAAAATAGTATTTCGTTGGACTCGGATTCAAAACGTGCAGATAAAAGAGCCCTTCGTTGTGTACATATAAGTTCAAGGAGTACGCCTTTTAAGGGAATTTCACACCGTAGTCTGTGCGATTGAATACATAGAAAAGATATTGCGTTCCTGCCTGTCGAGACCCATGACAAGCATCTCTATTGGGAATAGAATTCGCGAATATTCGGGATGATGTTTGGATTTTCTGTTCCGATCAAATGAGCGAAGCCGTCTATGCAACTTCTAAAAACATATATCGTCGAAGACAGTCAAGTCATTCGGGATAACTTGGTCGCCGCGCTGGAGGAAATGGCTCCAATTGTGGTGGTTGGTTTCGCAGAAGACGAAACAACAGCGGTTAAGTGGCTCACGGAGTCCGACCACTATGCGGACTTGGTCATCGTTGATATTTTCTTGAAGGGCGGATCGGGCCTAGGTGTGCTGCGCGCCGTCGACCGCGCAAAGCAAGATTGCAAAATGGTCGTTTTAAGCAACTACGCCACGCCTGAAATACGCCAAAAGTGCGGCGAACTAGGTGCCAGCAAGGTCTTCGACAAGTCGAATGAGCTAGATGCGCTGATGTTGTACTGTGGGCGACTGGCAGCGGGCGAGGCGGGCAACACCGCTCCCGCTGAATTCAACTGAGAACAGATATCGCTATTGGATCAAGCCGTTTTTCAGCGCGTAGTAGGTCAAGTCGCTGTTGGATGCAAGGTTCAACTTTTCCATGATACGGGTGCGATAAGTGCTAACTGTCTTGGCGCTGAGTGACATATGGGTGGCAATGGCACCGACCGCCTCACCGCCCGCAAGCCGCAAAAACACTTGCAGTTCACGTTGCGACAATTGCTGATGCAAAGGTTTTTCCAGGCCGCCCGCCAGCGCCTCTGCCAAGCGCTCAGCAACCGCTTTGCTGATGTATTTGCGGCCTTGCGCCACGGTGCGAATGGCTTCAACAATCTGCTCGGGATCACAATCCTTCATCAAGTAGCCGCTGGCTCCTTGCTGCAACAATGCGGTCGCGTAATGGGTTTCCGGCATCGAGCTCAACATCAGCACAGGCAGATCTGGGGCCCGTGCTTTGATGGCAAGCAAGGCATCCACGCCGCCTTGATCTCCCATGGAAATATCCATCAGCACCACATCGACACCGCCGGCCCGCACAATATCAATCGCGTCGCGGCCATTGGCCGCCTCGGCGACGACCGAGAGGTCTGAATGGTCGGAAAAAAACTGCCGCAGTCCCGCACGAACAATGGCATGGTCGTCAACGATGGCTATCCGGATCATGGTTTTTCGTCATCTGATGCGTTGCAGTAGTTTTCTATTCTAGACTCGGCCATGCGCACCTATTTACCCATCGTTTTCAGGCAAAACCCAGTGGCTATGCTGCTGTTGCTACTCGCGACCATCGCGATGCTGGCCTTTACCGAAGGCTCAAACCATCGGGCCTCCGAATTGGTGCAACGACTAACCACCATGGCGACGAATCGGGGTAATTTATACAATTTAAACGCGTGGATTTTAGAGGCCGAGTCAGGGCAGCGCGGCTATCTGATAACCGGCCGCGCAGAATACCTAGAGCCCTACACTGCGGCGCTAAAGAATATCGATGCGGCATTCATTGCGCTAGAAGCTGCCTACAGCAGAGATTCGACCTCAGCACCCCTCCTAGAAGAGCTGCATGCTTTGACAAAAACTAAATTGTCAGAGCTCGCGCTCACTGTGCAAATGCAAAAAGATGGGAAGTGGCAAGCAGGCCAGGAAATCACGCTCAGTGGTATTGGCCGGGAATATATGAATGAAATCCGCGAATCCTCAAACAAACTATTGGAAATCGAGACGCGCCATCTGCAGGCGAGTCAGCAAGGCGTATCAGAAATTGTGCTTTACGGCCGCATTGGTGTCGCACTATTGACGACGGTGTGTTTGTTCCTTGTGCTGCTGAATTTGAAACACACACGGGCCTTCAAGGACCAGCAAGAAACCCACCAGCGAGCGATGCAGGCCGAACAAGAACACCTGCAAGGCGAGGTAGAGCGACGCACCACGCAATTGGTCGAGTTGAACGAGCACCTGCAAACCGCGCGGGAGGACGAGCGCCACCGCATCGCACGCGATTTGCATGACGAGCTAGGCGCATTGCTCACCTCCGCCAAACTTGACGTGGCACGGATTAGGTCGCGGCTGGGCAAAACTGCGCCTGAAGCCTCAGAGCGCATTGACCATTTGGTGGACACCCTCAACGCTGGCATTGCCATGAA
>JBBRZG010000242.1:0-3464 GCA_038236905.1 Burkholderiales bacterium
AGGTTGCGGATAATGGTTCCTGCGCCTAACTCACCCATCAAATTTTCCGGGCCACCTTCATTGGTGAAGCCCAAACGTCCGGCATCGAACTGGATCGTCGCAATCGACATATCAACCACGCGCGTCAGGAAAGTTAGATTGAGCCGGTCTGCAACGTTCAGCCCCTGCGATTGGATCCCGGCAAGGCGCGTTTTAAACTGCGTCAACGCGCGAATGCGGCGCTCGTCATCAGCTGGCGTGATGCCGGGCAATTTTGAGAGCGCCACCAAGTCGCCTTCTTCACCGGACGCAATTGGATCCTCGGCGCGGTTAAAGGCTTCGTAGTCAGCGATGATTTTATTTAGCGTACTTGCTGGAGCAGATTTGGATTGTTTGGCTGACGGCACCGCTCGAGCAGAATACGGGAAAGCACTCGCTTTGGCCGGCGTTTGTGCTGAAGCCATCGATGCAAAAGTGACTGAGAAAAGTAGCGACACGATTAGGGATTTACGCAACGACGTCGCTAACCACGGATTGGTAAACGCGCCCTCCGCTATGGCATATGATTCAGTGCGTGATTTTTTCTTGTTCAAGATGTCCCTTTCATTTTCCATTTCTCAGTCTTCGCATTTTAAGTTAGTACTGCAACCCGCTTGGGCCACCGCGTCAATGTTGCCAGCACCAGCAAATCCAGCAGCCCATAAAATGCCCCGGCGGAGAACGGTGGATTGGCGGCGCTCAGCTCAAGCAGCGGGGCGGTCGCTTGCCATGACCAATTGCCCAAGGCAGTGCCATACAGCTCCATCGTCAAAGCGAGAACATACATCGTCGCATAGAGCGATTTAGCGCGGCCCGCAAACATGCAGATGATAAATACGCCGTGCAGAACCACGCCGAACCGATCAAAGCCCGCGACCCACGCATACACCGCCCAGATGCTGGAGAGTGTCGCAATCGCCCATGCGGCGCGCAGGCTCACATATCGCGATGCCAGCAGCCCCAGCGTCATCAGCAGCGCATGTCCGGGCGGCACGAACAGCGGCACGTTATGAAACTGGTAATCGTAAATTCCCCACACCAGCGAGAGGATTATTTCGCCAAAGCCTGCAATCGCGGTGGCCAAAATCATCACGCGGCGCTCGTCGCGACCGGCGATTTTATAAAGCCAAGCCCAAACAACGAAAGTCCAGATGATCGCGGCAATCTGGCCGGGCCATTTGAAGAGGGCATCGATTGCCAAGCCGCCTGCGATCACGGCGACAATATTGAAGGCCACCAATATTCGCGTCCGTGCAGGGGTGCTTCCCCATAACGGCATTTGCGGCATCTGCGGCTGCGGCGGCATCATTGCTTTGCCTTCGTATTTGCCTTTTTCAGTACATCCAGATCGACATCCAGATAGCGGTAGGGCTCGCTCGAAAAGGGGTGCTTCTTGTATCCCAGCACCCATGGCTGAATTAGGATCGTGCCGCGCTTCAGAGTATTGATCCGCCATGGGTTATAGACCCACAACAGCCGCACCATGCGCTGATACATGGCGGTTCGCACGGCGCTATCCGGCATGGTTCTTACTTTTTCGTAGAGCGCGTCGTATTCAGGCAGGCTGAATCGCGCGTAATTCGCGCCGCCGATGGACTTGGTCGTGAATAGTTGGAGATAATTTTCACCATCCGGGTAATCCGCGATCCACCCGTACGTGAACATCTGAATCAAGCCTTCTTTGGCCAAGCGACGCAGTTCGGGGAGTTTTTCAACTTTATTGAAATTCATGCGAATGCCGATGCGCTCCATCGCGCGCGACCATAGCTCGTTACGGCTGCGATCACGCCGGTCGGGCGTGGTGGCGTGTTCAATCACCAGCGGCGAGCCGTCGGGCATGTCGCGCCAGCCATCGCCATCGCGATCCAGATAGCCGTAAAGATCGAGTAGTGCCTTGGCGGCACCGGGGTTGTAATCGAGATACGCCACCCGTTCATTCACAAACCCGACAGAAGACTCTGCAATTGGCGAATACGCCTTTACCGCTTGATTTTTCTCCACAATCGCGATCTCGTCCTCGACCGGATAGGCCATCGAAATCGCGCGACGCAAGGCGATTTTATTCGCCGTATATCCGCCTAATATTTTATCGTTCATGTTGAACGTGGTGTAGGTGAGCCAGGCTACTTCATCGGGCCGGGTCGTCATGCCAAGCCTCTCTAGTGTTGGCGCTAATTTTCCGTTGGGCACGGCGGTATCGATGAACGGCGTGGGAATCGGCCGGATGTAATCATGTTCATTATTCAGATACGCCAGCCAGCGCGGTTGCTCTTCTTCAATCGGCGAGATTTCAACGCGGGCAATTTGCGGCAAGCGTTTGCCTTTCATGTGTTCGATATGCGCTTGATCGCGCGGGTCATCGCTGCCGGCGGTTTGCAGATATTCCTCGCGAAAATCGGGGTTTGCCTCCAGCACTACTTTGGACGAGCGCCGCCATTCTTTCAGCCGGAACGGGCCGGTGCCGATCGGATGCTCGCCGACGGCCGGTGCGTAATATTCCACGACTTCGCGCGCCAGCGCGCTGGTGCCCGGCATCGCCAGAATGTAGGGCAGATTGTAATCGGGCGCTTTAAGGCGGATGACGAGCGTGTGTTTGTCCTGCGCTTCGAGGCCGGGAATGGGCTTATCGTAATCAAACTTGCCGGTTTTCTTGGCATCCGCGACCAGCTCGTCGCCGCCGATCAGCTTGCCATCAAACAAGAATTGCCACTGTGCCCGTAGCGCGGGATCGAGCATGCGTTTCCAGCTGTACACGTAGTCGCTAGCCACAAGCTCACGCTTCTTACCTTTGAATGCGGGGTGGTCGGTGAAGATAATGCCCGGCTTCAAATGCAGCGTGTAGGTCAGCCCGTCGGCGGAAATTTCAGGCAGTGCCGTGGCGGCGCGCGGTTGTAATTTTGCCGGACGTGCAAAGTGGTCGTATTGCAATAGCGAATCAAAAATGCTGTCACACAGCGAGCCGGTAATTTCATCGGACTCCACCGCACAGTCGAAGCCTTTTTCCGCGGATTGAATCGCGGTGCGAATGATTTTGCTGGGATCAGGGGCCGGAGCGGCGTGGGCGTTTACGGAAATGATCGCAGCCATCTCCATCAGGCTCATTACTCCAACCGGCATCAGCGCCGCAAACACAGATCGCGCCATCAATGCAGAATCCTGGACACGCCTTGCTCTTCGGCCACAGTGCCGCGCGGTGAAACTGACGCGTGATGCAATGTCATCCGCCAGCCGTTCGGTGTGAGCAGATAAATGTTGGTCGCCAGCACCGGCGGAATGCTGTTGGTGGCGGGATCATTTTTAACCTGGAATGTTTCATAGACGTTATGTACCGCAAGTGTCTGGCTCACCTGGTTACGCAGCTCGCTGACATGCACCGTGCCGTTGGGTCCGTGCGAAAAAAGTTCGGTAAAACTCTCCCGAATCGCCATCATTCCGGCCAGACGGGG
>JBBRZG010000243.1:0-3464 GCA_038236905.1 Burkholderiales bacterium
ACTTGCCGTGTAAAAGAATTGGCGCCCATCAATGCCCACTCGGGTTGGTGCACCCAGGTTAAGGTGTTGGTAGTAAATACCCGTTTCTGTATTCGTATACAAATACTCGAAGCCCGCGACAATACCACCGGGCAGCTCCATATCAAACGCAAGGTTGGCTTTCCAAACTGATGGCTGACCGAGTTTGCTGTCTATAAAGTCGACGTTGGCCGCCGGTGCCGCGCCTGCAAAGTTGGTTTGCTGATTGGCGGGGTCGGCACTAAAAATACCGCCCGCAGCAGGACATGCGGCAAAGTTTCCGCCGCAACCGACCAAACGCGTGGCCACGCCCGAGTTCGAAAAGCCGTTTGACAGCCATACGCTAGCCGCGGCTCCTTGGAACAAACCAACACCGCCACGCAGTTGCATTGGCAGCTTGCTATCAAAGGTGTAGTTAAAGCCCAAACGTGGCTGAATAAGATCATTGCCATCAATGGTCACGGTATTGTCCAAGCCAAAACCACCTGACTGCCGCACTAATGTATTACCGTTGACGCTGCCGGCGACGAGCGGTGCCGCCGCCGCATTATTACGCAATGGTTTTTGCGAAATGGCGGGTGTATCTAAACGCACGCCATACATAAACGTCAAATTTGGGCTGACCGTCCAGGTATCTTGCAGTGCTACGCCATAATTTTTAATATTAAATCTGGCAATACCGTCGTTCAATGATCCGCCTGCCTGAGCGGGTACCTGCACGGTGTAGGTGGTCGGGCGACCACGCGAGAAGTTTTCCAGAACAGCGCGCTCAATTTCGATCGCATTTGCGCAAGTCACGGTGCCAAAAGTATAGGTGTAGGTCGCGCTGCTGTTTTGGCAGTTGAATGTGTAATTGCCTTTGGTATCCTGCAAAAACGCATTAAAGATTTTATTGTCTTGGTAGTCACCGGCAAACTTCAACTCATGCGCGCCCATGGTGTAAATACCGCCGAGGTAGCCGTCGAGCGTTTTCGTATCGAGAATATTGGTGTGGCGGCTGCGTTCCGTGCCGAACAGCAGATTGCGAGTGCCCGTTGGCACGGACGCTGGGGTACCGACAGGCAATGCACCCGTGAAGCTCAACGAAACCTGTGGCAGGTTCGCATTGTTCTTGGGCTCGCTGTGATAGTTTCGCTGCGAGACTTTGGTCTCTGTCGAGAAATTCGGGCTCCAATCAGCAAACCACTGACCCACTACGGTTTCGATGGTTTTATCTTGCGAATACCAATTGGTGCTCAGCGATAAAGCGGTAGATGGGGTCGGGAAGAAATTCGGGAAGATCGGTTCTTTTTGCTCGGTCTTCGTGTAGCGCACGCTGGCACGATGATTCTTGTTAATGTTCCAATCCAGCTTAACGAGCGTGTCTTTTACTTCCAACTCGCGCCCACTGGATGCGAGCACTCCCGCATCGAAACCATAACGCGACTGGGCGGTCGATTGCGCAGCAGCGATGGCGCTAGGCGTAAGGCCAATGACCGTAGAAGCCGAACTGCCCAGCGGGCCGATGTCAGGAATATTGCGAGTGCTCTTGAATTGCTCGTAGCCCGCGTAAAAGAAAAGCGTGTCTTTGATGATCGGGCCACCCAACGTAAAGCCGATAGTGGATTCTTTAAACACAGGTGGAGGCGTGTATTTATCTGACGAAAAATTGTAGCGGTCGCCGACAAATTTGTCATTTCGACCCACCAGCGAAACGCTGCCGTGGAAATCGTTAGTGCCTGATTTTGTGACTGCGTTGATGCCGCCACCGGTGTAGCCTGTCTGGGTCACGTCGTAGTTTGAAACGTTCACTTGTACCGACTGAATCGCGTCGATCGAAATCGGCTGCTTCAGGGTTGGTAAGCCGTTGGCTTCCAGACCGAAGGTGTCGCTGATGTTGACGCCATCAATGGTGATTTTGTTGTAACGTGAATTTTGGCCACCCACGGAGATCTCGCCACGGCCTTTATCAGTTTGCGCAACACGGGGGTCAGTGCGGGCGTAATCCTGCAGGTTGCGCTGGATTGATGCGTATGCGTCGAGTTCTTGGCGACCAATGCTGGTACCCGTCCCCATGACGTTGCTACCAAATTTGTCGGAGCCGCCGCCTTGCGCGGTCACCGCGATGGTTTCTAACTGTGTCACCGGTGCACCGCCCAGCTTGGCGTCAAGACTTGCCGTTTCAGCCAATTGCAGGAATACGTTTTCACGTTTTTCGGTCACACCATCTTTGGTAATGGTGATCGTGTAAGGCCCACCCACACGCAGGCCGCGAGCCGAGTAACGACCTTCTGCATCAGTCACGGCGCTGTTGGTGGAACCTGACTCTTTATGCAGAATCGTGACTTGGGCGCCAGTAACGGGTTTGCCGTCAACGCTGGTCACCCGACCGCCAAGCGCCGAAGTCGTATTTTGAGCAAACGAGGGAGCCGCCGCTAACGAAAGCGCCAGCGCTACGGCTAAAGTCGACAGCCTGAAGCGATTCTGATTAGTCATATTTAAAGTCCTGAAGATAAGTTAGGTATGGTGCAACGTGAGTTACTAAAAAATACTGAAAACGGGGCACTAAATGTGCTTGAGAGAAGCGGCTAATATTCTGAAAACGAGATTCTCGGTGCTTATGGCCTTCGCTAACTATTCATCACTATCTGTATCTATTTGTGACAACCGGGAACCGAACGCCGAGACCGCTTTCTTGACAACCTCACTTTTTATCTTCGAATTATGACGGATTCGTGACTAGGGTTGAATCGACTTTTTAAAGCCACGCGCGGCATAGCAAGGCGTGCCGAATCGTGTTTTCCTTTTAAGACAGTGCCTTATGTTGTACACCTGCACTTTTGCTTGAAGCCAGCACGCTAAGTGAAGCAAAAATTTGGGATTTTTTATGTTCTTTTTGTTGTACAAACGCAACAACTATTCAGTCGTCGTGATGATTGTTAAGTACTGCTGAAAATTGGATCGTGATGCTGCGTCTAACCTAGTTGAGCCGTCGGAGCCGTTCCCCTACGGGTGCCGGCGTGACTGGCGAATACTCGCTCAAATAGGCGACCAGCGCCTCAATATCCAAATCGCTGGTGAACCGGTCGGTGCCTGCGCGAAATGCGGTAAGACCTTCGCTGCCTCCCGCGAGAAAACTGTTTGCGGCCACCCGATATTGCAAATCAGGCAGCATCATTTCGCCATTCAGCTTCATCGATTGCGCGATGATATTGTCGCCCTTGAGCCGAAGCGCATCCCATGTGTAACTAAATCCTTTGGAAACACCCAGCAGGCGCGGCCTCGTGCCGGTGAAGGTTTGTTGTTCCAACGCCTCTTTGATTTGCTTCCCGGTCATGGTCATGACTATCAAATTGTTTTGAAATGGCTGCACCGTAAACAGTGCACCGTAACTCACGCTACCATCCGCCGCCGGAATAATGGGCGCACGCAGGCTGCCGGGGTTATTGAAAGCAATCACGGCACCG
>JBBRZG010000244.1:0-3464 GCA_038236905.1 Burkholderiales bacterium
AAATCGTTTTGGTCAGAGATCTCCTTTGACGCGGCCAAATCAAAGCGCGCCTGTGCTTCATACGAATCCACAATGGTCGCAGTGCCGACTTCAAAATTACGTTTGGCCTGTGCCAGTTGCTCGGAGAACGCAGTTTTTTGCGCAGACGAAAGCGCCACGTTATCCTGCGCCAGCAGCACGTCAAAATATGCTTGTGCTGCGCGCACGATCAAGTTCTGCTGGACATCCGCAAACAAGGCTTCAGATTGTTTTACCTGCAGGTCCGCTTGATCGATGGCAATCCAATTTTGCCTCCTGAATAACGGCTGGGTGAGGCTCAGGGAATAGCCATAGGTGTTGTAGCCGCTTGATACGCCGCTGCTATCGCGCTCGTTACGGAAGAAGTTTCCCGAGGCGGAGATATTCGGCAGAATGCCGGCGCGTGCCTGCGGTAGAACTTCGCGATTTGCCTCAAGTGCGGCGCGGGCCGATGCGTACACCGGATCTTGCGCCAGCGCATCGCGATAAATCTCGATGAGATCCGCACTAAATGCGGGCGCTCCGAACAGAAGGGTGAATGTCAGGAAGGAAACGCTTTTTAATTTCATTATGATTTTTCCGGGGGAAAAAATATTTTAGGTGTCAGGAGAGTTCAATGCTATTGCCGCAGCAGTTAGCTTGTCTGCCAGCGGGTTTCTGCTTAAAAGACGTTTCTGCTTTAGAAGGCATTTACGCCTTAGACGTTATTACTGCCTTTGACGTCATTCACTGAGTTTATGGATTTTATAATTCGGTCGTGCCCGTCCGCCAGTTATCTGCAGCGATTAATACAGGGCAACCTTGGGATCAATTTCGCGGGACCAAGCGTCAATCCCACCCTGTAGATTATGCAAGTTTGTGAAGCCCTGGCGCTGCAAAAATGCGACGACTTGCAGACTTCGGGTGCCGTGATGGCAAATTACGACCGTGGGACGAATTTTGTCGAGATTCTCTACTGCCCCTGGAATCTGTCCCATCGGCAAATGTTCCGCACCCTCAATCCGCGCCAATTGCCATTCCCAAGGTTCGCGAACATCGAGTAGCGCTGGTTTTGTATTGTCGGCTGATTGCAACATCTCATTTAGTTGCGTTACCGTGATCTGGCTGTAGGGGGTTGCCATGATTAGTGCCTAGAATTCAAAGCGCGAAGGTTGCTTCGCGTTAATGAGCGGCGTGAGTACGGTTTCAAACAGATCATCCGCAGTGAACGCGGCATCGCCAGTTTTTGTAAATAGCGTCGCCTTCATGGCGGGTGCGTCGCCCACCACCGCGAACAGGCGGCCGTTTAGGTTGAGCATATCGAGATACGCCTTGGGCAGCATCGGCACTGATCCGGTTAGCACGATGACATCGAATGTCTCATGCGAGGCTAGGATGCTGACGGCGGATTCAGCCGCATCGCCGGTCTTCAAATGAACGTTGGTCACACCGATACGCGCCAGCTTTGCCGCGGCGGTCAGCGAAAAATCCTGAAAGATATCAATGCTGGTAACGCTCTCGGCTTGTTTGGCCAATAGCGCAGTGAGGTAGCCGCTGCCCGACCCGATTTCCAGCACGCGCTCGTCTGATTTGGGTGCCACTTCCTGCAAAATGCGCGCCTCAAGTTTGGGTGCCATCATCGTTTGCTGGTGATCCAGCGGAATCTCCATATCAACAAATGCCAGCGACCGGTAGGCGGCAGGGACAAAATCTTCGCGTTTCACTGCGAACAACAGATCAAGCACGCCCTGATCAAGCACTTCCCAGGTACGGATTTGTTGCTCAACCATCAGGAAACGGGCTTTTTCAAAATCCATAGTGTGAGTCGCGGTCTTGTATTAAGTTGAGGAGGAGTCTAGGCGTTAACGGTAAACACGGCGGTAGCGACGAGAGTAGCAAAAAAGACACGCGTTTTAGCAATGCTGATTTTAGCAAATCGCGGCCAGAGAGCGCACCGAGCATCAAAGTGCGCTAACTTTTCTCAATCTTTGTAGCTTTATTGACAGATTTCCGGGTCGCCCGCGCTGCTATTGGTCCCGCCGCCGCTGGTTTGCCCGCGTCCGTCTGAAAATTGGTAAGCCCATGGATCAGCATATCGGTATGCGCATCAAGATAAGTTACTGGATCAAGCTGGTTTGTGCTGCACAGATCAAACGAATTTTGCCAAAGCATCAACATAATGACCGGCGCGCAGGCAATGCGCGGCACCACATCCAGTGAAACCGGCCGAAACTCGCCAGAGTTGATGCCACGCTGAATGACTGATGCGAACAGTGCCACCCCTCTGACCACAACTTCATCATGATAGAAGGCGGCCAACTCAGGGAAATTACCCGCTTCGGACATCATGAGCTTGGTAATGCCGCCCAACTTGGTCGAACCGATTTGCGCCCACCAGTCGTGTACCAGCTCACGCAAAACTTCTTGGGTTGGTCCGGTATGCGCGCGAACCCGTTCTTCGGCCTCGGCGATCTTCGAAACGATGCCTTCGCGCACCACGTCTTTAAACAGGTCTTCCTTACTGTCAAAGTAAAGATAAAGCGTGCCTTTGGAGACCCCGGCGCGTTTGGCAACGTCGTCCAGGCGCGTCGCAGAAAAGCCGCGTTCGACAAATAATTCCAATGCCGCGGTAGCGAGCTCGCCCGGGCGCGCATCTTTGCGACGTTCCCAGCGAGGCTCGATAAATTTAGGATTAGCACTCATAAAAAATTGTAAATGACTATTTGGTCATTAAGATACGCTTCGAACTGGTTTGCGTCAAGTGAAACTCGGTCGAGACCCCACGTAACCAACTGTGTTGCGGCGATGCTTGGTCAATCGCGGCGGTTTGCACTATTAGTCTGTCACCGGACAGGGAGTATCTAACAACACTGGAACGACATCGCAAGCCGACATTGCAGTAACATGCTGGTATCGCTAGGGGTTCCGCGCGTCGATAAATGATTTGATTGCTCAGTCATTTTAACGCCCGCGCGGATGAGACACACCCTTGGAACCTGACGCGGGTAATGCCGCCGTAGGGAAGCGAAATTGGTGGCATCGCCGCCCTTCGCGCTTCCTGCTTAATTCTTATGGAGCGCCACATGAACGCAAATCCGAAATTCCTCGAATCCACCGCCACCGTCGACGAAGCTGCTGTCCAGCCGCTGCCCATGTCACGCAAAGTTTATATCGAAGGCTCACGAGCCGATATTCAAGTGCCGATGCGCGAGATTTCGCAATCGGACACACCGACCGGATTGGGAGGCGATAAGAACCCGCCGTTTTTTGTATACGATACCTCGGGCCCGTATACCGATCCAAATGTAAAAATTGACATTCGCTCGGGCTTGGCGCCACTGCGCGAAAAATGGATTGCTGAGCGTAACGACACGGTTTTGCTCGCTGGCCCGTCGTCCGCCTATGGCATCGAGCGCATGAACGATGCAAAGTTGGCCGAGCTGCGCTTCAACTTAAAACGCAAACCG
>JBBRZG010000245.1:0-3423 GCA_038236905.1 Burkholderiales bacterium
AGGGATGGGGCGGTTTATTAGTGAGGATCCGATGGGGTTTGGTGGTGGGCAGTTGAATTTTTATGCCTATGTCGCTGGAAACCCATTGAGCTATCGCGATCCGCATGGCCTTGCCATGTCGCCCGCGCGCGAATGCGGCGGCGGGCCCGGCAGCTATGCGTGGGCACATTGCGGAGACCCGCCACCACCGCCTTCGTCAGCGTGTCCGGATACTTCAGGTTCGAGCAGAAACAACAACCCCAACCTCAATAGGAACATTCTCCTCGGTGCCGGGGCGGGCGGAATAATTACGGCAATCTTTATTAACATCGTTGGCTTCCCAGAAGCAGAGCTTAGCGAGGCGGGTGCAGCAGCACTCTGGGGGACGGGAGGCGCTAACTTGGTGGCAGGTATGGACGCGGTGGCCGGTGAGCCTTTTATTTCTTCGGCAATTATCACCACATCGGCGGCTGCTCCCGGGGTAGTGGTAGGGGGAACCGCCGGCTATGTAGCTACTCCGCCAACGCCGCCACCTCCGGGGCACCACTGATGAGGCTGCAAAAGCTAAGTCGATGGACTGGTACATGGCCGGGGCATATGGCGATTTATCTCATTTTTTTTGGACTGCCTATGTCGGTCCTTTTTATTTTCCTAATTGGTGTGGAGGGCACACTTACGCCGCGATGGGCGGTATTCATTTTATTGGTAAATGTTGTGGCGTCGCTGGTGTTAGCCTCGTTTATTTGGTTTTCCTTTTCTAAACCACGTATTGCGCGCGCCGCTGGGGAAAAAGTGTCCAAAAAATAGAATGGGTATGCCGGTCGTAAGAAAGTCAACCAGGTAGCGTGCGCTAAGTGCGTAAGTTCCCCACTGGACACCCTGGAAGCAGAGCTTTCTGGCATGTTTCACAGCCAGGAGGTTCCATGAATCCCAAAAAGGGGTCAGAGAACAATAGCGTTTGAATCGACGCCAGCAGTCCTTGCTTGTCGTCCGGGTGGACGAATTTGCACTGGACGATTGAGGGCTTTGGCGATCATCGCCTGGAAGCGCGGCGAGCCCAATGCGCGTTCCTGGCGCAGGTGTTCGCGGATGGCTGCCATGTCATCGGCATCGAGCACTTCGATCAGCAGCACGCGATAGTTGGCCGCCCGAGTGGCGGCATCAGCGCCGAGCGCAAGATAGATCGGGTGCGGCGTCCAGCGGGGATCGTCACGCAAGCCGAGGTGCGCGTGCACGCTCGACCATCGAAAATCCCAAGGGTGGACGACCATTGCCGCACGCAGCGGGTTGCGCTCGATGTAGCGAATGCAGGCGAGCAAGTAGCGATCCGAATCGACCAGGCACGACTTGTAGCGGCCTTCCCACAACGTCCCCGTGCGGCCATGCCGCGCGTTGCAAGCACGAACGTACCTGCGACCCACGGCCTGCATCATCCGCGATACCGCGCCTGGCGCTTGTGCACTCACCAGCAGATGGACATGGTTGGTCATCAGCACATAGGCATGAAGTTGTACGCCTTGCGCCGACGCTGCGGTTTCCAAGGCTTGCAGGTAGCACGCGCAATCGTCGTCGTCCAGGAAGGTCGCAGCGCGATTGACCCCGCGATGGGTGAGATGCATCGGGATGCCGGGCAATTCCAGGCGGGGACGGCGCATGCAATGGCTTTCGATCAAGGTTGCTGCCACGATGCGCCTTGATCGCACGCTGGATGATCAGGTAAGGATGAAATCGTTGTAGGAAAACGTCCGATTCAAACGGTATTGTTCTCTGACCCCTTTTTGGATGAACAGCAGTCACCTGCGAACCCGCACCGCCTGCCTTTGACGAAACTTCGTGCAGATTTCGGTGATCGTGACCACGTGTGACGGTCGATCGTGACCGGCGCGTATCAATTCAGCGAACTGCGGCACCGAAAACCGCAAAGGGGTTAAAAACGACGGGCAGCTTCGCAGCGACTCAACCTCCCCGACCGAGTTTTTCTTTCTGCATACGGGAAACCCGAAGGTATTCTTCCGGGCTCACTGGCTCAAACTGGGTTCTCTCGGTGGACCCTTTGTGCCGCAGCGACGCGATCATGTTTGATGCGGGAAATTTACCTCCGGCCATGGCAGCTACATCTTCAGCTTGAACACGATCGATAAACAATCGATCGCCGGCGTCCGTCGGATCAAAATTGAAACCAATTCGCCGCTCCACGAAAGGCATGATGCAGCCGCCAAAGGTGAAGAATAACTCAAAGTCAAATGCTTCCAGCAAGCATTGGACGATGTCCTGGGCACGAACTCCTTCGTTTGAATAGGCCGAATGATCGACGGGTTGATAGGTTTTTCGAACTTTACCGAAGTAACGATCGAAATGCTTTCGCTCCGGCAATTCATCCCAGAAGCCTCTTACAGCTTCCAACACATCTGGCCACAACAGATGGCCATTTCTGCCAATAATATCGGAGGTTAATAGTCTGCCGGTGGGTATGAGCGCCTGCTTCATGGCGCGGCAAAGCTGCTCAAGACTCTCAACATGGTGAAAAAACTGATTGACAATGATGACACTGCTGGCTGGAAGAGCCGAAACTTGATTGCAGTCGACCTGCAGGAATTGCATTGATTCCGAAAGACCATTGGTGTCAGCTTGAACGGCGGCTTGCCGCAGCAGATCAGAATTGAAATCGACACAGGTTACGCGCGCAAGGATACCGTGATCAATCAGCCGTCTGGATAAAGCGATTTCCATTGAGCAGGCACCGGAGCCAAGACTCAGCACCTCGATTGAATGAGACGCACCGCCACCAGCCGCTTTACAAATCTCATCAAAATAAAACTGTTCGGGCGAATAAATGCCAAGGTGTTCGGCGTCGGGCGCGAGGTAACGCCCCGACCAATAGTGAAAAATGGGAGGTAATGAATCACCCTGATATTCCGGCTTGGCTCGAAATGCCACCTGCTCCGCGACAGCACAAAGTCGACGAAACAGCGGGCGCGGCAAGATTCGGCCCGCAATTGAAAGCGCGCGTTTTCCAGCCAATCGATGGCGATGAATCAAATTGATCAGAATCGGGAATATCCGCCGCATTTGATGATGCTCCGCACAACATACAGTTGCACATGCAGAGAAATGTTAGATTAGTTGTCGCTGCATAGCGGCTCATTATTGTTTTGATTGACAGCGTTGAAAACTGGATTAGGAAAATACTCCATACCGGTATAGCTCGATCCCCGTACATTCAGGCCATCACAACTTCCGGATGCGCCCTTCCGTATGCGATTTGATCTAAACTTGTTGCTGGAAAACACGTCGAATTTCGAGTTCAATATCACACCGCCAGCATTCCCGGATAGTGTAACAGTATTGTGATCAAACAGGCTGAAGTCAGTGCCGTCGGGGTATCCCGTGTCAACCACATCTACTACAAAAAGGGGTCAGAGAACAATAGCGTTTGAATCGACG
>JBBRZG010000246.1:0-3379 GCA_038236905.1 Burkholderiales bacterium
CCAGTTGGCCGTGAATCAAGCCGTGGAGGTGGTCGCCCGGGAGCGCGATGGGTTGAAAAATGACCTCAACCTCATCACCGTGAAAAATCAGCTGGAAGAGAAAGCCATCAAGGAAAAATACGAGGTGCAGATCAGGGAGCGCGATGGAGCGCCTGCGGGACATGAAGGCGCGGTTATCGACCAAGATGGTCGGTGAAACCCTGGAGCAGCACTGCGAAATCGAGTTCAACCGCATCCGTGCTGCCGCCTTTCAGCGGGCGCATTTTGAGAAGGACAACGACGCCCGCACCGGCAGCAAGGGCGACTACATCTTTCGCGACACGGACGAGTCGGGCGCCGAGATCGTCTCGATCATGTTTGAAATGAAGAACGAGAGCGATGAAACCGCGACCAAGCCAGCAACTAAAAAGAGGAACGAAGATTTTCTGAAAGAGCTGGACAGGGACCGCACTGAAAAGGCATGCGAGTACGCGGTGCTCGTGTCGCTGCTGGAGCCGGAGAGCGAGTTGTACAACAGCGGCATTGTCGATGTGTCGCACCGCTACGCAAAGATGTACGTGGTGCGGCCGCAGTTCTTTGTGCCACTGATCACGCTGTTACGCAATGCCGCGTTGAACGCGATGAAGTACAAGTCCGAGCTGGCGCTGGTGCGCTCGCAGAACGTGGACATCACGAAGTTTGAAACCCAGCTCGACGATTTCAAGACGTCGTTTGGGCGCAATTGGCGCCTGGCCTCCGAAGGCTTTGAAGAAGCCATCAAGCGCATCGACGATGCGATCAAAGACCTGGAAAAAACCAAGGAGGCGCTGCACAAGTCAGCCAATAATTTGCGGCTCGCCAACGACAAGGCCGACGATCTGACGATCAAGAAGCTCACACGGGGCAACCCCACGATGGCGACCAAGTTTGCCGAGCTGCCGGGGGCAGTGCCCTCGACTGAGACTGAGTAGGAGCCGCTGGGATTTCCAATGGGTCTCGAGAAAATCAATGGGGTAAGACGCCATTATTGGAGGATAAATAGTGGCGTCTCACCCCATCTATTCTTTCTGATTCAATCGCGCGAACGCTTTTGAACCAAGGTCTGTAACGACGCGCAAGAGATGGTTTTCAATCGCGGCGGTGGGGTCTGTACTGCGAGCGTTTTGGGTAGCGTTTTGGGTAGCGTTATGGCCAGCGTTGCGGCCAGCACGATAGCCGATGAGGCCTCACGGTCAAGTTTATATGGCGGGACGTCTTCAACAACAACTGCGCAAGGTACGAATTTTTCGCGCGGCATACCGTTGACATGAAACAATTTTTCAGTCGGGATACGAACTGTAATTTTTGAATTGGGCAATACCGTTTCTCCCAATGCGCCCAGCAAATGCGCCATCGGCCGACCAAGTACTGGCGCACCGTTGGCAGCATCAAAACCAATCGCAATCCCCTCACCCATACTGCCGGTCCAAGGCCCCACCAAAATTATGACTGGACGCGCGGCAAGGGGCATCCGCGGCGCAACTTCCTCGACCCAAAGTCTACGAATGCCGCTTTCGACAAACTCGCCCACCAGCTCATGGCGCTGGTAGGGCATTACTTTATGCACAAACCTGCTCAAAATGCCGCGCGCGACAACCGAGGTGCCGCCACTCGGCGTATCGCGTAAGTCAATCACGAACGCACGCGCACCATTCAATTCGAGCAGAGCAGCATCGAAATCACGCACCAGATTCTGTTCACCCAGCGAATTATGAATTTCAATGTAGCCAACATCTCCCACCAACCTATGCGAAAGCAGCGCGGCTGATTTGGCAATTGCGGGCGCATAGGCAATTTCCCGCAATTGATTATTGACTCTTACTTGCAAGCGAATTATTTCGTGATCATGCTGCCCTGCTAACGCAACCTGCAACGCATACTCACGCGCGGCGGCATCAGGCTCGCTGAGATAGCGGGGTTCAAAACGATTCATTGCTTTTTCGATTGCTATGCCATCGATTGAAATAATTTCAGCGCCCGCGCGCAAGCCCGCCCGCTCGGCGGCCGATCCGCGACGCACATCGGTGACTATTGCTTGCGGCGCACCACCATTCGCGCTCTCACTGTTGTCACGCAAAACCGCCGCAACATCAAGACCGCTCGGAACCAAACGCGAAGAAGTGGTCGCATTCGTTCCTAAATGTGCATGCGAATCGTAAAGCTCGCCAAGACTGCGCTCCAATATTTTGATAAACGCAGCCCGATCGGGAGTGTTCAGCAATTGCGATTGGTCGTGCGCGCAAACTTCCGACCAACGCGTTTTTTTAAGATCGAAATAAGCGTAGTCTTCGCTCACGAATTTGCAGAACTGCGCGTAATCTGCGTTACGTTGATCGAGGGTTAAATATTCGGTTTGCCCCGCATTTGCTAAGCTGGAATGAGCAAAAAAGATATTAATTAAAAGAACCCATGCGAGCGAGTGCCAAACCATGAAAACCTCCAATTCCCAACCGTTGCAGATTCTAATATGAGTTTGATGCATTCTTTAGACCGTCAGGACCAGACACCTTTCGGCGCGATTTGAACTCAATTTTTAAAATTTACATTCGCTGTATATCGGCGTGGAATCCTCATGCGAATAGGGGCAACGCGCCAGCATGGCAGCTGAACGGTAGGTAAAATTACGAAGTCTTCATCACGCTCGAAATATAAATTTGATGAAGCACACAGGCTAGAAGGGTTCCTCGACCAGCCCGGTCCACGATCGTTTGCGCTTGCGATCACGGCCCAAACCGCCGAGTCCTATGCGATCCACAACAGACAAGTCCTTTATCGGCGAGCGTCTCAAGCCAACAATCCGTCAAACGGCACGCCAGTGCTAGGGTTTACTAACCCAATAACGCGACCCAAGCCGCCACCACTGCCCGCCGCTCCGCGGCCAAATCATTCAATGCGATCCATGTTTTAAGTTGATTATTGTTGCGCGCGCGATGTTGTGTTTCGCGAAACGCCAGATAGGCTTTGGCGACTTCGGCAGCGATATCTTCATCCAGAATGCCGAGGGCGCCGGCACGCATGAGGAGCGCAAAATTGCCGAGATTTTGCAAAAATTCAGGATGCTCGTGCGAGTAGGCGAGGATTAAATATTGGACGATAAATTCCACATCGACGATGCCGCCGCGGGTATGTTTTAAGTCCAGCGCATCGGCGCGGTCCTTCTTATCAGCGCGCATTTTGTCGCGCATCGCGACAATCTCGGCGCGGAGTTTCGCTTGGTCACGGGGCGTGCTGAGCACCGCAGCGCGCACAGCATCAAACGGCGCGGCGAGTGCAACATCGCCCGCGCACCAGCGTGCCCTCGTCAACGCTTGGTGCTCCCACGTCCATGCACGGTTACGCTGGTAATCGCTGAACGCGGCGA
>JBBRZG010000247.1:0-3249 GCA_038236905.1 Burkholderiales bacterium
CAAACAACCGATTTCGGCGTCGCCGACCGTAAACGAGAGATGCTCGCAGACCGCGGTGCCGTCAGGGTAGCAAAACGCCACGTCGTGAATTTCTAAAAAGTCAGCCATTCGAAATTATAGATGAGCCACGGTAATAATATTTATTTGACAAATAAGAATCATTCGCATTACAGTATTTAATGTGCACATTCTTCTAGGAAACCCAATATGTCATTTTTCAAACTGATCCAAAATCTTACTATCAACCTCAATTTCACTGGCAGCCTCGCGGCAACTTTGGTTTTGGGTTCGGTATTTCCGTTGGCCGCCAGCGCGGAACAAAAGGTATTGAATCTATATTCATCGCGACACTATCAGACCGACGAAGCGCTTTATTCCAATTTTGAAAAAGCGACCGGGATCAAAGTTAATCGCATTGAAGGCCTCGAAGATCCGCTGCTTGAACGGATGAAAAGTGAGGGTGACAAGAGTCCGGCGGACGTTTTGATTACGGTCGACATGGGGCGTATGTTAAAAGCGCAGGAGATGGGGTTATTCCAACCGGTTAAATCCGCGTTGCTGGAGAAAACAATTCCACGCGAACTGCGTTCAGTAGACGGCACGTGGTACGGTTTTTCGGTGCGCGCGCGGCCGATTTATTACGCAAAAGGCAAGATCGATCCCCGACAGATTGCCAACTATGAAGACTTGGCCGATCCAAAGTTTAAAGGCAAAATCTGTACCCGGTCTGGCTCGCATCCTTACATGATCTCGATGCTCAGCTCGATTATTGCGGCGAATGGTCCTGAGAAGGCCGAGGCATGGGCGCGTGGCGTGGTCGCCAACATGGCGCGTTCCCCCAAGGGTGGCGACACCGACCAGATCAAGGGCGTGGCTTCCGGGGAATGCGAAATTGCAGTTGGCAACACCTATTATTTCGCCCGCATCATGAAATCCGAAAAACCCGAGGATCGCGCGATTATTGAAAAAGTCGGTGTGGTGTTTCCCAATCAAGCCAATCGTGGCGCACACATCAATATTTCCGGTGCCGGCGTCGCGAAATATGCGCCAAATAAAGAAGCGGCGATTAAATTCTTGGAGTATTTGGCAGGCCCCGAGGCGCAAAATTATTTTGCCAACGGCAACAACGAGTATCCGGTCGTGGGCAAAGTTAGCGGCAATGCGCAACTCACCGCATTGGGAGAATTTAAGCGTGATCCTTTACCGATGGACATGGTCGGTAAAAATTACGCTGCTGCTTCACAAATGTATGACCGTGTTGGTTGGAAATAGGGGGCAAGCCAGGCTGGAAAGCATTTTTATCGGCAATATTTCTCTTTCACGGCTAAAAAATCTCGTGCAACCCGGTATGCTTTGATCAGCTAACCCCTTCAGTGCCCCTGCGTTTCGGAGTGGAAGCAAACGGCCACCGCTATCAAAGGATAGCGGGCAAAAAGCTGACAGGGGGCGCAGTGCATGCTTTGGCAAGTTCGTTGTTCTTATCATCCCGCTCGTCCCGGCGTCATCGCTTTAAAACATCATCGCCTCACCCCGACTAGCACCTCACCACCGCCACTTGGCGGAGGTGTGGTTCGGAGCTAGGTTCATGAGCAATGTTCACGCACTCGATATTCCGACACCGAACTTTGACGATGATGCTTGGGATGATTTACTTAATTTCATCGAAAAGCGGCGAGTCATCCCGATCATCGGCCCCGGACTATTAAAGGTCAACACCGAATCCGGCCCGCGCCTGTTCTACGATTGCTTGGCCGATAAGCTCGCCGCCAAGCTGGGCGTTGATACCTCGCAGCTACCGCAGCCGTATAACCTAAACGATGTCGTCTATTGGCCTCTATCGTATTGCAGTCACCGCAGGGAGACCTACGGCCGCACCCGCAGGACCTTGCTGGAGATCACTCCAAAAGCCTTGCCGGAACAATAGTTATATTGTAAATATGCAGAATAAAACGCGTTAGGCGGGGCGAGATGGGAACCTTGGTCAGGAATTGACGAAGGCAGACAGCGCTTCAAACAGAACCGCTAATTTTTCGCTTGCACAAAAGCTGAATAAAATTGAGTTGTGTTGAGTTGAATTGGGTCGTGTTGCGTTGTGTGTAGGTTAAATTGGCGTTAGAACCTTCGCCTGAATTCGCTAGTCAGAAAGCACAAATGATGAATTGCCCAACGTGGTTTGTCCGATTTGTAGCACTCGAATTTTCCATTGTCACTGCTGTTCTCATGGCCGCATCAAACTGTGAAGCCGAGATTGCGCCACCACAAAAAATACTCCATGCTGTTCAGCAGACTGTTTCTCCCGGCCCTATCGATCCTGCGCAGGTGAATTCGATCTTCGGCGCGAATATTATTGATAATATTTTCGAGCCGATGCTGCAATACGATTATCTGGCGCGGCCATTGAAGCTGATACCGCTGACGCTGCGTGAAATGCCCGAAGTGCAGGAAGAGGGCCTTGTTTATATTTGTAGACTCAAAGCCGGTATTTATTTTACAGACGACCCCGCGTTCAAAGGCAAGCGCCGCGAACTCATTGCAGCCGACTATGCTTACAGTTTTCGGCGGCTTTTTGATCCGGCATTTGTGTCGAGCCAGTTCTTTATGGTCGACGGTAAAATCGCCGGAGCGGATGGGTTGCGTAAAGCGGTTGTGAAGTCTGGCCGGTTTGATTACAACAAGCCCATCAAGGGCCTGCAAGTCATTGATCGCTACTCGTTGCGGATCGAATTAACAGCCCCCGATCTTAATTTTTTGCATGTGCTGGCACAGCAAAACCTGGCCGCGGTTGCACGTGAAGTGATAGAGGCTTATGGTGCTGAAGTAGCTTTTCATCCGGTGGGAACAGGGCCATTTATATTGCGTGAATGGCGTCAGGGTTCACTAATGGTGTTTGAGCGTAATCGGGCATACCGCAACGAACTTTTTAGTGGTGTGCCGGGTGAGGATGCCGCGTCGCGTACCGTCGCTGCACAGCTACAAGGCCGCACTTTGCCGATGCTGGATCGCGTTGAACTTGCGTTTACCGTCGAGAGTCAGCCAATGTGGCTCACCTTTGCGCGCGGTGATCTTGACTATCTGATCAATATCCCAAATGAATTCAGACCGAGTGCGATTCCTAACGGTAAGCTTGCACCCAGTCTCATTCGCCAGGGCGTGCAGGTTCAACAATATGCGTATCCTGCGCTCTGGTATACAGCATTTAATATGCGTGATCCTGTAATCGGCGGCTACACACTAGAGCGAATCGCGTTG
>JBBRZG010000248.1:0-3208 GCA_038236905.1 Burkholderiales bacterium
GCGATCCAACCAATCTGCCACCGTCTCGCCCGAGGTCTGATCCATCCGCATATCCAGCGGCGCATCAAACCTGAAACTGAAACCTCGCTCTGCTGCGTCCAGCTGAGGTGAAGACACACCCAAATCAGCCAGAATTCCATCTACTTGCGCTACGTTCTGTTTCTTCAAAACTTCAGCTACATCACTCATTGCCGCATGCACCAACGTAAATCTTTCATCCTTGATGGTGCTCGCGTCATGCGCCGCGACATCGCGATCAATCGCGATCAGCCGCCCGCTCGGCCCCAAACTTTTAAGAATTTCACGGCTGTGACCGCCGCGCCCAAACGTGCAATCGACGTAAACGCCGTCTGCCTGAACTGCCAATTGCTCGACTGCTTCGTGAAGCAAAACAGTGATGTGGGTTGGCGTGGTGTTGGATTCATTCACAGCGCCCGATCAGAGAGAAAAACTCTCGGTGCCCGGCGGCGATCCCGCTGTGCCGGCGGCCAGCGCTTTCAACTGATCATTCCATGCAGCCAAATTCCACAGCTCAAAATGGCTGCCCTGCCCGACCATCATGATTTGCTTTTCAATTCCGGCGAAGTTGCGCAACTCGGGCGAAATTAAAATGCGGCCGGCGTTATCAAGCGTCAATTCTTCCGCAAAACCCATCAGCAGCCGCTTCCATAAAGCGGCGGTGCGATCCAAACTGGGGAACGCCATTAATTTGTCGCGAATCGGATCCCACGCCGCGAGCGGATAAAGCAGCATGCAGCCTTCGGGGTGCGCGGTCAGGACCAGTTTGCCCGCCGATGGCGCGCTCAAGGGGTCGCGATGCTTTACCGGCACGGCCAGCCGACCCTTCGCATCCAGACTGATTTGTGAAGCCCCTTGAAACACTGCATCTCCTCTGCACTAGCCAAAATTGTGGGCGAATAATAGTCGAATTTATTAAATTCCCACTTTTCACCACTTGTGGACACTATAGGCAATAAAAAACCCACGGTCAAGCGGGTTTGAGGATTTTTTCGTTATTTGTCAGTGACTTACACGCGAAACTTTATCTAAAACACCCTGTGGAAAACTTTGTTGATAATTAATAACATAGCCTTGAGACTTAAAGTAACTTCAGAGGAAAAGATTCGAATAATCAACAATTTACTGTATTTTTGTACATATATCGCGATTTTGTCTGGATATCTTGCAAATATATTTGGCGAATCAATAAACGCTGCTCAGGCCGGCGTGGGTGCGCTCGGACTTGATCAGGATGAGGCGGTTTGGATTGACGTGGGTGTATTTCGCCGCTTGTTAGCCGGCATTGGTTTTATT
The DNA here is from genome assembly GCA_038236905.1 of Burkholderiales bacterium. Classification (GTDB taxonomy): domain Bacteria; phylum Pseudomonadota; class Gammaproteobacteria; order Burkholderiales; family Usitatibacteraceae; genus UKL13-2. Next base: position 1,315 of record JBBRZG010000248.1, read on the forward strand.
AAGGACGTGGCTGACGTGGACACGATAAATGCGGCGAGTCGCAGCGTAAACATCTAATCAATTTTTTGTAGGCGTTCGACTGCGATAAGTGAGGTCCCGCGCCGCTCTCCTTTCGGCCAGTGTTACTCAACAATACGGTATTAGCGGATCTTGCTAAAAGTCAAATTAAAGCAGGAATCCAACATCTGCTATTACTCGCACTCGCGCATTTGCTCGAAAGTCACTGGGAAACTTTAATTCCCACCATGCAGGGCTTGGTTTTAAATTTAGGCGATTTTCACCGCACTTACTTCGCACTGACTCTTGTCTGGACTTGTCCATCGGGCAGCCTCGGCTGAACCAGCGGCAAGAATCAAAAACTAAAAATAAGACACGAAGGAGAACAAGATGAACAGATTTGAACGTTATGTCAAACGACTACTGTGGTCGATACCCGTTGTACTGACCGCCTTCGTGGCCGGATGCGGCGGTGGTGGCGGTGGCGGTGGACAAGATCCCATTCTTGGTACCGGTGCCAATGCGGTGCTCGCCCCGACGGTGACTGCCGTAGCGCCTGTTCCCAATGCAACCGGTGTACCGGTCAATAACACGATTATTAACGCGCTGTTCAGCGAGCCGATGGCGCCGATTTCGGCGGGCGCAAGCTTTACCGTGACCTGTGCCGCACCTTGTGTCAATCCGGCTGGAACGGTGGCACTGGATGCAAGCAACCGAACCGCTACTTTCACGCTGGCAGCTGGAACTTCTCTCGCGCCGCTGACCTTGTATACCGCCACCATTACGGGCGCCCGCAGTATTGCAACGGGTCTGCCATTGACGAGCCCCTATATCTGGCAATTTACGACTAATGTCTCCTCCGACAGCACTCGCCCAAGGGTAATCATCACCGTCCCGGCAACGACCATCCCGGGCCCAACCACGGGTGTGCCCATTAATTCGGCAATTACGGCCGTGTTCAGTGAAGATATGGCCCCGTCGACGATTTCTGCAGCGAGCTTTACGCTGACTTGTACTGCGCCTTGTGTTTCACCTACAGGCAGCGTGAGCTACGCCGTCGGCACCCGAACCGCCGCGTTCACGCCAAGCACTGCGCTGGCGATCAACACGACCTATACCGCAACCATCACGACGGCAGCCACCGATCTGGCCGGCAATGCGCTGGCTGGCAATCAAGCGCCGTTGCCGGCAGCCAGTACCTATGTGTGGACATTCACAACCGGAACATTAGGCCCAACGACCAAAGTTTCAGTGCTGTCGACGAATCCCTCCGCGAGCGCAAGCAATGTCTGCCCCAGCGCATCCATCAACGCGACTTTTAACGTGCCGTCTGGTTTGAGGATGGACCCGCTAACAGTCACGACGGCAACGTTTACCATCGTTGGCCCCGCACCGGCTTCGGCACCTGTTGTGGCCTCATCGGTGGTGCTCGATTCTGCGACAGGACGTATCGCCACCTTTACGCCGCTAAGTCAATTGGCAGTTTCCACCACCTATACGGCAACCATTAAAAGTGGTGCCAGCGGCGTTAAAGATACGGCCGTTCCTGCCAACACCATGTTGAGCGATTTCATCTGGAACTTTACAACCGCGAGTTCTCTCGCGGCTTGCAACCCGACACCGCCGCCTGCGAGCGTAAACCTTGGATCGGCGAGCACCTACGGGATCATGTCAACCTCCGCAATTACCAGCACCGGTCCGACCGTGGTCAACGGTGATGTGGCACTGAGTCCGGGCACGTCACAAGGTATTCCCCCACCACAGGTTAATGGCGTGATCCACGTGAATGACGCCGCCGCCGCACAAGCCAAGGCTGATTTGCTGGTCGCTTATAACTTCCTGAAAGCACTCGCACCGGGTGTTGGCCCCAACTCTTTAGGCGGGGGCGCAAATCTCA
>JBBRZG010000249.1:0-3167 GCA_038236905.1 Burkholderiales bacterium
AGTAGTGACCCCGCAAAAAAGCTGGGATTCTATGCGCCATTGAATCCCGGGCAAGCGGATCACTACAAGATGATCAAGCATTATTATCGAAACATCGTGTACTGGCTGATTCCATCGCGTCGCCGCACTTGGCTGATTTATGAGTTGATGGCAAGAATGATTCGCGATGCCCAGTTTTATGAGGTCAATCCGCTGGTGAGACTGCGCGACTTTAACAAGATAGATATTGACCAGATCATTGCTTTGGCCAAGTTGGCCGACGCCTATTTCCGCAAAGCGCACGGGGCATGCTGGGGGCTGGAATTGCTGCCCGTTATCTTGTATGAATTCGATCCGCTTCGGCGCATCTGGGAACGCTTCGAGCCGATCGTCAATCCCTGGCAAGGGCGATTCGAAAAGGATCCGCGGCTGCCTATCGGCTTTGAAGGGCAGATGTTCACCGATGTGGTGCTCGGCAGTGCCGTGCTCGCCTCGCTGCGGGCGAAGATGGATCTAGACATAAAGGCGGGCGACGGCCTCGACTTAAATGCCGATGTGGCAGCAAAATCATTTGCCTTGTTTGAAAAATACCTGCCCGCTACGCTGGAAGCTGGCGCATCTCAATTCGGCAGGCATCTGCAAGTGCACGCTGAGCATCTGGGTCAACTTGCGGGCGAATTTAAGCCATTCGCCGCTTCGAAATAAGCAGCCGGCGCCGCGGCCGCTGCAACGGTGATTGCCAAATTTTTAAGTTTGGCGATCACCGGGTCTCGCGTATTTTTATCGGCCGTGATGCATAGCGTGCAAGTCCCGTTAGCGCACATAAAATTCCAACCGTGCTACATTGGCGTCGCCACTAAAACTAGGATCGCCAGGGAGGCGTGCCAATGGTTTTTAATTCGCTCACGTTTATCGTGTTCTTTGTGCTCGTGCTCGTGCTGCACTCGATGCCTTTTGGATGGACTACCAAAAAAGTTAATCTGCTCATTGCGAGTTATCTTTTCTATGCAGCGTGGAATCCGCCGTTCATTATTTTGTTGTGGGTTTCCACGGTCGTGGATTGGTATGCCGCCCAAAAATTGGTAAAAGCCGAACGACCCGCCGCACGTAAGGGATGGATGCTCTTGTCGGTAGTGGCCAATCTGGGGATGCTGTTTTACTTCAAATATGGCACCTTCCTGTTAAGCAATTTCGTTGCTTTTATGGGCGCGCTCGGGGTGACTTATACGCCGCCCGCGTTCGATATTGTGCTGCCGGTTGGCATATCGTTTTATACGTTTGCGACCATGTCGTACACGCTGGATATTTATTTGCGCCGCGCCGCACCCGCGCGTAATTTCCTCGACTACGCCTTGTTTGTCACCTTCTTCCCGCATTTGGTGGCGGGCCCAATCATGCGGCCCACTGAATTAGTCCCGCAATTCGCCACACCACGCCGTGCGACACCGCAAATGTTGCGTTTCGGATTGGCGCTGATGACGCTCGGGTTGTTCCAAAAAGTGGTATTGGCGGATAGCTTCCTGGCCGCGGCCAGCGAGCTGGTGTTTGATGGCAAGCGCATTCCTGGTGCGCTCGATTCGTGGGTGGCCACGCTGGCGTTCAGTGGTCAGATTTTTTGTGATTTCGCGGGTTACTCGACGACTGCTATCGGTGCCGCGCTGTGCCTCGGTTTTGCGATGCCCGATAATTTTCGTTTCCCCTACGCGGCCATCGGCTTTTCAGATTTCTGGCGGCGATGGCACATCACGTTGTCATCCTGGCTCCGCGATTATCTTTACATCCCGCTCGGTGGCAATCGGCACGGTGAGGCGCGCACCTATTTCGCGCTGATGGTGACGATGCTGCTGGGCGGTTTATGGCATGGTGCCAGCTGGACGTTCGTGGTGTGGGGTGGTCTACACGGCTTGTATTTGTCGGTAGAGCGGCTACTGCGGTCGCGCTTCGCAGGCTATACACCGGGGCCAGTAATGTTGGTGTTGCTTGGCTTGCTGACCTATGCGCTGGTCAATGTGACGTGGGTTTTTTTCCGTGCCACCAGCTTTGAAAAGGCATGGCAGGTGCTGGGCGGCATGTTTGGCGCAAACGGTGACGCGAAACCGATCCTGCCGACTGTGCATCTGGTCATGGTCACGGTGATTGTGAGCGGCATTGTCTGCGCGCACTGGCTGATGCGAAACCGGACGCTCGAATCAGTCGTCAGCCGCACCCCGGCGATCCTGCTTTCCATAATTTGGGCGCTGATGTTGTTCGCGATTGTGATTGCGCAAGGAGAAGGAAATGCCTTCATCTATTTCCAGTTCTGAGGTGGCCATGTCCGACAGCCATGCCCATGCCGTAGAAAAATTTGATCGTCCCGGCTTTGTGCGGCTCACTGCATCTGATCGCCCCGGTGTCGCCCAGCCGGTACCTGAGCGGGATGTGCCGGTGCGGCCCTGGGGTCAAATTCTTATTGTGGCGACACTTTTGTTTGTGGTCTTGCTGGGTGCTTGGGAATTTTATTGGCGCGACTACGGCGTGGTGTCGGCCTATGCCAACAGCAACGATTCGTGGGCGGCCCAGCGTCGCCGGATTGATAACGGTGAAGGCAATGGCACGGTCTTGATAGGCTCGTCCCGCACCCTATTTGATGTGCAGCTGCCGGTGTGGGAACGAGCGACCAGCAAACGCCCGATTCAGTTGGCACTCGAAGGTACGTCGGCGGTTCCGGTATTGGAAGATCTCGCGGCGGATACAAATTTTACGGGTCGCTTGTTGATCGGGGTGGCGCCGGATTTGTTTTTTGCCGGCCGCACTAATCGGGGCGAAGCCATACCGTATTTCCACAAACAAAGCTTGGCGCAACGCAGCGGACACTGGCTCTCACAGCATTTCATTGAGCCTTATTTTGCGTTCTTCGATGGCGATTACGCTTTAAAAACGGTGGTTCTGCGACAGGCATGGCCGGTCCGTCCCGGCGTGCCGCAACGCATCAGGGTGCGCAAGTTATCGGTATCAGACGCCGACCGCAATACCCGCCTATGGCAGAAGGTGGAAACCGATCCCGCGTATCAGGCTCAGGCGCGACGCATTTGGGCGCAGAATTTCACCGGCCCGCCACCGCCGAATATGGATACACCAGAAAAATTGCAAAAGTTGATCGACAAGCAAATCAGCCGCGCCACTGCCGCGGTCGCAACACTGCGCGCGCG
>JBBRZG010000250.1:0-3117 GCA_038236905.1 Burkholderiales bacterium
CATTTTGAAAAGACCGGTGGTCCGTGGATGTTGGGCGGAGATTACTCGATCGTAGATGTGTATCTATTCATGATGTGCCGCTGGACGCGCAATATGGCAAACCCCGCGCGCAATCGACCGCATCTGGCAAAATTCCTAATCGCGATGGCCGCGCGGCCCGCGGTGATCCGCGCGCATGAGCAGGAAAAATTGCAAAAACCTTGGTACTGAAAAAATACTTCTGGATCAAATCGCCAGGCCGAAAAACAAAAAAGCCGCTGAATTTCTTCAGCGGCTTTTCTATGTGTTGCAGAATGCCTAGACTAGACTTTTTTGATGGTCTCAAGCATTTTGAAAATTGACTTGTTCGAGCCAATGAATAAGCGCTTGTAATATTTACCCAAGCATTTACGCTCAAGTGTATTGCGGCGACTACGTTTACGTTCTCCGGCCATGATGGACTCCAGCGTGGGTGATTTGAGTACAGCTTTGAATTATAGGGGATTGGCGCCGAAAAAGCATCTGTCGGGAACGACAGACGAAAAATCCTGCTCGCAGCGCTATGATTAACGGGAGAGACGTTTTAAAGTCTAGCACCAGTGCGGCGCTCAGGTGTTTTTTGCCTCGAACGACCCGCCCATGCTAGGCTTTACTTATCGTACAAATGAAAAGCCCGGTGGATTTCTCCACCGGGCGGGTACATCAAATCTTTCGATTTAATTTATTGTAGCAACGGCTCTCACCCCGGAAGACTACAGCCTTAAGAATAAGGGAGTTCACGATGAGAATCAAGCACGACTTTGGGCCACTCACGTTTGGGTTTGATATTGGCATGGCCTCCGTGGGATGGGCAGTGTTGAACTCCGCCCAGATTGTTGATCTCGGGGTGCGCTGTTTCGACAAAGCAGAAACCGCGAAAGAAGGCGAATCGCTAAACCTTGCCCGTCGGATGGCTCGCCTCACGCGCAACCGCTTGCGCCAACGCGCTTGGCGCTTGACCAAACTGGTTCGAGTTTTAAAAATAGCGGAACTGATTGCGGACAAAGAAGCACTTTATGCGCCACGACCCGATCTCGATAATCCGTGGGTACTACGTGTCAACGGACTGGATCGAAAGCTTAGCTGCGACGAATGGGCGCGCGTTATTTATCACCTCTGCAAACATCGCGGTTTTTTTTGGCAAAGCCACGCCGAGCAGAAGAAAGCTGAAGGCGACGACAAAGGCGAAGGCGGCAAGGTCAAACAAGGGCTTGCGCGAACCAAGGCGCTTCTAACTGACAAAGGTTATCGCAGCGCAGCAGAAATGGTTTTTAACGAATTTCCGGATGCGCAGCGCAACAAACGCGGTGATTACGGCAAAGCGTTATCCAGAGTGCTGCTAGGTGACGAATTCCGTTTACTGTTCAAACGACAACGCGAGCTTGGAAACTTGCACGCGCCCATTGAATTGGAGCAAGAACTTATCGGAACTACGGAGCATAGAAGTGGCCTATTTTGGCTGCAAAAGCCTGCGCTTTCTGGTGAAAAACTTCTTGCTATGCTGGGCAAATGTACATTTGAAAAAAATGAATATCGCGCGCCAAAGGCCAGCTTCACCGCAGAGCGACATGTGTGGCTTACTCGTCTCACGAATGTCCGTTTGCTCGATGACGGACGAACCCGCAGCTTGAACGACGCCGAATGGCGAGCTGCCTTAACACTCCCCTATGAATCGAGTGAGAAATTCACTTACAAACATTTACGCAAACTTCTGCTAAAACTTGGGGCATCAGAATCATTTCGGTTTACCGGACTTTCTTATCCGAGTGCGCGGCAGCGCGATGAAGATAAGGCGAAAGATCCAGAAATGGAAACGCTCATCAAGCTGCCCGCGTGGCACGAATTAAAGGCGGCGTTCAAGAAAGCCGAACTCGACAGCGAATGGCAGCAAATTTCAACTGCGGCGATTGAAGGCAACGCCAAAACGCTCGACGACATTGCATGGATTTTGAGTGTTTATAAAGAGGACGATGAAGTCGTCCGTGAGCTTGAAAAGCTCAATTTGCCAAACGCAGAAAAGATGATTGATGCGTTGCTGGATATTCGCTTCGATAAATTTCACGCCTTGTCACTCAAGGCGCTGCGCAATATCTTGCCGCATATGGAGCGCGGACTGCGCTATGACGAAGCGTGTATCAACGCGGATTATCACCATAGCCAACTTTTCAAATTAGGCAAAGGCGACAAAAAATATTTGCCGTCTCTCTACAAAGGCCGGGACGATAAAAACCGCATGATATTCAACGAGGATATTGGCGATATTCCGCGCAATCCGGTGGTGTTACGCGCGCTCAATCAGGCGCGCAAGGTGCTCAATGCACTCGTGCATGCCTATGGCTCGCCGACATCGGTGCATATCGAAATGGCGCGTGAATTATCGAAGCCATTTGATGAACGTAGCAAGATCAAAAAGGATCAGGAAGAATTTCGTGATCGCAATGAAAAGGCAAAATCGAGTTTTGCGAGTGAGTATGGAATCATTGGCTCGCCACGCGGTGGCGATTTTGAGAAATGGAAGCTGTATCACGAGCAAACCGGAAAATGCGCGTATTCGCTTGAGCCAATCGACTTGCATCGGCTACTGGAACAAGGCTATGTTGAGGTTGACCACGCCCTGCCCTATTCGCGCAGCTTTGACGATAGTAAAAATAACAAAGTGCTTGCACTCACACGCGAGAACCGTAACAAAGGAAATCGCACGCCCTACGAATATCTCGATGGCGCGAGCAATAGCGAGCGCTGGCGTCAGTTTGTGGGATTTGTGGAATCCAATAAAGCCTATCGAATTGCTAAACGCTCACGCTTGTTGCGCAAAGATTTCGGGAACGAGGAATCAAAAGAGTTTCGCGAGCGTAATCTGAATGACACGCGCTACATCTGCAAATTTTTCAAAAATCAGGTCGAGCAGTTTTTAAAACTGCATGACGACAGCGAGCAGAAACGCTGCGTGGTGCTTTCTGGTCAGCTCACCTCGTTTCTACGTGCGCGCTGGGGCTTGATTAAAGTGCGCGACGAAAGTGATCGGCATCATGCGTTGGACGCGGTGGTCATCGCCGCGTGCTCCCACGGCATGGTCAAGCGCATGTCGGATTATTCTCG
>JBBRZG010000251.1:0-3085 GCA_038236905.1 Burkholderiales bacterium
CAAACGAACCCGATTTATGGGAATTGCCGCGGTTTGTTGAAGAGGTCGAGCAGGTGCGCAAAGCCTTGAAACTCGACAACCGCAATTTCTATTTGCTCGGCCAATCTTGGGGCGGCGTCCTGGCCATCGAGTACGCGCTGAAATATCAGAAAAATTTAAAAGGCCTCATTATTTCCAACATGATGGCCAGTATTCCCGCGTACAACGTTTACGCCGAGAAGGTGCTGATGCCGGCGATGGATCAAAAGGTACTCGCGGAAATCAAAGCCATTGAGGCCAAGGGTGATTATCAAAACCCGCGCTACATGGAATTGCTGATCCCAAACCACTACGTTTTTCACCTGCTGCGGATGCCGGTCGAGTCATGGCCGGATGGCGTAAACCGTGCCTTCAAACATGTGAATCAGGCCGTCTATATTCCGATGCAAGGCCCGAGTGAGCTCGGCGCGAGCGGCAAGCTATTGAATTGGGATCGCACGGCGGACCTGCCAAAGATCAAAGTGCCGACGCTGGTGATCGGTGCCGAGTACGACACGATGGATCCGAAGCATATGAAATGGATGGCGGGTGCCGTCGCGAAGGGCCGCTACCTTTACTGCCCGAAAGGCAGCCACTTGGCGCTGTATGACGATCAAAAGACCTACACCGACGGGTTGCTTAAATTCTTGTTTGATGTGGACACGCGCAGGTTTTGAATCGACGGGCGGCTCATCGACTGCGGTTAGAGTCGCCCCGTAATAAGCGTGTACAAACCAAATAGCACCATTGCCCAGAACAGCGCACCAATCGCCATCCACACCTAGTTCGCCGCGGTAGTGCGGTTGTTTGATTCGCCCTCTGGATCAAGACACGCGCTACATCCGAAAATTGCCGGCTTCAGACCTATAAATTTCTCAACGACGAGCATAGGCAATCTTCTTCAGGCAAAAAGGCTTTAAGAAGGACGTAAATATTGCCGTTTACTTTTTCCTCAACCGCGGTGATATCGCAAACGATGTGTTTATTCCGTCCAAAGCAGGGTTTGAACAGTGCCGCTCAATTTCTGCGGTATATTTCTGTGCACATCGCTCTGCCCACATCGTAAGCGCGGTAGCGTCTAGCTTTCTTACCAACAAAATTTCGATCACACGAAAATTTCCCGTCAGGACTATTTGCATGGCCCAGCCTTTTCCTTTTTCAGCAATCGTCGGTCAGGACGAGATGAAACTTGCTTTGACGATTGCAGCTGTCGATCCGACGATCGGCGGCGTGCTGGTGTTCGGGGATCGAGGTACGGGAAAATCAACAGCGGTGCGGGCGCTGGCGACGTTGTTGCCGAAGATGCGCGCCGTTATTGGTTGTAGCTATGGATGTGACCCCGCCGTGAGTGCCGCGTCGTGTGAACAATGCGCGCTGCTGAAGGCTAACGGTGGCGCGATAAAAAGCCATCTCGTTCCGGTGCCGGTGGTGGATTTGCCGCTGGGGGCCACTGAGGATCGGGTGATTGGTGCGCTGGATTTGGAAAGCGCGCTAACGAAAGGGAAAAAAGTATTCGAGCCGGGATTGTTGGCGCGCGCTAATCGTGGATTTTTGTATGTGGACGAAGTGAATCTGCTTGAAGACCATCTCGTGGATTTGCTCATTGACGTAGCTGCGTCGGGTGAAAACGTGATTGAGCGGGAGGGCCTGAGTGTGCGGCATCCGGCGCGATTCGTGCTCGTGGGCAGCGGCAATCCGGAAGAGGGCGAGCTGCGGCCACAATTGCTGGATCGCTTTGGATTATCGGTTGAAGTCAAAACGCCAACCAATCTGGACGAGCGGATTGATGTGGTGCGCCGCCGCGATGAATTTGATCGTGACCCGGCGGCGTTTCAAGAAAAATGGCACAAAGAAGATGACAAGCTGAAGCGCAAAATTGTCGCGGCACGTGGCCGCTTGGCGTCGGTGGTGGTGCCCGATGCGGCGCTGCGCTTGGCCGCGCAACTGTGCATGAAATTGGGCACGGATGGCCTGCGCGGCGAGCTGACGCTGATGCGGGCCGCGCGCGCCTACGCGAGTTTGATGGGCGATACGCTGGTGACGGATTTTCATTTTGGTCGTATCGCCGCGCCGACCTTGCGCCACCGATTGCGCCGCGATCCGCTGGATGAAGCGGGCTCAACGGTGCGTGTTGAGCGTGCGATTGAGGAAGTGCTGGGGCCGGGTTCGAACGCGATTAAAACGGCGGCTTGAAACGAGGATGGGACAAAGCTCCAATCAAGGTGATGCCCAAGGTAGCGCCCAAGGTAATGCCGGCGGCAACAATGAGGGTAGTGCCGAAGGTAGCACCCAATCGGATCGGCGCGCTGCATGGGAAGACGCGCTAGTCGCGGCTGCTTTGTTAGCGGTTGACCCTGCTGGATTGGGAGGGGTGTCATTACGCGGCATGCCGGGGCCTGCGCGGGATGCGTGGCTCAGTCAATTTCGCGCATGGCTTCCCGAGACGATCCCGTGGCGGCGGATTCCATCGCATGTAACCGATAATCGCTTGCTGGGCGGGCTGGATTTGGCGGCTACGTTAGCCGCTAATCGGCCGGTGGCGGAGCGCGGTATCTTGGCGGATGCGGATGGCGGCGTGGTCGTGCTGACCATGGCCGAGCGCGTCTCGGCCACCGTGGCAGCGCGGCTTACGGCGGTTATTGATACCGGTGAAGTGGTGGTGGCGCGTGATGGCATTCAGCTGCGCCACGCTACCAAATTCGGTGTGGTGATGCTCGACGAAGGTCTTGATGATGCCGAGCGCGCGCCCATCGCGTTACAGGATCGCCTCGCGTTTCAGATTGATCTATCGCGGATGAGGATGCGCGACATCGAGGCCGAAACGCTAATCGATGCGGAACAAATAATCGCCGCGCGCGCCATCTTGCCGAGCGTGCAGGCAAACGAGGAGCAGTTGAAAGTGCTGTGCGTGACAGCGCAGGTGTTGGGTATCGCCTCGATCCGCGCATCCATCGCTGCGCTGCGCGTAGCGCGTGTGTCGGCCGCGCTGGATGGCCGCGAAATGGTGAACGGCGACGATGTTGCTTTAGCCGCCAGACTGGTGTTGGCACCGCGCGCGACCCAGATG
>JBBRZG010000252.1:0-2896 GCA_038236905.1 Burkholderiales bacterium
ACCGTTTTGCGGCAAGGGCGAACCCAATCAAGTTATTCGCGTGGGACATGCCAGCCCGGCTTGCAAGTTTGCGGGGATTGATGTGTTTGGTGGCGAAGGGTGATGCTGCTGGGCATCGCAGCAACTCGTAGGTCAGGTTGCGCAGCTACCTGACGCCAAACGTAGTATTTAGAGATCATCAAAAATTCTTGTCAGGTAGCTGCGCAACCTGACCTACAAAAAAATAAATACGCAACGTCACAAAGTAAAAGCCAAAATAATTTCACTCTCAAAATATGCAAACCTACTTTTACCAACTCGCCGATTTCATCACCTCCCTCCTTACCCATAACGAAATTGCCCTCACCTCTTTGTCGGCTGAGGAATCAAACTTTGTGCGCTTCAACAAAAGCGCGGTGCGGCAGGCGGGATCGGTCAAACAAATTGGCTTGACGCTGTCGCTGATCGCAAATCAACGCAGGGCAGAGTCGCGTTTAACGCTGTCAGGCATGACTGATAGCGACTACTGTTTGATTCGTGCAGCACTTGAGACGCTGCGTCGAGATTTGGACGATTTGCCGGAAGACCCTTATTTGTTATTCAACCAGACTCCGGTTTCAACCGAGCACGTTGGCGCATCGCAATTGCCGTCCGATGCGGAAATGTTGGCGCAAGTGATTAGCGCGGGTCGCGGTAAAGATTTGGTGGGATTTTTTGCATCGGGCGCAATTTATAAAGGCTTTGCAAATTCGCTGGGACAACGCAATTGGCATCGGGTTGATAACTTCAATTTTGAATGGTGCCTTTACCATGCCGCCGATAAAGCCGTGAAGTCAGGCTATGCCGGCACGCACTGGGACGCGGCCGAATTACAGCGAAAAATGGCGCTGGCAGAAACGCAGCTCGCGATCCTGCAGCGACCCGCGATTTCACTCACGCCGGGCGAATATCGCGCCTATCTTTCCCCCTCCGCACTCAACGAAATCGTTTCGCTTCTTTCGTGGGGCGGTTTCGGCGAGAAGTCACAGCGCACCAAACAAAGCCCTTTGCTAAAGCTTGAAGACGGCTCGCAGTCGCTGAATGCCATGGTGTCGCTGATTGAAAACTCGAAGGATGGCGTTGCGCCCGGTTTTCAGGGCGACGGGTTTATCAAGGCATCGAACGTTGCGTTGATTCAGGCTGGCAAGCACGCAGGTGCTTTGGTGAGTCCGCGTTCGGCGCGCGAATTTGCGATTGAAACCAACGGCGCAAACAGCGCCGAAGCGCCTGAATCACTTGATATGGCCGCCGGCAAATTGGCCCGCACGGAAGTGTTGAAATCGCTCGACACCGGCATCATGATCGGCAATCTTTGGTATTTAAATTATTCAGATCGCGCTAATTGCCGCATGACCGGCATGACCCGCTTCGCCACATTCTGGGTCGAAAACGGCGAAATCAAAGCGCCGCTAAACGTAATGCGCTTTGACGATTCGGCGTATCGCCTGCTCGGCGAAAATTTAGTCGATTTGACGCAGGAGCGCGACTGGATTCTGGATTCTGCGAGCTATGGCGAGCGCTCTACCGGCTCAGCGCGTTTGCCCGGCGCATTAGTGAATAATTTTTCGTTGACTTTGTAGTTTTGTTTTTGGGGAAACCAATGATATTCAAGCTACTGCAAAATTCAATTGGCGCTTCCGTGTTTCTGCTGGCGTTCACGGCAGCCGCTTATGCCGCCGATGTTGCCAATGCAAATGCTGCCAACGACGCTGCACCATCGGCCGCGTCCGCATCGGTCTCCGCAGAAGCCGCAGCGACCGTCGCCACGATCACAACCGCACCCGCGCTACCACCGGGCACGCACGCGACCGCCTCGATCATTGCACCCTTGGCTGAAATCCAGACCGGCGTAATTGTGCCGCAGCTGGTCAATGACGCCGACCTTTGGGAACGCATTCGTCGCGGCTTTGTGATGAATGAATTGGACATGCCGCAGGTCGCGAGCCAGGAACAGTTTTATGCGCAGAAACAGGACTACATCAAGCGCTTTGTCGCGCGCGGTTCACGCTACCTTTACTACATTGTCGAGGAGCTTGAGCGGCGCAATCTGCCGACGGAAATAGCACTTCTGCCGATCATCGAAAGCGCGTTCAACCCCCAGGCGGCGTCGATCGCCAAAGCATCCGGCATGTGGCAGTTTATTCCTTCGACGGGTGTGAGCTTTGGTCTGAAACAGGATTGGCATGCAGACCATCGCCGCGACGTGATGCTGTCCACCAACGCCGCACTCGACTATTTGCAAAAGTTATACGGGATGTTTAATTCCTGGGAACTAGCCTTCGCGGCGTACAACTGCGGCGAAGGCTGCGTGGGTCGCGCGATTCAAGCCAATCTAAAACGCGGGCTGCCGATTGATTTTGCGTCACTCAATCTGCCGAATGAAACGCGCAGCTATGTGCCCAAGCTGATTGCAGTCAAAAATATTGTGCTTTCACCGGCGAGTTATGGGGTCGAGCTGACGGCGGTAGACAACAAGCCCTATTTCAGCAAAGTGACGGCACCGGACAAGATCGACATCAAGCTCGCGGCAAAATTAGCCGAAATGGCTGAAGATGAATTCTCGGCACTCAACCCGGCATTCAATCGACCCGTTGCGATATCAGGTACGGGCTATTTCTTGGTGCCGACTGAGAACGCTGCATTATTCAGCAGCAATTTGCAGCTGTATCAGTCGTTAAATGGCCCGATGGTGTCGTGGCAGACCGTGACGGCGCGTAAAGGTGAAGGGGTGGACGCGGTGGCGCGACGCTATGGAATGACCGGCTCATATCTGCGCGCGACGGGCGGGCCTTTTGCCGAGCGCAAGGGCAAATTTGCGAAGCCCGCCACCTTCATGGTGCCGATGGCGGCACAAGCCAAAGTCATGACGGCGATGCTG
>JBBRZG010000253.1:0-2856 GCA_038236905.1 Burkholderiales bacterium
GGACGAGCTGAATTGGCGCGCCGATTGGCCGGCGGCATCGTGCACCTCGGCCGTGCCGGACCCCAAAGCAGCAATATTTCCCCGCGCGCTCGAACTTAGCATTACGCTGAATAGTGGCGAAACGCTGACGCGTGTATTTGCCCTGCGCGCGGTCGCCAACGATGGCGGCTAAGCCCATGAACAGCCGCGTGAACAGCCGTATGAACAACCACTCGGACAAGCGCCAAGGTGGCGCAGCCATCATCACCGCATTACTGGTGGTCATGCTGGCGGCGACCATTGCCACTTACCTGCTGATGCAGCAATCGCACGCCCTCACCCGAACCGCGCGCACCACTGACCGCGCCCAGGCCGCGCTCTACACCCAACCGACGCTCGATTGGGCGCGTGCGATTCTGTTTGAAACCCTGAAAAATGCAACTTATGTGCATCCGAAACAAGCCTGGGGACAAGGCATTAACGCGCTGCCGCTGGATGATGCCGGTGGCGGCACGCTCGCGTCGGGCGTGATTCGCGACGAAGGCGGGAAATTCAACATCAACAACATGGTGATTGATGGCGCCAAAAGCCAAGACGATATTAAAGCGTTTCAAGACCTGCTGAAGATTCTCAAAATTGACGCCGATCTGGCACCCGCAGTCGTGGATTGGCTAGACAAGGACAGTGATCTCACCGCGAACGGCGCAGAGGATAGTTTCTATCTGTCGCTTCAGGAGCCTTATCGCAGCGCCAATCAGCCGATGCTGCAAATTGCAGAACTTTCGCGGGTGCGCGGCTTTGACGCTGCCACGGTCAGGCGGCTGGCGCCCTATGTTACGGCGCTGCCCGCTCGTACCTTGCTGAACATGAATTCGGCGCTTCCCGAAGTCATTCGCGCCTATTTTCCCGACCTGACCGAAACCGACGCGGTCTCGTTAGTGCGAAGTCGCGACGATCTGCCGTTTAAAGACATCGACGCCGTCAAAAAGCAAAAGCAAATGAAAGGCATTCCGGAGGCCAGCGTTACCAAGTTTGTCACCGTGAAAAGCACGTTTTTTTCGGTCTCGATTGCAATTACGCGCGATGCCACTCAAGTTCGGCAAAACGCGCTGCTCAAAAGCGCTGAACCGGCTGGCAGTCGATGGCCCAGTATAATTTGGGTTAATTCGTTTTAACGCTACTCAAAAACTGTTCGCCGATGGATCCGATTTGCTACTCGCGCGCTACTCAACATGCTCGTCATAACCCTCCCCGATCTCGCCCAATTTAGCACTGACACCGTCACCCACTGGACGCTTTGCGAGCCCTCCGGCGCGCCGCTTCGCTCAGGAAACGGGCCGCTTGCCGGCGCGCCGCGTGAAACCCGCGTGATTGCGCTGGTGCCGGCGGGTCGGGTGGTGTTTATCGAGACCCTGCTGCCCGCCGTATCAGCGGCCAAACGCGACCAGCTGGTGCGCTATGCGATCGAAGATAAGTTAACGATTGATCCGGCCACGGTTCATGCGGTGGTGCTGGAATCGCCACCCAAATCAAGCACCACGAGATCGCGCACCGCTCAGTCAAGTGCTGCTCCGCCGCGAGGAACCCAAATCGTCGCGGCTATCGATCGCGCTTGGTTCAGCGCGGCATTGGCTTGGTTGGGGACCGCCGGTTACAAACCGCGTGCCGCGTTTGCCGAAACTGCGCTGCTGCCGGTGGCGAATGGCGAATGGTCAGTACAACTCACGGCGAAAAATGCATTCGCCAAACGTGCCGATGGTTTTGCATATGCCATTGACGCCGGCACACCCGGTCAGCCGCCGTTTGCGCTGACGCTGGCGCTGAACGAAGTGGCGCAGAAACCCGCTGCCATCACGGTGTTTCTCGTCAGCCCTGCAGATCGCGACATGGTTAGTAAAACCGGCATCATGAGTGCGAATTGGCAGGCCAGTCTCGGCGTGCCGATCCGCGTGGTGGAGCTTGACAATGCCAGCGGAACACAGGGGGCGTCGCAAAACCTCAAGCGGCTGGCAGCGCTGAAAAGCGGCAATTTGCTCACCGGCGAATTTGCGCCGATTCGTCCGGCTAATGCCTGGCTTGAGCGCCTTAAACCGGCGCTGGCGGTGGCTGGCGTAATCGCATTTATTCAAGTCGCGGCGATGGTCGCCGATAATTGGCAGCTTGAGCGCCGCCGCCAAGCGATTGAAAATGAAATGCGCGTCACCTTCCAGACCGCATTTCCACGCGCCACTGCGATCACTGATCCCGCCCTGCAGATGCAGCGTAATCTCGACACACTGAAGCGCGAACGCGGCTTGTTGCGCGACGACGATGCGCGCCATGTATTGGCACAATTCGCCGCGCTGCGGGACGCGGCACCAGAACTTGTCGTCACCGCAGTCAGCATCAAACCAAGTGGGGCAACACTGGTCGCACAGCTCAACGCCGCGTCAACATCAGACAGCACCGATGCCCGGGCATTATCGGCACTAACGTCCACATTAAAGGCACGGCTCGCGACCATATCAGGCGCACCGAGCGGACCGAGCGCATATGGCAGCGTGGATGCCAAGCCCGGCACCAAATCTGGCACGGTGGAGATCACAATGAAAGCCAGCCCATGAGCGTATCGCCGGACAAGATAACGTCCACTCCACAGGTAGACAACCCAGCCAGCCTGCCCCGGTTGGCGGCGCTCAGGCGCTTCGCGACTTATTGGGACCAGTTGGAGTCGCGCACTCGAAACATCATGCTGGTGGGTATCGCCACGCTGGCGGTGGGCCTGCTTTACAGCTACGTCTGGCTTCCGGCCACGCGTGGCCGGGTGATCAACGCGGAGCGCATTGCGGCGCTCGCCACCAAGCTCGCCACCATGCAGGCTCAATATGAGGAAATAAA
>JBBRZG010000254.1:0-2780 GCA_038236905.1 Burkholderiales bacterium
AATTTGGAGCGGGAGAAGAGTCTCGAACTCTCGACCTCAACCTTGGCAAGGTTGCGCTCTACCAACTGAGCTACTCCCGCGAAGCCACGAATTATATAGCAAAAAGCCCCCGCGTCAACCCCTGCAACGGCATGATCCCAAGACCAACCATGCCAATGCGCTTGCGAAATAACGATCATGCGTCGTCAATCCGCGAGCCCGCAGATTGGAAGAAGCACGACCGACCAAAGCCGGTCGAGCTGAAATTAATTGCGCACCAATCGGCCACCTTCGAGGCGCACCTTGTCGCCGACTCGCACGTTTGGCTCGACTTCATAGCGTACCGTGCGAAACGTTTTATCGTCCATACGCACCCGCACGTCATAGCTGCGAGACGTATTGTTGTTGCGTTCAACTTGGTTGCCCAGTACTGCCCCACCAACCGCGCCGACCACGGTTGCCGCATCTCGTCCACGACCGTTGCCGACCTGATGACCCAAAACACCGCCCAGCACGCCGCCCAACAACGCACCTGCACCGCTGCCCTGCCCGGCTTTTTCGATCGGAATAATACTATCTACCCGACCACACGAGCGGCAGATGGCCGCCACCACTTTTGGCGCATTGTCAGATCTAGTGACGACATCGGGCGGAGGATCATTCTGGCTGCTGTTTTGGGCATAGATCGGTGTGGGCTGGCTGTTACCCGGTCCCGAAGTTTGCACAGACCCACGTTCATTTGAGCTGCCCGGCGCAGCCTCGGAGTACACGCTCCTCGGGGCAGCATCGCGATTGGAATAAACAGGCAGTGGTGTTGTCCCGCCCGCCGATACCTTGTTCGCCGCCATCGCCTGATCGGCTTTGGCCAGCGGTTGGCCCACTGTTTTACTTTCAATCGGCTGCACTTGCGGCGCTTGAGTGGTTTTAGGCGGAACAAGTGGCTCGGGAGTCTCCATCATCGTGCCCACACCCGCAGACGCGGCACCTGCTGCTGCGGTCGTCAACGGCACGCTCGCCTCTTGTTTGCTGTCGATAGCCGCGCTCTTACCGGCGGCACTATTATTGGCGCCAGAAATAGAATTCGCGCTGGGCAGAATGCCGGTCATCATGGCAATGCCCACTGCGCAAAACAGGGTAACCGCGCCGGCCGCAACAATCAGCATGGGGTGAGTTTTACGCGCCGCATTCGCAACGCCTGCCGGGTTGGTTGTGTTTTGCGGGTTTTGCTTCAGGCTTGCGGCCACTTCGCGTGGTGCGTCATCAAGATCTGGCATGTCAGTCTCCATCCAAAAAATATTGTTTAAATTAAAGTCATTATTCTTCGCGCCTAACGTTCTTACACTTTAATAGTTGACCCTGTTTGGTTGAAGTTCATTAACTATAAAAAATTCCCAATGGTGTTAATCGGTGGGAACAGCCGTTATTTTCTTCGCCACCAGCGCATCGATTTCAGTGACGCTATAGCCCAACTCACCCAGCACTTCACGGCTATGCTCACCCAGCCGCCCGGCCAGGGTGCGAATCGAGGGCGGTGTTTCACTCCATTTACCGACCGGTGCAGTCATCCGAATTCGACCCTCGGTAGGATGATCATATTCTGGGAAAAATCCAATCGCATTCAGATGTGCATCGTCAATCAGCGAATCCAGCGTATGCATCGGCGTCGCCGGTATATCGCCTTCATCCAGCGCCCGCATCCAGTCAGATGTCGTGCGGGTTTTCATCACCTCGGCAACGAATTCATACACTCCAGTGATGTGCGCCGCGCGCGATGAATGATCGCAAAACCGCGCGTCCGCCAGCAAATCGCGACGACCGATCATTTCAAAAAACCGCTCCCACTGCTTGTCGTTATAAATCAGCACACAGAGGTAGCCGTCGCGGGTCGCGTAAGGCCTTCGATGCGGCGCCAATAAGCGCGCATATCCCGGCGGACCCAGCGGCGGTTCAAACGTTTTGCCGCCCATGTGATCGCCCAACACGAATTGCGACAGGCTTTCAAACATCGTCACTTCCACTGCCTGACCGATCCCCGTCCGTTCGGCGTGAAACAGCGCGGCGGTAATCGCAATCACCGCTTGCAGGCCCACGCTACGATCGCCCAGCAACACCGGTGCATAGCGCGGCACCTCGCTGCCCTGCGCCAACGACAGCGCCGGGACACCCGCCGCACCTTGAATTAAATCATCATAAGCGGGCCGTCCGGCATACGGTCCGTCCTCGCTAAACCCGAACGCACCAACATAAATTATTTTCGGGTTCGCGGCTTTCACCTCATCGTAGCTCAAGCCCAGCCGCGCCATCGCCGCGGGGCGGACGTTATAAACCAGCACATCCGACACCGCCGCCAGCTTCAACACTGCTTCACGGCCTTCAGCCTGTTTCAAATCCAGCACCAGCGAGCGTTTATTCCGATTCGCATGCAGATAAATATGTCCCATGCCCGGATTTTTCGCTGGTCCCACCCAGCGCATGTTGTCCCCTGCAGGTGACTCCACTTTTACAATATCGGCACCCATGTCGCCCAATATCTGCGTGGCGTACGGGCCCATGACCACGGTGGTGAGATCAAGCACCCGCACCCCCGCCAGTGGCCCGTTATTTGCGGCTAATTTCATCTTCCAATTCCAGTTGACAGCGCGGTCACGTGGCACTTCTTTCAAAGCAATAAATTAGCAATCACTAGCATTAGCGGGGGTTCACAAGTATAAATGGCCCACACTCATTGCCTGATGCGGTGTTTTGTATTTGCACTATGGACAGCAAAATATTATTGCATGGCTCCGGATCTGGGGCGATCC
>JBBRZG010000255.1:0-2735 GCA_038236905.1 Burkholderiales bacterium
GAGCTCAACGCCCGCATTGCCGCGATGCAAGCCATGCAGCGCACACTGAGCACGCTGCTGGACTGCTGCCACGGCGACGGGCGACCCGACTGCCCGATACTGGATGACTTGGCAGGGGAACAACCCACCTAACGCAATACGTCTTGTGTGACTTGGGACACAGACAAGCACCCTGCATCGCGCATGTAATCGAATCCAATTCAACACAAAAAGGGAAAGCACCATGAAAACAAACGAAGGCAATTGGGACCGTATCGCCCGCGTCGCCGTGGGCTTGGTATTGATCGGCTTGGCTGCGACCAACCAGATCGGCATCTGGGGCTGGATCGGCGTCGTTCCCTTGGCCACGGGCGCCATGGGGTGGTGCCCGCTGTACACGATGCTAGGCATAAACACCTGCCCGATGAAACGATAGACATTGCGCACAAGTCGCTATTCTTTGTATAGCTGCTTGCGCACATTATGCGAGGGCTAGAGGCCGATTTACCTTAAAAAATGCTTGGCCGGGAGTGTCCGATTTGGATGACTCGGTGGGGGACGGACTAGCTCCCGTCGTTATCGGGTGGTGGCGTTTTTGCCAGTACCCTTGCGTGGCAGGCGGATCGTAAAGGCCGTCCCGTCCGCCTTGGTGGAGGTGATCTCGATGCGCCCACCGTGCGCAACGATGATCTCACGGGTTATGTACAAGCCTAGTCCCAAGTTAATCTTGTCGCTGAGCTTGCGCTCGCTCGCTGGTCGCAAGGCAAAGCGCTTAGCCGGGTCGAAAATGGTCCTTAGCTGTGCTGACGCAATCACCTCACCCGCATTTTGGACCGTCCAGACAATCTCGTCATCGTTTTGCGCCCGAACCGTGATGGCGATGGGTTCCTCAGCAAAGCCGTGATCAATTGCGTTGGTAATCAGATTGCCAAACGCCTGGCTGATCCGCGCGCGGTCCCATACCACCTCCATATTGCCCGCTATTTCCAGCGTGATGGACCGATCCGGATGGAATAGGCGCATCTCTTCGACAATGGCGCTGCACACCGGCGAAAAATCCATCGGGGACGTTGCGACCGGGATTCCGTCACCAAGATGGCTTGTCGAAAAATCGAGCAGGTCTGAAACGATTTCTGCGGCGCGGTTGCTACTGTCAACGATGAGTGACGCCGTCTTCACCGCGCTGGGCGTCAGATTGGCGTTGCCCGTCAGCATTTGCGCGCCTACGCTGATGGCGCCGAGCGGTGAACGCACGTCATGCCCAAGAATGGCCATGAACAAATTTTGCGAGTCCCGATGCATCTCGGAATAACGCGCGACCGATTCGGCTAACGACTGGTCGATCGCTTCGTTAAACCGGACCATGTCCTTGATCTCGCCCGAGGTAATGTCTTTGATCTCGTCTTGCCAAAGTCGCAGTACGCTCGCACGCAGAGCCCGGTACTCCGACGTCAATTGCTCGATGGTGAATCCAGATGCGAGACGGTCAACGGCATGGATCTCCGCGGCAGTATCGTCGGACACTTGGGGGCCCAGGCCCTGCGACTTGTCGATGCCTTCTTGCCGGGCTTGGTAGGTTTCAAGATCAGCGGCCACGTCCTTGAGCATTGCTTCGGCATGGTCACGCAGCTCTTTGGCGGTCATCCGATGGATGCTTGCGTGGATGGTCTTGGCGAAGTCTTCCCACTCTTGCAGAATGGCTTCCATATTCGTCAATATGAATTTGGAAAGGCGCATGGGATTTCTTTCAATGGGTCGGTTCAAACGCCCAATAGCGAAGGAAATGAAACGCCGCTATGTGACGGATATACACCAAGCAATAAATTTACGTCGGAAAATCGACCAATGTTTAACGCGGTGTCCGCTGATCATTATGCCTATGGCGTTGCCTCAGCGACGGCGGCCAGTGCAATGTCAATTGTGTTCAACAGTTCGTCGAGTTTGAACGGCTTGGTCAAATACCGAAAGAACCCCGCTTCGAGTCCCTTTTGGATTTGATTCTTGTAGGCATTGGACGAAAGCGCAATGACCGGTATGTGGCGTGTCTGGGGATTGGCGCGCAAAGCTTCCAACGCCTCGTAACCACTAATGTCTGGCAAATTGATGTCCAAGAGGATGACATTGGGCTGGTGCGCAAGCGCCATTTCTATACCCTGAAGGCCTGTCGTGGCTGTCAACAGCGCCAGATCACTTCTTCGTTCAATCAACTGCTTGACCACGTTTGCGTTGGCGTCGTTGTCCTCTATTTGAAGAACCACGCGCTGCAAGGACCACTGCGTGACTGCTTCAATGTCGGTTTTTTGGTTGGGTAGTTGCATGGAGTGACTGACATATTTCCGTAAAAAAATTGCCGGCCGAGATTGACGAGCGCAAGTCCGTTCGCTAGCGCACTGCGCTAAAGATTCAATGGGAATATAAGCAATACAAGGCATTCGCCCTGCGTGAAAAGACGTAGGGCGAGCCATGGCGACGTTTATTCAAGACAAAAAAAGGGCAAATCGATGGAAGAAGTTCGCTGTAGTGCGTGTCCTCTAAGGGCGCTACCGCTTTTTTTCGGCAGCAGCGCACAGGATGTGCAACTGGTTCAGTCTTTGAAACGCCGCGAAATCCACCTGCGCGCAGGAGAGACCCTCATCCATGAGGGAGAGGTCGATACTTTGCTGTACACGCTCTACAGCGGTTGGGCCTACCGGTTCAGGACCCTAAGCGATGGACGCCGACAAATTTTGAGCATCCTACTGGCTGGCTCTTTTATC
>JBBRZG010000256.1:0-2725 GCA_038236905.1 Burkholderiales bacterium
TACACACCGCCGATTTCGTTCATGTTCAGCGTGGCATACGACTTCAAACCGTAACTGTAGAAGTAATCGCAGCAAAAAGCCCCGCGGAATTTATCCTGCGGGGCTTTTTTTCGCCTATATATTTCTCAATTCGACCATATATCCTTCGTTTTTATTCTTTGTACCCGCCCTCTGAACCCTCCTCACCCGCCCGGCTTAAAGGCCCCTGACCCAAGCTTGAAAACAGAGCCCGTCACGAATTGTTGCAGCTTTGCAACAATTCGCCGCAAAACCGCCATGTAGGACTTTGCCTGTAGCTGAATAGGGGTATTCTCTGATACTCATGTAATTTTAATTGGACGCTGTGGCTATGCGCCCATTTGATACGGGTTACATAAACGTCGCAGTGACAATGCACCGTCCGTATTGATGTTTTAGCTGGCATAAAAATCAAAAAGCTATGATTTGGCAACACCCGAGATGCTTCGGATATTTCACTCGACTTAATCTTACTAGGAGACATCGATGAGTAAAACCAAACAGCCGAAGATGGCGTTTACCAGAAAGCCGTGCGTCATCGCGACCGGCATTGCAATATCGTTAATGGCAGCACAATCATTTGCGCAAACGCCTGCCGCTGCAGCGCCTGAAAAAGTCGAAAAAATTGAAGTCACTGGCTCGCGGATCCCCGCCGCCAACCTCGAAAGCACCAGCCCGATTACCACGCTTGATGCACAGTCGATCAAAGTGGATGGGTTGCGCTCGGTTGAAAATCTGTTGAATAACTTGCCACAGGTTTTTGCGGATCAAGGCGGTAACGTTTCCAACGGCTCGACCGGTACAGCAACCGTCAACTTGCGTGGTTTGGGCGCATCCCGCACGCTGGTCTTGGTAAACGGTCGTCGTTTGCCGGCTGGTAGCCCACGCATTTTTGCCGCTGACTTGAACCAGATCCCGGCTCCGCTCATCAAGCGCGTTGAGATTCTGACCGGTGGTGCATCGGCTATTTATGGCTCGGACGCCGTTGCGGGTGTGGTTAACTTCATCATGAACGACAAGTTCGAAGGTGCCCAATTTGAAGTTAATCAAAGCTTTTACAATCACCAGCAGCACGATAGCTCGGGTATAGCTGATGTGATCCGCGCGCGTGCGCTTAGCAACACCGCGCAATTTAAAATTCCGGATGATAAAAGCTCCGACGGTAAAATTTTCGATATGAGCATGCTGCTGGGCGGCAACTTCGCCAATGGCAAAGGTAACGCCACGGTCTTCTTTAACTACAAGAAAGAAGACGCATTACTTCAGTCAGAGCGCGACTTCACGTCTTGCTCTGCGGGCAATGCCACGCGCAGCACTCCTTCCGTAACAAACGGTATTACGCTCCCTGCCGGTTTCCGCTGCGGTGGTTCGAGCACCAGCTTCCCGGGTCGCTTTATTGTCGACGCCGGTAACCGCACCGTGGCTGACGCGGCGGGTAACGTACGCCCGTTTGTTGCGGCTAACGACCAATACAACTTTGGCCCACTGAACTATTTCCAGCGCCCATCAGAGCGTTATGGTTTTAACGCATCGGCAAATTATGATCTATTCGATAACGTAAAACTGTATTCCGAGTTTTCGTTTCACGATGATCGCACCGTAGCCCAGATTGCCCCTAGCGGATTATTTGGCTATGACGCTTCTGGTGCCAATGCCATTCAGTGTGACAATCCGTTCTTGTCAGCCTCTTGGCGCACGGCACTAGGCTGTAGCGGCACAACCGGCACGGCAGATGCGTTGATTTTCCGCCGCAACGTTGAAGGCGGTGGCCGTCAAGACGATATTCGCCACACTTCCTACCGTACCGTTATCGGTGTCAAGGGCGAGTTCGCCAAATTCTGGAATTACGACGTTTTTGCACAATCTGGCAAAGTTGTCTACCAAGAAACTTACAAGAACGACTTTTCTATTGCACGCACCTCGTTAGCACTTGATGCGGTCCGTGATACTGCGGGCAACATCGTATGTCGCTCGGGTGCACCTGGTTGCGTCCCATACAACATCTGGGCACTGGGACAAATCAACCCAGCTGCACTTGCTTATCTGGCAACACCCGGCTTCCAGAAGGGTTTCACCGAGCAAAAAGTTCAGGGTGCCAACGTCAGCGCTGACTTGGGCAACTATGGTTTAAAACTGCCCTCAGCACAAAACGGCATTGGTGTGGCGTTTGGTCTTGAGCGTCGTACTGAACAACTTCAGCTCGACACCGATTCCGCATTTTCAACCGGCGATTTGGCTGGTCAAGGCGGACCTACTATCGGTCTGGGTGGCGGATATACCATTAAGGAAGTCTACGGTGAAGTTCGTGTGCCGCTAATTGAAGGTAAAAACTTTGCAGACTTGTTGAGCATGAACGGCAGCTTCCGCCATTCCGACTACAACACGGATCAAAAGACAGACTCTTATGGCCTGGGTATTGAGTGGGCACCGATCAAACAAGTTCGTTTGCGTGGTAGCGGCCAAAAAGCGGTTCGTGCTGCGAACGTCATCGACTTGTTCACCGCGCAAGGCGTAGCCTTATTTGACTTGCCTGCAGATCCTTGCGGCCCGTCACGTACCGCCACAGCAGCGCAGTGTGCGCGTACCGGTGTTACTGCGGCTCAGTACGGCACAGAGATTTTGGACAGCCCGGCTGGTCAATACAACTACCTGCAAGGCGGTAACGCCGCGTTGAAACCTGAGAAATCAGACAGCTACACCTTCGGCA
>JBBRZG010000257.1:0-2721 GCA_038236905.1 Burkholderiales bacterium
AGGCTCATTAAGTTCTGTTTCTATGTAGTTAAACTACAGCAAAAGAATTGTTTATTCTGGTGAAAAATCGACTCAATTTTGTCGCGAGCAACACCTCGCTAGTTATAAGTACCAGCGGTGTTGATAAGCAGGGTGGTGAAAATATGCATATTAGTGTTTTATATTTATGTAAATATACTACATAAATCTTCTCAAGGAAAAAGCGAGTGAATTCAATACTGTTTGCAAACTCTCACGAGCAGGCGAATTTTGTCGCGGCTGAAGTTGTGGGCCTTTTGGCGGAGGCTATCCAGGATCGCCAAGGGGCGGTATTAGCCGTTTCTGGTGGCAGATCGCCGATCTTGCTGTTTGAAGCATTATCTTTGCAATCGATCGCATGGAATCTCGTGACGGTTCTTCTGGTGGACGAACGTTGGGTGTTGCCAGATGATGATCGCAGCAATGAAAACTTGGTTCGAACCCATCTCATTCAGCGTCAAGCAGCCTCCGCCAAGTTTATTTCGGTGCGTCTTGCGGGCGATACGCCGGCGCTGGCCGCGCTGTCGCTATCGGCGATGTTTGCCAACCAAACAGGTTTGGTAGATTGCGTGGATGTCGTTTTGCTCGGGATTGGCGATGACGGACACACTGCTTCCTGGTTTCCACGTTCGCGAGAGCTCGCGCTTTGCCTTGTCTCGTCAAACGCATTTGAAGCCGTTAGCGCCGAAGAGGGCCGCGAAGCACGGGTCACGATGACCCTCCCACTCGTTGCGGCGGCGCGACAAGTTTTTATCAGTGCAGCCGGGGTGTCGAAGCGCGCGATACTTTTGAAAGCGCAGCAAGCAGGCGATGTTGAAGAATATCCCGTGAGAGCTGCGCTACGATTATCGGCAGATCAAGTGAGGGTGCGGCTGGTCTGAGCGCGCGGAATCTTGCTGCTGAATTTTTTTGTTGAATCCAGCTAATGCATTCGGCTATTGCAGTCGGCTATTGCATCTTTCGCGCACCGATATCAACCAGCGTCGTGCCGCGTGTCGATACGCTGAGCGGATAACGGCGTTCAGAATTAATCGTCCACGGCAGCGGCAGGTCATCTTGCACCACCGTCAATGTATGCGCGCCGGATGCCACATCTGTAAATTGATAGTTTCCGGCTGCATCGGTACGTGTGCTGTAACGCCCATCCAGAACCACGACGACATTGGCCGCGCCTGCCTCGTTGCCGTCGCGCGCATCATTGGCATTGGTGTCGAGGAATACACTGCCTTTGATTTGTCCTGCGCCACCGCCAACGCGCCCGCCCAGTGGTGCAGATGACATGCCGGCGCGCACGCTGTAGCGCAAGCTTAAAAATACGCCGCGATCGTTCGGCCGGTTCCGTACCACCACCGGCGTCGCCAACGGGCTTTCGACAGTAATCGGCTCCGTGATAACACCACGATTCTCGTAAATCGACGTGCTAAAAGACCAGCTTGCGCTAAATTGCCAATCGACTCCCATATTGAGCGCAATGGTGGAGTCGTTATTGCCGCGCCCATCTGCGTTTCGAAGTTGGCGGGCCCGCAAATTTCCTTGTAGCGATAAACTATCTGTTATGGCGTAACGACCGTTTAGCCCGACGGCGAATGCACGTTGCGACGCTCGCTCGGTTTTCGTTAGATTGCTGTCGATCACGTTGCTGGACGCATTGCTAGTGGACACTAGTCGGTCAGTTTGTAATCGTTCGAGGCTGAGCGTCGTTGATAGCGACAAGCTGGCTTCGGTATAAAACGAATGCTCCAGTGTCAGCGCTTGGCTGCTTGGTGTGGCATCACCTGTGCCCGCGTCCAGCTGCACTCGGGTCGTGCCGAATCCATTCAGCCACTGCAAATAGCCAAAGCCTGAGTTGCTTTTGCCAGCAAAATCCCGAATCGCAAAGCCGCCCCCAGTAGAAAATTTTGTGCTCAACAGGTAGCGAATTCCAGCACTCGAAAACCAGCCCCGCGTGCTTTGCCCTGAAATGCTATCGAATGATTCGATATTCGCAGTGATATCCCAGCGCTTCGTGTTGTAGCCGTAGCGATAGGCGGCACCGCGTAAATCTGCAGCCAGCGCACGGTCAATCCAGGTCAGCCCACGTTCCAGATAAAACAACGATGTTTCGTGACGGTGCGCGCCAGCCTGCCAGTTAGCATCGGCATAGATGCCGGTTGAAGAAACGCTATCCACCGTAGAACCTACCGTACTGAGCTGCGCACTAAAACCCGAGGAATTTATTCCCGACAGGCCAAACCCCTGTGCGCCCACGCTGCCATCTGTACTAGGCAGCGCAAAATATCCCCCCGAGCCATATCCTCCCACGCCATAGCCTCTCGCACCGTTTCGCCTATCCCCATAAGCTGCACTCACGTAAAAATTGGTGGGCGAAGTCCGTTTGACAGAGCCCATCGCGTCGACCTCGGTGAAACCAGACTCGGGGGTAATGTTGTTGCTCTGCGCTGCAGTGGCGGCAAATGTCCACGGTCCACGAGCTGCCTCCGCAAACACGTTACTGACACGACCGCCACTGCCAGCAAATCGCGACTGCGGGAATCCTTCAAAGCGGCCGGGTTCGCCCACGCTGGCACCAAACGTGAGGCGATCACTGGTGTTGATGTTTTCCGCGTGTCGCCATTGTGTTGATGCGCCAATCAGTTGCGGACCCGGGAGGGTGAGGCGGCTACTCCGGCGCGATAATTCTGGCATCAGCAAATTGGTCGCCCC
>JBBRZG010000258.1:0-2694 GCA_038236905.1 Burkholderiales bacterium
ATACAAAATCAGCGAGCGCAGAAATGGTCCTCACAACTTCGTCCAGATCGGCCAGGCCATTAATGTCCCGATAGATCAAACGCAGCATGATGCGCTGGCGAAGTCGGCGCAAAAGTGTGTTGAAACCCGTTACCAGCTTAAGTTCGGAAGCAATTTTATCCGCAGCAGCCTGCGCAACTGTTTCGTCACTAGGCAAAGCTATATCCCCGCGCTCATGGCCATGCTCGCGTAGATCGTCAATCAGTGCTGGGTTTGCCGCGCAGAGCCGCGCGGCATAGCCAGATGCGCGGAACATGCGCTCAAGTTTAGTGTCGAAAGAGGCGATGTTTAATGGCATGGGATTAATTTGTGCGGCATTGAATATTTTTGGCGGACTGAAATCGCGTGAGATTGCGGGATGATTTCTAATTTACTCGAAGCCATTGTTTGTACGCGTCTAGCCAGTCTCGTGCCTTGAGCGCTAAAATAGGGTCTCAATGTACATCTAAAGCGTATCTTCCATATCGCCGGTTATGTTCCGTACATAGGCATCGCAGATTACGCAGCAAATCAGTATTTAAGACTTCACTTCTCGCGCTTGAGCAACAATCGGTACGACATCATCGCAAAATTTCGATTCCATCTCTTTCACCTTAGCCGCTTTTGTGGTCTTGCCTTGTATTGGCTGGTGATTGCCGTTGCATTGTTGTTCGCGCTGGTTGCGCTGGCGCTTAAATACGCGGTGCTGCCCAACATCGAGCGCTATCAGGGCGAGATTGTCAGCCGTGTTGCCACGGCCTCGGGCATGGACGTATCCGCCAGCGCCATTCGCGGCGGTTGGGATGGCTTCATGCCCTACGTCGAGCTGGAGAACGTGGTATTTTTGGAGTCTGAGGTCAACGTTTCGAGCACACCAAGTGCGACCCGGCTGGCTGGTAATCCGGCACTTAAATTGCCGAGTCTTCGCGCCGGATTGTCATGGTGGTCGCTATTTGTCGGCCAGGTTCGCTTTGCTGAGTTTTATATTGAGGGCCCCGCGCTGGCACTATCGCGGCGCACAGACGGCCTCATTTATTTTGCGGGCCGCGCGCTGAATGCGCCTCAAACTACACCAGATGATGGTCAGTTACTCACATTTTTACTGGATCAGCCCGGGATTGAGATCAGAAATGCAAGCCTGACTTGGCATGATGAGTTAACCCCTGACCAGGATCTGACCTTCGCAAATGTGGGGGTCGCAATCAAGAAGCGCGGATCGGCCCATGTGCTGGGATTTGTGGCTAGTCCGCCAACGACACTAGCCCAGAAAATCGAGGCAACAGGCCGACTCACGCTCGATCACGAGTCTGGAAGCTGGGCGGTGAGTGGGCCGATTTATGTTGCGGCATCAAACGCGAATTTGAAAGAATTGCGTCGGCACGTGAAGGTACCCGATGCCTTGCAGTCCGGCTTTGGAAACCTGCGGGCATGGGTGAATATTGATAACAAGTCCGCTAACCCCATCCGCGCCATTACCGCTGATCTGCACGTTACAAATGCGAGCGCCCAGATGGAGCCGGGACTGGCCTCCCTGAATCTTGCGAAGCTTGCCGGGCGGGTTGAGTACGTGGCGCAGGTTGACGGATTCGCGATTGCCAGCAAGGCACTGGAACTGCGAACCAAGGAAGGCGTGGTGCTGCCGCCGGCTGATTTTTCGTTGAAATTACAGAATCAATCCGACGTTTCAAAAGCCCGCGGCGAGGTAGCCGGCAACGGCATTGAGCTGAAAGTAATGGCCGCGCTGATTGAGTTTTTTCCGGTCGGAAAAGATGTTCGTGCGGTGGTGGCGCGCTATAGTCCGCGAGGCTTGGTGCGACAGTCGAGCTTTTCCTGGGATGGCTATATCGATTCGCCCGCCGCCTATAAGCTCAAAGGAAACGTGACCGATTTTGCGATGAACAATTTCGAAAGATTGCCAGGTGTGTCAGGGTTTTCGGGCGAAATTGAGGGCGACAGCAAGGGCGGGCGGTTCAGTATTGACTCTAAAAACTTGGTCCTCGATGCGCCGCAGGAATTTGCCCAGCCGCTGAAGTTTGAACAATTTGCCGGCGAAGGCTCATGGAAAATCACGCCGGATGCGCTTGAAGTGACGGTTGATAAGGTGGCCGCAAATAACGCGGATTTGAACCTTGAATTTAAGGGGAAATATTCACGATTCCGGTCAGGCGGCGCGCGCGCGGCGGAAGAAAAAGGACCGGGATCGCTTGATATCGCGGGCAAGATTGTTAAAGCTAATGCGCTGGCGTTTGCGAGCTATGTGCCAAACGGCCTCGCAAATACACGTGAATATATTGGCTGGGCGGTGCAAGGCGGCGAAATTACCAGCGCGGATTTTTTAGTGAAAGGTGAAATTTACGAATTCCCTTTTCATCAGGGAAAAGGCGGGATATTCAAAGCCGACGCCAACTTAAAGAAGGTCAATTTTCGCTACGCCGAAGGATGGCCGATTGTGAACGACATCGCAGGTATTTTGAGTTTTGAAAATACCAAGATCAGCGCCAAATTTGACAGCGCGCGTATTTACAATGCGCAACTCAAAAAAACCGCGCTTAGCATTGAAGACACCAAGCAGCATCCTTCGATATTGTCTCTGAGTAGTGCGATTGACGCCCGCGCGGAAGATGTCTCACGTTTTTTACGTGAAAGCCCGCTGGTCAATAATGTGGGCGCGTTTAC
>JBBRZG010000259.1:0-2633 GCA_038236905.1 Burkholderiales bacterium
ATTCAAGGACTTCCCCATTCAGCGCGATCAGGCCCTGGTCGGGCTGCTCAAGCAAATTAATACACCGCAGCAACGTGCTTTTACCGGAGCCCGAAGAACCAATAATACTGGTGACATCTCCCGCGTTGGCGGCCAGCGAAACACCTTTCAATACTTGGTTACTCGCATAACACTTATGCACATTTTGCACGAGCAGCTTTTCAATTCTAGGGTTAGACATCATGCGCTCAACAAATTTCCGGTTCGATTCGGGGTCGCGCCGGCGACCTTGACGAGCCACATGCCTGCCGTCGCAAAATGATGGTTTTCTTGTGCGTAGAGCACGCCTTCGGTTGCGCTGACCAAGGTGTGCACGTGTCCGGTAAGCGGATTGATGACTTCTGCGACCGCTTCACCTGCTTTAATCCAATCGCCGACCTTGCGCAAAAATGCCACAACCCCGCTAACCGGTGTCGCGATGGATTCAGCACCGGCAAGCGGCGTCGCGGGATATTTGAGCGCAGGCAGCGGCGGGGCACCGCCGGCGACGACACCGCGGTGTTGCAGGAACGCAATAATGCCATCCGCATCCTGGGTTGCTTGCGAATGAGTGACGTCGGTCAGGCCGCGCAACTCCACCGTGACCGACAGGCAAGACAAGGGAATGGGATGATTTGGAAAACGCTCCGCGAGTTGCCACCAAGTTTGCGAGCACGCCTCATCAAACGGATTGTCACCCGACTCGGTGGCCAGCAGCGTCGCTGACGCACCCAAATAGCGGGCCAGCGGATCGGCCTGCGGCCACAGCGGGGTGCCGGTGTAAAGATGAAGCACCGCGTCGCAGTCGCAATGAAGATCAAGCACCACATCAGCATCGCAGGCCAGCGATAGTAGTGTTTTACGAAGGCTCGATATTTCTGTGTCTGCCGCCTTCGCGACAGGCTTCGTCGATTCATCCGTAAGCGCCGCACGCATCGCGCTACGGATCAACGCCACGTTCTCGCTCTCGTCGCTCGTCAACTGATTCGACACTCTTGACGCCACAGTTTCGAACAACGCCGGATAGTGACGATTAAAATTCTCACCGGTGCTGACATCGAAACGCCCCAGATGCGTGCGCATCATCATCTGCGCCAGGCCAATAGGATTGGCTACCGGGACAATTACAATCTCACCCAATAATTGAGATGTTGCCTCGAGGGCTTCAAATCGACTGCGTAAATGGTGGGCAACCAGCATACCGGGCAGCTCATCCGCATGAAGCGACGCCTGAATGTAAATTTTCTGTCCCGAACCAGAGGTGCCGTAATGAAAGCTCAATAGCTCCCGATCAGTACCAAGGGCGCTTGATGCTAATGGATGTTTTTTTATATGCATATTTTAGAAAAAAAATTATGTCGTCCGAGGGCGCAGATGAACCAAAAAGCGCTTTTCCGCAACGTGAAATAGCCCCACCAAAATAAACGTCAGAACCAGATAAAAGGCTCCCGCCGTTAAAAACGCTTCAAACGGCAGATAGAAAGTTGAGTTCATCTGGCGTGCCGCACCTGTCAAATCCATCAGCGTGACGATGCTGGCAAGCGAAGTGCCATGCAACATGAAAATGACTTCATTACTGTAGGCGGGCAGTGCGCGCCTTAACGCGGACGGCAATAAGATGCGCCGAACCAAAACCCACCGTGACATGCCCATACTTTTGGCCGCCTCAATTTCGCCTGCGTTGGTGGCGCGAATGGCACCTGCAATAATTTCGGTGGTGTAGGCGCAAGTATTGAGGGCAAATGCCAACGCCGCACAAAACCACGCGGATGAAAACCATGGCCATACAAAACTTTCACGCATCCATTCAAATTGTGCGAGTCCGTAATAAATCAGGAAAAGCTGCACCAGCATCGGGGTTCCACAGAAAAAATAGGTGAAACACCACACCGGTGAAGATAACCATTTGCTGCGCGATGCCCTCAGCACACCGAGTGGAATGGCAAAAGCGAGGCCAATGACCAGCGCCATCGACAGCAGTTTCAGCGTCACCAGCACACCACTAAAGTAGAGCGGCAAGCTTTCGCCAATGGCAGCAAAATTCAGCATCGTGTTGCTCTCACGCGGGACTTTATCGTCCGAACTTTTATAAGCGGCAACTCGAAAAGATAGGCTTCGTAAATCATCTTCATGCAGCCACCTTAACGCCGAGCGAGTAGCGTTTTTCCAGTGCTTTGAGCAAAATAATTGACACGGTTGTGATCATTAGATAAAGCACTGCCACGGCCGCATAAAATGTAAATGGTTCACGGGTCGCGCCAGCCGCCAATCCAGCGCGCTGCATCATGTCGCTCAAACCGATAACCGAAACCAGGGCGGTGGATTTCACCAATACCAGCCAATTATTTGAAAATCCCGGAATCGCCAGTCGCACCATTTGCGGCAAGATAATTCTTCTGAACGCCTGGGATTTGGACATACCGTAGGCAAGTCCGGCTTCGCGCTGACCCGCTGGAATGGCAAGAATTGCACCGCGAAACGTCTCGGTCAGATAGGCGCCAAATATGAACCCGATGGTCATCACGCCGGCAATGAACGGATTGACGTCGATAAAATCGTCGTAGCCCAACTTCGGCGCAATGGTGTTGACGAGGGTTTGTCCGCCATAAAAAATC
>JBBRZG010000260.1:0-2631 GCA_038236905.1 Burkholderiales bacterium
AGGGAAGCGAATTTACGATCTTGCTGCCTCTGCTTACGGAAGCGGCTCAACAAAAAATCGAGTCGCCATCGGTGCCCGCGACCGCATTGCCTTCGGCTGCGTTGCACATCATGGTGGTTGACGACAACGTGGACGCGGCAAAAACGATGGCCACGTTGTTGGAGATGGACGGGCACGTCGTCACGGTGGCGTCATCTGGGGAAAGCGCATTGGCGCTGGCGTTAGCAGCCTCTGCTGCAGCTGTACCTGCACCTACACCTTCCGATGCAGATTCGTTTTCCGATTCCACGTCAGCAAAGCCTGTGCAAGTTTTTCTGCTCGATATTGGCTTGCCCGGCATCGACGGCTACGAACTGGCTCGGCGTCTGCGAGCCGCGCCCGCGACCGCGAACGCCATGTTGATTGCGTTAACCGGATATGGGCAGCCGCAGGACCGGGAGCGCTCGCTGGCCGCCGGGTTTGATCATCATCTCAAGAAGCCGGTAGACCCTGCTGAATTGCTCAATTTACTGGGCTCAATTGGCTGACGAAACGACCTCAGCTCACTTCAGAATTCTTGACCTTTAGGCGGCGCTGCCACTCGATTTAACGTGCAAGGTTATGCCATGCGCGGTGCGCTCGATGCCAACGTTCTCCGCTATCGCCAACGCTTGCACATCATCCCAATCCAGCTTGCGGTATGGTTGAAAATTAGCACCGATGCTTGTGTTGGTTTGTGGATGCCCCGTCAGACTGATCGTCAACGAAATTTCATCACTTTCGATAACTTCGGCATTCCCGAGATTTTTGATGGTTGGGACGCCGCTCGTTACCAATAAACGTCCGGGTGATTCGGCGCTATCGGTCACCGCGATCAGAGCCGCGATGAAGACACTGCGCAGTACAGTTTGGGGCAGCATTACCGTTATCGTGGTGGTTTCGTTCGCGATTTCAAATCCACGATCCGAAAGCTCTCGGGCGATGATGCGCATGATCTCTTGAACCCCTGTATTTAGGGCGACCCATTGATCAGATCGGGGCGCAAGCCAGCTATTGAGGTAGGCAAACGCTTCGGCTGCATCGCGCGACAGCGCCTTAAAACTCGCGCAGCTTTTGCCTAGGGAGATTAAATCAGGCGTGGCAGGTTGCAGACGCTTTTCCATGATCGCCGCCGTCATGCCCAGCGGCTGAAGCGCGCCCGCCATATCGTGCAACAGGCAGGCCGCCAGCCGCCGCAAAAGCGCGTAGCGGGCTGCTTCCGCAGCGTGATTATTTTGGTGGGTCGGTGGCGCCATGCTGGTCCGTCAGAAGAACATTTGCAAACAGTTTTGTTTTGCAACTCGCTGAAATGCGCTATGAAAGTAGGGGCTTTTTATCGCTGTGCACGGCTCATCTCGTAACGCTTTGGGCCTCACTGATATTGCGTTTAAGTTTAAACGCAAAGTCCTATGCAGCGGCAATATTTCCCGTTGGAAACTGAAACCCTAGCATCCATGGGCTATTGCAGCCATAAATGACCGGTAAGCGCCGACTAGATTAGGGTCTGTTTGAAAGTAATACATAAATTTTAGGACCGCTCTGTGCGTTAGCAGACAGTCGCCACGATCTGGTTTGAGGCAAAGTTCAGGTCAAAATTATAAGAAGTACGTGAATCTTCCTCATCGAGAAACCTAAATTGTTTATTCCCCCCATGCCTGTAACGATAACGCCAACTCATCCCAGCTTCTTTGTTCCTATCGGTCTTTCAATATGACGTCGGTTTGGGCCAAGCTCACCCAAACCTCTCAACGGTTTCAATCGCGCCGGGTTCTTCTGCTAGGCGGTACATTGATGTTGTTCATCATCATCGTGGCGATCGGCGAAGTGCTGGGCTGGCCGTTCCTGGCCCAGCCCATGCAGCGCCTGCTGTCGGATAAGCTCAACCGACAGGTGAGCTTTGGCACCAGCATCACGCCGCCGGATAATGCGGTGCCGACCGCCAAAGTATTTAGCGTGCGTTTTATCGGTGGGCTACGGCTCACCACGTCCCAGCTTGAAATTGCCGCGCCCGAGTGGAGCGAAAAACCGCATTTTTTATCGGCCAGCGATATCACGCTTGAATTGGGTTATCTCGATTTGTGGCGTGCCTATCGAGGAGAACCGCTGCGCGTGCAACGGTTGGAAGCGACCACGCTGGACGGCAATTTTGAGCGGCTGGCTGATGGTCGCGCATCGTGGTCATTTGGTGAACCGCAAACAGCACCATCTGACAAAACGGCTGCGCCCGTCCGTTCAATGTTGCCCGTGTTTGCAAAATTACAAGTTGCTTCCGGTGTGATCAGATACCAAGATGCGCAGTTGGATGTTGATCTCGATGCGCGGCTTTCGCTGACCAATGGCGCATCGGCGGATGTGCCACCAATGGCAGGACAACCGACCGCGGCGGGCGCTACGATAGCAACCGCACCATCAGTCGAGCCGGCCAAATCAGCCAAGTCAGACGCGCCAGACGCGCGCCGCGAAAATATTTTTCAAGTGAAAGCGGTTGGCAAATATCGCGGCTTTGATACCAAGCTTGAATTGCGATCAGTCGATGTGCTGCCGTGGGCGGCGGCCGACGCGGCTGCAGTATCTGTGCCGCTGACCTTGAACGTGACAGTGGGCCGCGCCAAG
>JBBRZG010000261.1:0-2559 GCA_038236905.1 Burkholderiales bacterium
TCGTTGTAGCTCCCTCTCTCACCCCGGAAGCCTACAATTGACCGACTGGAAACCCGCATGGCTGTTGGGCCTTGCGGGTTTTCTTTTTCTAGAAATGGGCCCGTCAGAACAGCAGCATTTGAGCCGCATTGACCTTTTTTTCCTGAAAAAGAGGCATGCCGACGAGTATTTTCATCGACGCGAATTGTTTTTCGGTCACGCTCAGTACGCGAATGGAGCCTGCTTCCGGCAAATTATCGACCAATCGTTGCATGTGCTTTTTCTCTGCGTCAGTCCCATTCAGAATGCGACCATAGACCGAGAATTGCAGCATATCGTAGCCGTCGTTAAGCAGAAATCGGCGAAACACGGTGTATGCGCGTCGGTCTACCTTGCTGACCACCGGCAAATCAAAGAATACGAGCAATCGCATAAAGCGTCTCGTCTCTTGGCTCATCGACTACATCTCGCGCCGATGCGCGGTCAAACCGATAAGTTCGGGCCATTCAAGCTGCGGCTCATTGCCGCCGTCTACGTCGTCAGTGTTGGTGCGCTTTCCCAGTGGCTTGGCAAGTCGAGCAGGTGCGTGGGCAAGGTGTGGCGCGTGCGCAGGCTCATATATGCGCGCAAGTGACTCGACGCTATGCTCAATAGCTGAAAGTGCCGCCATCACCCCGCGTGGCATGCGCACGTCGATGTTCAGCAGCCCAATCAAATCCGCTTTGTTCAGCGGCGAAAGCGGCGTCAAATCATCCGCTGGCCGCATTTTCGCGACATGCAAATCAACGATGGCGCGAAACGGCTCAATCACATCGTCTGCTAGATTAAATGCATTTTGCTCACTCCGATGAAACAACCCGATGCTTGGCATAAAACCATGCGCCACCAAACCGCGTGCAATCGCACCACGAAAAATCGAGTAACCATAGTCAAGTGCAGCGTTTGTCCACACGCCTTGCGAGCGATCAAAATTGGCACCAAACAGCGCGCGAAAATAAATGGCACTCGCTTGTGCTTCCAGATTCTCTGCATCACCCGAGCGCACCCGACGCGCTAAAGATTCCAGATCATCCGCACGCGCTGAATGCGTGAGCTTGAGGCAGCGCGCCTGATTAAAAATCTTCGTACGAACAATCTCCGCCCACGTCCGTTTGGCGAGTGGGCGATCAATCGCCAACTGCAAACGCATCATGCGCGTCGCGCGGCTGTGCGCGAGATAGGGCAGAAATATGCCGTTTGGCTGATGGTTGTCCCCCGTCGAAAAAAGCCCGATGCCATAATCCGCGCAAGCCGACAACACCGGATGCGTGATGGTGATTTCGCGATGGTGCAAAACAATCACCGCAATATCTTCAAACGGTACGCGCGCGGATGACTCTTGTTCAATCACCAGCGCGAAATGCTCGCGCTTGAGCTTGGCGGGTTGGTTAATGACCACGCTACGCCA
The DNA here is from genome assembly GCA_038236905.1 of Burkholderiales bacterium. Lineage (GTDB taxonomy): Bacteria > Pseudomonadota > Gammaproteobacteria > Burkholderiales > Usitatibacteraceae > UKL13-2. The sequence goes on from JBBRZG010000261.1 coordinate 1,427, forward strand.
GACCACGGCGGGGCTCCGGTTGAGCGGGGAAGATATTGCCTAAAACATCGACGTGAAATTTTTCTAGCCGTAGCGCGGTTTTGACACCAATGGACTCGATCAATCCGTCTTTGCCCGTCAATTTGTTCCGATCTTGACTCCAAAGGTTGATAGCTCCTGTACCGCGATGACAACTACCAAAATATCCAACAATCGCCTCTTTACCCTTTTGCACAACTCGCACCAAATCGTTCGGATAAAGCGAAAAGCACCACGCGAAAGTATCGTCAATCAACGTCCACTCATCCTCATCTCGACCTTGAATGATTGCCTTATTCGGCAGTCCAGTTGCGCGGTGATGCACGTATACGGGCACGAGATGAAATTTGCCTGCCTTGGTAAATACATCCACGCGAAGCATAGTGTCATTTTTTGCAATCCCATTTCGCACCGGCACGCCAGAAAGCTTATCGATCACGAGCGTAATCGTGCGTACCACCGGGCCCGTGGGATCGCCGCTTTTGTCGGGCTTTCGCAGCGGATTATCAATACTGAAGGCTTTGTGTGCTTTGCCATTAAACGCTTCTAGGCGCGCACGAATCGCGGCGTAAAGTTTTTCGCTTCGGTGTGGATCAATCGCGCGTTCAAGGTCTTTTAGTGTGATGCTTGAGAGCGCTGCTTTCTCGGTCACAGAGCCGTCTTTTTTTAGCCGCTCGGGTTGCCCGTAAACAGTTTCTTTATGTGCCGCGCCGCCACTGCGTCGTTGCGGTGCGCGTGATACAAAAACACCATTGACTTGATTGATGACTTCAGGCGCATAACTAGGAAACCGCGCCAGTTCTTCACGCAGTAACTTAGCATCATCAATTTTTAACCGTACCTGCACCTCATCGCGAAAATGCGGCCACGGATCAGGGAAATGCTCTTTGAGTTTGTCGTACATCACGGGGTTGGGGATTTCACCGGTGCTGACATCCACAAAGCCCGCCGATACCTGGCGTAGTTCGCGCCGACGAGAATAATCCGACATGCGCTTGACCATGCCGTGGGAGCACGCGGCGATGACCACCGCGTCCAACGCATGATGCCGATCACTTTCGTCGCGCACTTTAATCAAGCCCCAGCGCGCACGTAGAAACGAGGTGAGCTGACCA
>JBBRZG010000262.1:0-2534 GCA_038236905.1 Burkholderiales bacterium
CCATCGCACTAGCGTTTGTCTACTCGTTATTATTTGCCGCTGCCGCCGGACTTTTGGTGAGCGTGCTGCCCTTAAATTTAGGCGTTGCGAGTTGGGGCATTTGGCTTTGGCTGGCGCTCTTCATACTTTTTATTTTTCCTGCAGGGAAGATAATACAAAAAGCAAAAAATAATCAACGCAAATGAGGATTCGACTAATAGCATATTTGTAGTTGCGCTTTCCTGTGCTGCATGTCGAAAACGTGTTTACAGACTAAGGCGTTTCTTCTCAAGGTCGCTCTCCGCTAGATTATCTTCGTCGAGCCGAACTAAGCCCATGAAACTAAATCGACGCGCCAAAACCCCCACCCCTCAAGAGCCAAAGAACACCATGCCAAAAACCTCTGCCCTGCTTCGCGTCTTTTCTGCTGCTATTTTTTCGCTGGCCACCACACTCACCTTCGCGGCACCCACCAGCGGCGTCGACATTCCCGAGCCCACTAACGCGCGCTATCCCGGCACCTTAAAGCTCGAGGTGGATGTGGCCGATACCGGCCGCAAAATTCATAAGGCAAGGCCACCGCAGCCTCACCGCTTTCGCCAAGGCGGTGGCGTTGCAAATCACGTAGCCCAATATGGCTCGAAGGATTGACAATAAAAGAGCTAGCGCAAAAGGTAAGTCCTTATCGATCTCCCAAGGAAAATAATTAAAATTACTAGATTTTTAGATCGGCACTAATTTGCGATGGTTCACGCTACTATCGACCACGAACAATTTTGGGATGTACGACTAGTCATTCGCTTTTTTGTGGAAAATCCATCTGTTCCTCACTGCGATTAAAGCGGAGATGCGTGATGTCGGTTCGGAAAAACATGCCCCAGGTCCATTCGACGTAAATTCGGACTTTTCTGCCCAAAGTGGGCATCAACATCAGGTAATACGCCCGCCATATAAGCCATGCGACTAACCCCGAAACAGGGATGCCGAACACCAGCGCGACACCGCGCATATGACCCAAGGTCGCCATCATGCCGCGCGATTGATGGTTTAGTGCCGTGACCTGTTTGCCTGAAATAGTGGCAATAATATTAGCGGCGACGCACTTGCCTGCTTGGTTCGCAAACTGGGCCGTCGGCGGTGCGGGCTGGTTATCGTGCGCGTTGACGGTAAACGCGCAGTCACCGATGGCCCATAAATTGGGATGATCTGTCAGACGCATATCCGGATTGGTCACGATGCGTCCGCGTTCAAGCTTGACCCCTGATTCATCTGCCAGCAATTGCGCCAGCGCATTCGGTCGCGTGCCGATGGTGGATATGACGGTGCCCGCATCCATCATTGCGCCGTTGCTCAGTACGATACCGTTTTCGTTTACGGATACGGCGGTCAAATTCAAGTGGATTTGCACTCCACGTTCGGTCAACGACTGAAAGGCTTTTTTGGCTAATGACTCCGGCAACTCCGGCAGTAAGCGCCCAATGTTTTGAACAATAGAAACGCAAAGTTCGCGCGCTTTTACGTCGGGGTAAAAAGAGCTAATGCTGCGCAAACAGTCCATCAATTCGCCCGCAACTTCGCTGCCCGAAAATCCACCACCAATCACGACAAAATGACCGAGCCGCCTACGCACGACGGGATCAGTTTCGAGTTCTATTCTGGCCAATCGCCGCAGTACGATATTGCGGATATGGATTGCATCCCCCACGGTTTTCAGAGGCAACGCAAACTCAGCCATGCCGGGAATGAGATCGGTACGGGCGCGATTGCCAAACGCGAATACAAGATGTTCAAAGCCAACCTTGGTCCTGCCGGATAAACTATTTACTATTAAAAACTGGTTCTTCAAGTTAACTGACGCCACTTGCCCCATCACAAATCGGCTGCGCATTTTTGGGTCGTCCAAGCGCAACACCTCGCGCAGTGGCGCCACGACTTGCGCCGGAAAAATGGAAGCGCCCACCGCCTCGGCCAGCATGGGATTAAAGGTTGTGTAGCTATCTTCACTAACCATGACCAGACGATACCCAACAGGAAGCTTTTTCACAATCGATTTGGCCAATGCCGTTCCGGCGAAGCCACCGCCAACCACGACGATATTTTTTTCAGCTTCCATGGTGATCGCGAATCCATTTAAGTGTTTGTATAACTAAAAATGCGCCCACTTCAGTACCACGTTGCAATGGAGGGCGTCATCATTGGCAGGCAAGATCGAATTTATCTACGCCGTAAAACGTCCACGCCGTTGCAGTGTCAGCACATTCGGCGAATGCGCATCAAGCATCGTTAAAAAATCAATTGTTTTAAACGCGCGATCTATCGCCGGCGGACTGCAAATCGATGCGCCAAGCGCAAGATAAGCGGAGAGCAACCGGGGGATTTTCGGCCTCTCGGCAGCAGGCTCGGCAATACATTCAAAACCGGGCTGCGGGCGAGTTTGCCATGCGGCGGTCGCTTGGTTAGCCGCCATCATTTGATACGCCGCCACGCCCAGAGCTTTGTTTTGGCTGGTTAGCGAACTACAACCAATTAAATACCGCGCTTTTTGGCTCTCGGCA
>JBBRZG010000263.1:0-2525 GCA_038236905.1 Burkholderiales bacterium
AGTTCAGGCTCATAACCTGAAGGTCGCAGGTTCAAATCCTGCCCCCGCAACCAAATAGCGCCGTCAAGTCAAAGACTTGGCGGCGTTGTCGTTTTCCGCTTATGTTTAGAACTTGCATCTGGAAGCACTGTGGAAGCAAGAGGGCGCGTAGTCGTAAGCAAATCAGAGAGTTAGCGCGTAGCCGAGCCGAATTTTTCCGCGGCAGGATACAATTACCCAACTCACCGGTTGATCACTCCGTTCCGAATTGGCCTGATGCACTTTCAGTTGCACGGAGAGAGGCCACCATGAATTTCTACGATCGATGGGTGCTGCCACCCATCCTCGATCTGGTGATGCAGCAGGCCCAGTTCGAGGCGACAGGATCGCTCGCCGGAAATGTTTCCTTCCGTGCTTCGTCGAGCAACTCATTGAGGTGTGCTGCTGCGGCTGAAGAAGGCTTATGCTGATGCTTCGAGGTGGGCATGAGCTTGACCTTTTAATTCTATTTTTTTAGCGAGCGTGATCTGACCTAAAAATTATTTAAACCAATTTGACCTTCATTCCGAACTCCATAGCAGCCAGAAATAGCTGATCGTTAAATACCCGCGTTTCGAACTGCAGAAACGTGCGATGTAGCCGAACACGTCGGCCCTGACTTTGTCCTTTGTCTTTTGTCCAATACGTATCGCCGTATTGTTTCAACCGTTGGTCAACTTATCGAGCAGATGTGATTTTTCCTATCGGGCTTTACCAGCCCCATGAGGAGACATTCCATTTGTGGCATTGCTCGTGGATACGACGGTCGCGTTCGATTTAGATATAGCAGCGCCCGAATCTGTCGTCGTTATGTTACGTTGAGGTTGGGAAAGCGACATAGCTATTATAAAGCCCAACCACATCAACCAATAGTTTATCAGCCGCGCGCCGTCCTTTGTTGTTTCCGCGCGTGTACTTGATGGAGATCGTGTCGCGTGCGGAAGAAGCCGAATTAATCGGCCCGCAATTGTCTCTGCTTCTGATAGATTCCAAGTTCTGCCGGGGACATTGTTGAGCGTTTCAACCAGCGCCCATTCAGCGCGTCTCCGAGGCATCACCTCTAAACGGGCTGCTTCCTCCCAGGGATCAACATTCGCGCGCGCCAGTGCTGAAAGCACGCTGAGCTGCATGCCATTTTCTTGCTCACTAATCGGCGCGAACAAAAAATCATTGTACTTAGCATTAAGGCCGAAAACTGAAGGATGGTGAGACACGATAGCCGCGCCTTTTGTTGCAGCTTTTAGAGCGATTTCTTGAGTACCAATTTGCTTTAACCAACCGCCGCAATCGTCAGACCCACGGCTAAAGCCTAAGATTTTACTGGCCCCGCCGCCCAGGCCATTCGCGCATGTCGGAATTGTCATTTACGCATAGCATCGCTGGTGAAACCGGAAATGATGCTTGCAACGCCAGTCTAGCCCTTGCTGATCACCACGACTGGGTTCCGGAAGCCGCTAAGCGGCTGATGATTAGTGGCAACATACTTTGGCATGCAATGTGTGCCGAGTGGGTAAAGCGCTGTTTGGCGGACGAAGATGCGGCGAGAATAAAGCAGTACGTTGAAGTCCATATCAGCGATTATGCTTAGTCTTGCCCCATCGCGTATCTGCCGCGGCCTTGGCAATCTCTTTCCGCTTCTTGGCTGTCATTCCGGCGGCACGCGCCTTCCCGCCCATGCGGCCCAAAGCCACGGCAGCGGCGTTCTTGCCGTTATCCGTCACCTTGTCCTCTATTTCGCCGGTAGCTATCCGCGCGACCATGACGGCGCGCTGGTTAGCATCTGCGGCGCGCTTTTCGCCCTTCGGGCCACGAGCCATTGCTAGTCGCCCTCCTGCAAAAACTGCCCGAATTGGGTTGAGGTAAAAACCTTTCCGTTCTCGTCGGTGATCCCGACGTTCTGGCAGCCCTGTCCCAACAAGCCGACAGCCTTTTCGATAGCATCTTTGCGAGTCAAGGCTTTAAACGTAGCCTTCCCATCGCTGGCGACGCATGGATGGACGTTCACGACATATGGCATTGCTACGGTGTAATGCTTAGCGGTAAGCTTGGCAAGTTTTGGAGGGAGATCAAATGACGTACTTTGACGGAACAGACAACAAAGAAGAAAGAATCGGAAAGGTCATCGGTGACGTCCTGGCTACGTTTATCATTGTGGGTGTTTTCGTCGTCATCACATACAGCATGCTCAATCGCTGACAGGCGCGGTCTGGTATTCTAAGCGGAATAGAGAACCGCCACAATCAAACTGAGACACTACCCAATAAGTATCATGACTCGGAGGGCCCTATGATTGCTGTTATTTTTGAAGTCTGGCCCGCTCAAGGCCGCAAGAACGACTATCTAGGGATAGCAACGGCGTTGCGCGCCGATCTCGATAAAATCGATGGATTTATTTCGATCGAGCGGTTCGAAAGCCTGTCAGATCCGGAAAAGCTGCTGTCGCTTTCTTTTTGGCGGGATGAGGAGGCGGTAAAGAATCGGCGAAACCATTCAAAGCATCGCGAGAG
>JBBRZG010000264.1:0-2426 GCA_038236905.1 Burkholderiales bacterium
AAGGATATCGTGGTAGAGGTCTCGAACCAAGGTCCGGACACAGGCTTCACAGTCATCGCCAATGTGTCGCTCAAGCCCAAGCTGGACAAGCAGCGATTTGCGGTTAGCAAACCCACCGCAGCACGCTGGGTAAAGCTCACCATCAAGAACAATCATGGCTCAGCGGAATATATAGAACTATTCGATTTTCGCGCGATGGGCGAGCAAAAAACGCGCACCCCGGTGCCCGATGTGTCGGGCACCTACGCCACCAACTACAGCAATTTTCATTTGCAGCAAGACGGCGCGACCGTATCCGGCTGTTACGAGCACGGCAACGGCTTGATCAGCAACGGCGGCATTGAAGGACGTGTGACCCGATTTACATGGGCGCAGGACAAGGAGCGCGGTCCTGCTGTCTTCACGTTCTCGCCAGATGGTAAAGAGCTGCTCGGCATCTGGTGGAACGACGGCCAGACCGATGGCACCGGCGGGCTGTGGGTTGGCAAAAAAATCAGCGACAAAGTGGGTAGCTGCCCGCATTGGAAGGGTGTGCAAACATCATCACTAGCGAAGGACCTCGCCGAGATCGGACGCGTCCGCATCTATGGCATTAATTTCGATACTGATTCCGATGTGATCAAGCCTGAATCGAAAGCGGCGCTGGACAACATCGTCAAACTGACCAAAGAAAAAGCAGACTGGAAATTCACCATCGAGGGCCATACCGATTCCACCGCCACGCCTACGCACAATCAGACGTTGTCCGAAAAACGCGCTGCATCCGTAAAGGCGTATCTGGTCACGGCAGGCGTCGCCGCCACGCGTTTGAACGCGCAAGGCCTGGGCGCCACCAAACCGGTCGGCGACAACAACACGTCGATTGGGCGTGCGCAGAATCGTCGGGTGGAGTTGGTGAAGAATTGAATTGAATTGATTTGGGTTGGGCGAACATCAACCTGACACAAACCGCTGCTGGCCGCCCCTCCTAAAAATAAAACCGAGGCTGGTTTCTTTTATCCGCTCTAAAGACACAAGCACTGTCGGGGAGTTTGGCGGCATTTCGGCCTGGAAGCTTCTACAGGTCTGGTGTTTGCGTTTGGCAAATTCAAAACACCCAGCGGAATCAGGTTATAATAGAATTATTTGGTGATCGAATTCTTCAGCGAGGTTTGCCATATCACTGCACGTGAAAAGACTCGGATAGCGCAAGCCGCATTTGCCACCAACACTTTGCAGTAACCAAGTTCGCGGATATTAGCTGAAGCGAACTAAAAATCAAGATGAGGGTGTTCGAGAGCCAGTGAAGACAGACTGACACAAACTGATGGATTTTGATGGAGCGTAGGTTCGACGGGCTCACTATTTAGTCGAATTGTGAAAGCAGAGAATGATAATGAGGCGAAAGGCAGGGCCTACCCCCAACGTTGCGAGAGATTTAATGCATTGGAGGAAACATTTCGGTAACTCCGCCACGATAAACAGCAAGCCCACCCGTCACATTCCGAACGATACCCAACATTCCGTGACCATCATTTGCCGAGACTATGAGCTTTAGCCATTCACCAGTCTCGTCGACATACCTCTCAAGTGAACGAATATCGACTTGATAGAAATCCTCCATTTCAGGAACACCGTAATGTTTTTGCAATGGCACGACAAACGCTTCCGCCTCCGCGAATGTGAGATTCCGCAGGCGCTCAAGCGTGCTCCGGACAACTTTCGTAAGCTCAGCCCTTTCTATGTTTAGGGCCTCCTGCCATTGAATTTCAACAGCACCGAACGCCCAACTCGACCTATGACCCGCGCGTTACCGTCAGGCCCTGCCTTTCGCCTCATTTTCATTTTCCGCTTTCATAATTCAGCTAACTCGCCGTACGGTCAAGCCTGAACCTTGCCCGAACCCGTCTTGCCGTGTTTACCTTTCGTTACCACCTCACGGATACCTTCTTTGAGATCTTTGTTTCCTTTAAGATGACGGTCGAACGTTTTGCCCGTGTTTCGCTTTTGGCGCACGGAATGTGCTTTGCGCTGCCCGTGTCCTTTTCTATAAGCGCCTGAACCAACTCGCTGAATGGGGCATCACGACCCGGCAGCCAGGCATTTTGCTCAACCAAGATCCATTTAAACGGTCTGGGAACAGTTGGCTAGATTTGGGGCGCGCGTGTCGATTGCAATTCACGTTGCTTCTTTTATGCCCCACATCCCCGCGATACGGCGATTGCCACCGCCTGTACGCCAGCACTGGCGCGGATTTTGAGGCCTAAATGAATGTTGAAGCACGCCAACATTAGCGCCCGAAGCCCCTACCGCAACCGCCCCCGCACAAATTCAATGTGCACTTTCAAATCATAAAGTTCACGCGCGAAGGCTAGCGGCACGCGCACGTGATCTGCGCGGGCTTCGATTTTATTGAGTTTGCCGAGAATATTTTCAGCGTCATGGCT
>JBBRZG010000265.1:0-2412 GCA_038236905.1 Burkholderiales bacterium
GGTCAACGGCTTGATGACAACTGTTCATGCGTACACAAACGATCAGGTGCTGACTGACGTAATGCACGAAGACTTGCGTCGTGCCCGTTCGGCCACGATGTCCATGATCCCTACCAAAACGGGCGCTGCTGCGGCGGTTGGACTCGTCTTGCCAGAATTGAACGGCAAGCTGGATGGTTATGCGATCCGGGTGCCGACGATCAATGTTTCACTGGTGGATTTAAGCTTTATCGCCGCGCGTGATACCACCGTAGAAGAAGTGAATGCCATTATGAAATCCGCCAGTGAAATGCCCGGCATGAAGGGTATTCTGGCCTACAACACTGCGCCTCTGGTATCGGTCGATTTCAACCACGACAGCCATTCGTCGTCGTTTGATTCCACTCTCACCAAAGTGTCGGGCAGGCTGGTAAAAGTATCGAGCTGGTACGACAATGAATGGGGTTTCTCTAACCGCATGTTGGACACCACCGTCGCACTGATGACTGCAAAATAGCACCGGCGGACGTTGTAACAAAACCGCCGGCATGATCGGAAATAGTTGACGTGCGATTTGGCTGGCTTTGACGTTTCGAAAATATTAAAGCGCTCAAAGCCTTCAAAGGCATTAAAAATCTTTTTTGGAGAGCAATATGATTCGTTCTTATGCCATCAAATCGTTCGCGTTCTGGTTATTGCTCGTAGCAGTATTGGTTGCTCTTTCGGGCTGCAAACGTCAGGAGGCGGCGACACCGGTATCGACTATTGATCCCAACGCTGAATTACGTGCCACCAACGAAGATATTGCCAAGCGGTTGGCGGAACAAAAGGGCGCGATTGAGGATTCCACCGCTATCGCGCGTACCCAGGAGGATGCACGCCGCGCGGCTGAGGCAAAAAATGCCGGTGCGGTAAAGGCGGTTGCCGATGTCCGCAGCTTGCGTATGAAATGGAATGGGGTCCTGAATGAGGCAGGCACCACGCCCAAGACCGAGTTCGCACCCGTACTGGCCAAAATGGACGCCGTAAAATCGGAAATTCAAGCGTTCAAAGGCAACGATTGCACTGAAAATGCGCGTATTACGTTGCTGGCGGGTGTGTCGCAGGGCACGGATACTTATCGCGAATTTATGGCCTCAACGGGCGACGCAACCCCTGCCATGAAAACCAAACTGGATGATGCCGGGTCACTGCTCAATCGCAGTGAGTCTGAGCTGCAGGCGTGTGTGAGATAGGGCTGATAGTTTCCGATGAAGCTTAATTTCATACGGTTTACGGATTTAGCCGCGGATGTTGAGCACGACGTTGGCGATGGTCAACAGCGTGCGCTAGCTGGCAAGCGCGTCTTCATCCGCGCCGACCTTAACGTGCCGCGCGATGAGGCGGGCAATATCACCGACGACACCCGCATTCGCGCGTCCATTCCGGCGATTGAACTGGCGCTTAAATCAGGCGCGGCAGTAATGGTGACCTCTCACTTGGGCCGTCCCACTGAAGGTGAGTTCAAGGTGGAGGATTCGCTGGTGCGGGTCGCGCAACGCCTTGGTGAAATCATGCAGCGCGAGGTAGTGCTCAAAGCGCACTGGGTTGATGGCGTCACCGTGCTGCCGGGCGAGCTGGTGTTGCTTGAAAATTGCCGGATGAATATCGGCGAGAAAAAAAATAGCGACGAGCTAGCGAAAAAAATGGCTGCTCTTTGCGATATTTATGTTGACGACGCCTTCGGTACCGCGCATAGGGCCGAGGCCAGCACGCACGGCATTGCTAAATTTGCAAAAGTGGCATGCGCAGGCCCACTGCTCGCGGCGGAACTTGACGCGCTGGGTGCCGCGCTGCTAAATCCAAAACGGCCGATGGTCGCGATTGTGGCGGGCTCGAAAGTATCAACCAAACTCACCATCCTCAAATCACTCGCCGAGAAAGTTGATCAGCTGGTGGTCGGCGGTGGCATCGCCAACACATTTTTGCTGGCGCTTGGATTCCCGATTGGCAAATCGCTGGCCGAACCCGATTTGGTAAACGAGGCCAAATCCATTATCGACCTGATGGCCGCACGCGGAGCCGCTGTGCCGATTCCGGTGGACGTAGTGTGTGGCAAAGTTTTTTCATCGGACGCACCCGCGACAATTAAAGGCGTTAACGATGTCACCGCTGACGACATGATTTTTGATGTCGGACCTGAAACTGCTGCGACGCTGGCCGCCATTATGAAAAACGCGGGCACCATCGTTTGGAACGGCCCCATCGGCGTGTTCGAATTCGATCAATTCGGCGAGGGCACCAAAACCATCGCCCATGCGATCGCAGATTCCAACGCGTTTTCTATCGCAGGCGGCGGCGACACGCTGACGGCGATTGCGAAATATGGTGTGACCGACAAAATTTCCTACATCTCCACCGGCGGCGGCGCGTTTCTGGAATTTTTGGAGGGAA
>JBBRZG010000266.1:0-2404 GCA_038236905.1 Burkholderiales bacterium
CATGGGTTTTGAAGCTGAAACCGCTGCCCGCAAAAAAGCGTTCGCCGATTTCACCGTTGATGCCGACATGATGCGGGTCGCATCGCCCGATGCGCTATTTATGCACTGCCTGCCAGCACATCGCGGCGAGGAAGTGAGTGCTGAAGTGCTTGAAGGTGCCCAGAGCGTGGTGTGGGACGAGGCTGAAAATCGCCTGCATGCACAAAAGGCGCTGATGGAATATCTACTGCTGGGGCGTATCGATAGCTAGTTTTCGGCGAGTTTTGGTGTTGTGAATCAGCCACTTGGGCAATTAGCTCATCTTCTCGGCAACGTATCTCGCCTCCAGATAAGAAATTTGGGTAATGGCAATATTCCTGACACGATGCGGAACTACTATCGTATTCCGTGACTCTTACGTACGAAACTTTGCGCATGCATTCGCGCCTAGAAAAGGGCTCTCGTCCATCGTTTTGACCACTTGGTCGCCTAGTCATGGCAAGGTCGAGCGCAACGAGATAACGTAGTCAAAATCAAGATTTAGACGCCGAATCGGCACAGCCATAATTGAACACCAGCATGGGCGACCCTCTTCAGGCCAAAATGGCTTGGAATGCGCTTCAATAAAACACCTCAAAAGGAAAAATCAAAATGAAAAAAACCTCAGCCCGATTCAAGAGCCGATTATTTATGCCGTTCGCGATCAGCCTTTCGTTAGGAATATCGGTTGCCTCAACACTTGCCTACGCGCAAACGCAAACTCCCGCCAGCGAAACCGCGACGGCCGCCACACGACCGCTCACGTATGCGCTGATTTCTGCAGTTGGTGATCGGTTTACCATTGTCAGCCAGAAGCAATCTGTCGGCAGCAACGTCATCGACAATTTCTCGCGCAAGGTTATAAAAATTCAGGGGAATGTGCTCAATTCTGCGATTCTGCGCGGACTCGATAAGGCGCTTGCCGACTCCGACCCAACCAGCGTGCGTATTTTCATGTCACTGGAAGCCGCCGAACTCGACAATGTTTATCCTCAAGACCGCGAAGCTGTCGCGCTGGGTAAGATTGTTTCTGCTGTAGAAAAAATGCCGCAACGTAAAGACTGGGACAAAATTATCGTCGTCGCGCCCAAATACATGCAATCTGAATACAGCGGTATGGGCTCAAAACTATCCGGGTTAGGCGTATATATCCAGGCCTTGTACAGCTCAAAGCTTACAGATACCGGCACCGAAAGCTCGGGAAGCGACATTAGCATCAACGATGCCAGCGCGTCGGGTACCACGGCGCCAGATGGCAGCAAATCAGTGTCCACCCGGTACATTGCACCCTTTTCATATCTGCAAGCGTGGACGCTAGACGCAAAAACGCTCGCCGTAATCGATAAAAATGCCCGCCATGATTTCACCAAGCTTTTCGACAAACAATCCACCGCGCCTAACGCCGCGCTGACGATTCCTGATGATGTTCTCGCGTCGCGGATCCTGACCTTGGCCGAACGTTCGGCGGCGGGTGCGTTGGGCACTGATCTCAGCGCGACCGTTGAAATCGGCGACGTTACCGCAATTGACCCCAAAACCGGGGCCGCGACAAAGCCTGGCACGCCGAAGAAATAATGGGTGGCACACCATGCGCTCGCGGCGAAGCGGGCGCATGGAAATAACACGCCATTGAATTCAAGCTTGATTGCTACCCTGCAATAAGTATAATTCCGGTGTGTTGGAAGTCGGCCAACGCGCGCATGATCCCGCTTCGCCACTTCCGCAGTTTCAGGTTTTTTACGCCTGAGCTACCCCCCGCGAACGGTGACCTTTCCGACGACATTGCACACCTCGAGACTCGGCGGAACAGGTGCGCGCATCAGGGTACACATCATGAGCGAAGCAACGGGTCTGAAGGCAGGCGCAAAACCTGGTCCTTCTGACAACAAAATCAACAAAGTCGTGTTGGCATATTCGGGCGGATTGGATACATCCGTCATCCTCAAATGGCTGCAGGATGTTTACCAATGCGAGGTGGTCACTTTCACCGCTGACATTGGCCAAGGCGAAGAACTGGAGCCCGCGCGCAAAAAAGCGCTGCAATTGGGTATCAAAAAACAGAATATTTTTATTCACGATTTGCGCGAAGAATTTGTCCGCGATTACGTGTTCCCGATGTTTCGCGCGAACGCAGTGTATGAGGGCGAATATTTACTCGGGACTTCAATTGCCCGCCCGCTGATCGCCAAGCAAATGATCGAGATCGCCCGCAAAGTCGGTGCAGATGCGATTTCGCACGGCGCGACTGGCAAGGGTAACGATCAAGTGCGATTTGAGCTGGGCGCGTACGCGCTAATGCCCAATGTAAAAATTATTGCGCCGTGGCGTGAGTGGGATTTATTGTCGCGTGAAAAATTATTGGCTTACGCGGATAAACACAAAATTC
>JBBRZG010000267.1:0-2219 GCA_038236905.1 Burkholderiales bacterium
CATGGGTGGCGGATTCTACGATGCCACCTTGGCCTACCTGCGTCGCCGCAAGGTATGGAAAAAACCTTACCTGGTCGGCATCGCCTTTGAATGCCAGCAAGTGGACAAGATACCGCGCGACCCGTGGGACATGCCGCTCGACGCAGTGCTGACCGAAAAAAAACTATACCGATTTAACCATGCGAAGTGAAAGGAAAACCCGTTGCGCTACTGGCTGATGAAATCCGAACCTTCCGATTGCAGCGTTGACGATCTCGCTGCCATGCCGAATCAATCCGTCGCATGGTATGGCGTGCGCAACTACCAGGCGCGCAACTTCATGCGCGACCAGATGCGCGTGGGCGACAAAGTGCTGTTCTACCACTCCAACTGCGACGAACCGGGCATCGCCGGGCTGGCAGTGGTAGGGAAACTCGCTTACCCAGATCAGACCCAGTTCGACCCCAAGAACAAATATTTCGACCCCAAAGCTACGCCGGAAAATCCACGCTGGTTTAATGTCGATGTGAAACTGGTCAAAAAAACCCGGCTGGTCAGCATCAGGGAAATGCGCGAACACCCAGAGCTCGCCAATATGCGCACCCTGCAAAAAGGCAATCGTCTTTCCATCACGCCGGTGGATCCAGCAGAGTGGGAGTTCATCGAGAAGATGCTTTGATGGATTTTTGGTTGTCCTATCTTGTGTTGGGCGCCTTCGCCGGATTTCTGGCGGGATTGCTGGGTGTGGGCGGTGGGCTGGTCATCGTGCCTGTGCTGGCTTTTCTTTTCACTACACAACATTTCAACGAGGCCAATATTCTGCACCTGGCCTTGGGCACCTCGCTCGCCAGTATTATTTTCACCTCACTATCCAGCGTACGCGGCCATCATGCCCACGGCGCGGTGGATTGGCGCATGGTGCTTGGCATCACACCCGGTATCGTCACTGGCACACTGCTAGGCTCTGTACTTGCAGCGCATCTTTCCACCGCTGCGCTTAAACTGTTTTTCGTCGCCTTTCTGTTTTACGCCGCCACGCAAATGCTACTCGACATCCGTCCCAAGGCGCACCAACAACTGCCGGGAAAACTTGGTATGTTTAGTGCGGGTAACGTCATCGGCGCTGTTTCCAGTCTGGTTGGCATCGGCGGTGGCACGTTGTCGGTGCCGTTCATGCTGTGGTGCAACGTTGCCATGCATCGCGCCATCGGCACTTCTGCCGCGATCGGCTTCCCTATCGCCATTGCCGGTGCCGCTGGCTACATACTTAACGGCATGGCGGCGGACAATCTGCCCGCGCACAGTTTGGGGTTCATCTATCTGCCGGCACTCGCAGGAATAGCGCTGGCGAGTATTATCACCGCACCGCTTGGTGCCAGAACGGCACACCGTCTGCCGGTAAAAAAATTGAAAAAAATATTTGCCGTGCTGCTCTATTTGTTGGGCATCCGAATGGCTGCGAGCCTGATGTGAATAAACGCCAGCGCAATCGTCCGTTATACTGATACAAATATATCCCACGTTTCCCATGAAGGAGAAGACCATGCGACTGTTCCTCGCTGTATTGCTTTGTCTAACCTACACCGTGAGCTGGTCGGCAGATTACGCGCGGGAGAAAAGATGGGCCGACGAAATCGCGTCCAACATTGTAGTGGGCGATGCAATTTATCTGGAACAAAAAAACGGGCATAAATTTCTCACCCTCCTGACCGAATCAAAAAACGCCAAACTGGGGGTGATCGTAGTCCACGGCTCAGGCGTGAACCCCGATTGGGAATTGATCGGCGCTTTGCGCACCCAGCTCGCCGAACAGGGCTATACCACACTCTCCGTGCAGATGCCGGTGTTGGCGAAGGAAGCCAAACACGAAGCCTATCCGCGCACGTTTTCCGAAGCGATCGAGCGCTTGCAGATCGCCGCCGATTTCCTCAAGAGCAAGGGCTTCAATAAAATTGCCATCGTCTCGCATAGCATGGGCTCGCGCATGAGCCACGCCTACCTCAGCGAACAGCCGGATACCGCAGTGGTAGGCTGGGCCGCGCTGGGTATACTTCAGGACACCTATACCGGCATCAAAATTCCGGTGCTAGATTTGTATGGGCAGAACGATCTTCCCGAGGTGGTAAAAAACGCCGGGAAACGTGGCGCATCGCTCAAAGGCCATGCCGGTTCGAGCCAAATTGTCATACCGAAGGCCGATCATTTCTACAATGCTCATGAGACAGAAATGGTGGCGATAG
>JBBRZG010000268.1:0-2213 GCA_038236905.1 Burkholderiales bacterium
AAATAGCAGAATTAATTCGCAAACATCAGGTGGTAATTTTGTGCGGGGAAACCGGCTCAGGCAAAACCACGCAGCTGCCTAAAATTTGTCTGGAACTGGGTCGCGGCATGAACGGCATGATTGGTTGCACGCAGCCGCGACGGATTGCGGCACGGAGCTTGGCGACTCGTCTTGCGCAAGAACTCAAGCAGACCGGCGCACATACTGTCGCCTACAAAATTCGCTTCAACGATCACACCGACGATTCGACTTTTGTCAAAGTCATGACCGATGGTATTTTGTTGGCCGAGACGCATAGTGACCACGCGCTGCGAAAATACGACACGTTGATTATCGACGAAGCGCACGAGCGTTCGCTGAATATTGATTTTCTGTTGGGCTATGTAAAACGCTTGATTGTGCGGCGGCCTGATTTAAAAGTCATCATCACCTCTGCGACGATTGATCCTTATAAGTTCGCAAAACATTTCGCGACCGGCGCAGATGGTGACGCGATTCTTGCGCCGGTGATCGAGGTTTCAGGCCGCACGTATCCGGTTGAAATCCGTTATCGCCCTGAACATTTTCTCGACGATGCCGATGATGCCGTCGATATTGAAGACGCGGTGGTGCGCGCAGTCGATGAGCTATTAAAAGAATCGCATCAGGGCGATGTGCTGGTATTTTTGCCGGGTGAACGTGAGATCCGCGATTGCGCCGAAGCGTTGCGCAAACATACGGTGAATGCGCCGGGGGCCGGAACTCGGGCACATCTGGAGATCTTGCCGCTGTATTCGCGTCTAACCAATCAAGAGCAGGATCGTGTATTTCAGTTGAATGGTCGGCGTCGCATCGTCCTTGCGACCAACGTCGCGGAAACCTCGCTGACCGTGCCGGGCATCCGCTTTGTGATTGATGCCGGGGTCGCGCGGATCAACCGCTATTCGGCACGCTCAAAAATTAACCAGTTGCAGATCGAGCCGATTTCGCAGGCTTCCGCCAAACAGCGCGCGGGCCGTTGTGGACGCGTGGCTGACGGCATCGCGATTCGCTTGTACAGCGAAGAGGACCACGACGCACGCCCCGCATTCACCACACCGGAAATTTTGCGCACCTCACTGGCGGCAGTAATTCTGCGCATGAAGGCGCTCGATTTGGGCGAGATTGGCGACTTCCCGTTTATCGAACCGCCGTCGTCGCGCATGATCGAAGACGGTTACCGGCAACTGTTTGAATTGGGTGCGGTTGACGAAGCCAAAGCGCTCACGCCGCTGGGCTTCACGCTGGCAAAATTCCCGGTAGACCCAGCACTGGCGCGGATGTTGGTCGCGGCCGCAAAAGAATCGGCGTTGAAAGAAGTGCTGATTATTGCCTCCGCGCTGTCGGTACAAGACCCGCGGAATCGGCCTCACGACAAGCAGCAAGAATCACAAATCGCGCATGAAAAATTCGTTAATCCGCAATCGGAATTTTTAGCGTTCATCAAAATGTGGGAGTTCTACGATGAAGCACTGAAGCATAAAAAGTCGAACCGAAAATTCGATCAAATGCTGATCGAGAATTTTCTCTCGCCGCTGCGGATGCGCGAATGGCGCGATGTGCACGCGCAATTGGCCGATATGGTGGCCGCGCAAAATATGAAGCTGAATATCGCTCCGGCGCGCTTTGAAGAAATCCATCGCGCGCTGTTGACGGGGTTACTCGCCAACGTTGGCACCAAGGCAATCGAGGGCGATCATTATCTGGGCACACGCGGCTTGAAATTCCAATTGCCGCGCGCCCAGCAGCAACATGCGTCGCAGAAAGCAACGCGCATGAAATGGCTGATGGCCGCCGAGCTGACTGAGACGACTCGTGTGTATGCGCGGACGGTGGCATCGATTGAGCCAGAGTGGATCGAACAGCTTGCCAGCCATTTGGTCACGCGCACCCATCACGATCCCCACTGGGAACGCAAAAGCGGGCAGGTGGTCGCGTTTGAACAAGTCGCGCTGTATGGGTTGATTGTGAATCCACGCAAGCGCGTTCACTACGGCGCGATCAAGCCGGTTGAGTCGCGCGAGATATTCATTCGTCAGGGATTGGTTGCAGGCGAGGTGGATACGCACGGCAAGTTTCTGCGTAATAACCTGCGCCTCGTCGATGAAATTGAGGATATTGAAAACAAGGCACGTCGCCAGGATGTATTGATTGATGAAGATGAAATGGTCGCGCTTTATGACGCGATTATTCCG
>JBBRZG010000269.1:0-2211 GCA_038236905.1 Burkholderiales bacterium
AACTGCCTCTCCGTATGGCCGCTGACCCGCCCGCTGGGATCGAACACGCGCTCGAACATCCGTACCATTTTGGCATCACCAACGCGCTCCGCAAGGACCACCGTTGAGCAACGCGTCCCATAAATAGCCCCGGACTTTCCGTGATCGACAATGCGAATAAACGCCGACGATAACAGGCGCTCGTGCTCCAGTGGCACGCCGGTGTTGGGTAAGGCGGCATCGGCGGCCATATGTGAATTAGACAGCGCGGCAAATAACTGTTCCACCATTTTTTCCGCATCCGTAGCGGCCGTTAATAGCTCCGCCAATTTGTACTTGAGCATCACCACCTTTGGCCATGGCGTATCAAGTGATGCGTTCGATAACCCGTAAAGCCCGGCACCCAATCGATGATGTTGTGGTGTGCGATTGGTGGCCCACGCACAGTTGCCCGCAAACAAATCAGCCGTCAAAAAATTAAAACCGTTTCGTGGCGCGCGGGTTATTTCATCGAGCCACGTCGCATCAACCAAGTCGCGCGCCAAACCTTCCGTCACCAACGCGCCGCGCGACAATGCGTTGTCCGTAAACCGACCCGGCTCGCGCACATTTGTGACCAAGGCGAGCCGACCACGGCGAGCCACACCAAGCCAGCTTCCACCCGCTTCCAGATCACGCCCGCTTAGTATTTCCAATGAATCTTCCGAAGGATGCCACCAATTCAGCGGTGCTGTCGGCCTTGCAAAAAATTCATCGCGATTCGACGCAAGTACCAAGGGGAACCGCTCATATTGCTGTGTGGACCAGACTGCTAAACACATTTTTAATCCTAAATATTGGCTGCGCATTTGCAATCAGTAGCGCGACGAAAATTATAAGGGATGCATGAACGCAAGCCGCGAAAGCGATTCACCACGTCACGAGCGATAGATAAGCGCCGCAAGTATCACGGACATGAAAGTATTTGCGGGTGCCTCAAGACTCAGAGCTCAAAACGAAATGTCTCGCCGAAATAATTTTCTTGCTGCGCTGTTGATTGTGTACAAATTGTTATAAAAGTCTCACGCCATTGAGATCGTTAAAGCAGTTGTGAGATCGCCGTAAGTTTTCGCCCACAACACCGACTATTAATGCGTAGGGCGTTTTATGAAAGCCTCAACGTTTCCAGGTCGGAGTGTTTATGTTGGCAGGAAAAACAGCATTAGTAACCGGTTCAACCAGTGGCATTGGTCGCGGAATTGCGGAGATGCTTGCAGAGCAGGGTTGCAATATTATCCTGAATGGTTTCGGCAACGCCGACGAAATCGAGGCATTGCGCGCGCAAATTGCAAAAGACCGCGGTGTGGTCGTGCGATACGATGGCGCTGATCTTTCCCAGCAAGACCAAATCGAAGCGATGATGGCTAAAGCACTCGCAGGATTTGGCAGCATCGATATTTTGGTAAACAACGCGGGCATTCAATTTGTCGCGCCGATTGATGAACTTCCAGTGGAGAAATGGGACGCGATTTTAGCGATCAATTTAACTGCAACATTCCACACCGTGCGGCTAGCATTGCCGGCCATGAAGGCCAAAGGTTGGGGGCGCATTGTGAATATCGCGTCCGCCCATGCACTGGTGGCATCGCCATTCAAAGGTGCATATGTCGCCGCAAAACACGGCATTGCCGGTTTGACTAAAACGGTTGCGCTGGAGGTTGCCGCACAGGGCATCACTATGAACGCAGTATGCCCCGGCTATGTATGGACACCGCTGGTTGAAAAGCAGATTCCCAATACTGCTAAAGCGCGCGGCATCACTGAGCAGCAGGTGATTGATGACGTTCTGCTCAAAGCGCAACCCACCAAAAAATTTGTCACCATTAATCAGGTCGCCGCGCTCGCTACGTTTTTAGCGGGCGATGCCGCAGCGTCGATAACGGGTGCGATTATCCCGATTGACGGCGGCTGGACTGCGCAGTAGCAATAGGCCGCTGCTATCGTAAATAGCAACTGCAAACCACCAGCAACTTTCCCACCCCAAACCCACTCAAAAAATGCTTTTTTTGGCGGGGGCTTATTCAGCCCGAAATAACGTAACCGGAGACTATCATGACGACGAAAACTGCAGCTTCTGCAGCGACTAAACCAAGCAAGTCTGAAGCATCGAAAGTGATTCAACCGTTCGGCCAAACCGTGCTGGTGTTACAAGGCGGTGGCGCGCTGGGCGCTTATCAGCTCGGCGTGTATCAG
>JBBRZG010000270.1:0-2059 GCA_038236905.1 Burkholderiales bacterium
CAGGAAGCAATTGCCCTGCTACCACATACGGTTGCGATCACGGCACTGGCGTTGCATCGGTCGCCGTGGGTAGCCCCGCCGCGACAACGGGAATCGCTCGCGGCGCGAACCTGATTGCAATCAAGTCGGCCTCACAATTCACTTTCGGCTGCGGAGACCATTCCCCTTGCATCAAATATTATGACGCAGATGCTATTAAAGGCCTGAGGCGGGTGTATGCGCTGCGCAAAACTTTCAAGATCGCGGCTGTTAACTACAGCGTAGGTTTCGGCCATTACACCGGCACTTGCGATGACAAGTCGCCGGCCTTTTTTGCAGCAGTCAACGCGCTTAAAAAAGCTAACATTCCAACCGTGATTGCCGCCGGCAACGGCGGATCGAGCAGCGAAATCGGATTTCCCGCCTGCCTCTCAAACGCGGTGGCCGTCGCCAATTCTAACAGCAATGATGGGATTTCGCCGTCCTCCGATTTTGGCACGCAGGTAGCGATGTTCGCGCCCGGATCCAAGATCAACCTCGCTGGGCTCAATCACGGCTATGAAATTGCGGGTGGTACGTCTTTCTCAGCACCGGCGGTAGCTGGCGCTTACGCAGTATTGCGCCAGATCAGACCGCTTGCCGCAGTGGATTTGCTGACAAACGTTTTGAAATGCGGTGGACAGCCAATCACCGTCGAAGGGGTTACGCGGAACCGCTTCGATCTGCTCGACAGCTTCAACATTCTGAAGCATGCGCCCAACAAAGAGCAGAAATTCGTCTTCACCAATGGGAAAGCGGCCAATTACTGGACGCCATTTCTCGGCAGTTGGGGCCTTGTCAACGGCACCTATAAATTGACCACCCGCAATCCAAGCAACGAGCAAAACGGGATTTGGCTTCAGGCTTGCGTCGGAGACGCGGAGATCACGTCGGTGATGACGCGAACCAATGAGGACCAATCGACCGCATGGGCGACCGGCATCCTCGTCAACGGCACCATCGACCAAAAAAACAAGATCGTTTCCGGCTACCAGTTTATGTTCAACATCGTCGACATGAGTGACCCGCCTGGCGAAGATATTGTGCAGATTTGGCGGCTCGATAATTTCAATCTTGGTAACGACTCAGGCAGCGAGACGCAGATCTGCTTCAAATGGGTGGGCAGCGTCATCCACGGCAAGAACACGCTTAAAGTGGTGAGCAATCAGGGCCAGCTGCAGTTTTACGTCAACGGCAGCATGGTCTGTAACGTCCACGACGCCACTTACACGTCCGGAAACGTCATGGTGTTTGCGGAGATGCCGTCGCCACCGAACGGAACGACACAGGCATTTTCTGTGTCGTCAGTCGACATCGTGCCAATCGTGCCCCCAGCTTCATTGGCGGACGGGGCGTCCACATTTGGTCGCGTGCCTTCCGTAGCGAGCAGCGCGTCAACCCAGAGATAGTCGCCGGGCCAGCCGGCTCAGTAAATCTGCAACGTCAGCACTACGAAGGAGTGGCTGTACTTGCGCTCAGAGGTTATCATCGTGCATTCGCGAAGCTGTTGGACATCGCTGCGAAGATCTCGCCGATTGAGCCGTCCGTGGCTCCATACAATATTCGGGGGGCTGTTCTTAAATGGCTCAACGGGCCGCTAGGCCAAGCGCCTGATATTGCCGATGCCATTCGGCAGGCATGTCGGTGAGCCGTGCGATGCCGATTCCGTCGGGAAGCCGGCCGTCGAGCGCTGCCTTGACGAGACCAGGCTTAGGTGGCTCCTGGCCCATCGCGTCATTTCGCCGCAGTGCAACGAATGGTCGCTGTTCCCCCGATAGCGGACATGAAATCGCACTTTGCGACCACTGAGGCGGATGGTCGCTATGGCCGATTTTCGTTCGCTATGAGGGGGATATCGGCTAAATGGATTTACAGTGGCAATTAGATTCGACCGAAGATGTCGTTAGCGTTTGGCCAGACTTGCAGCGACTCTCGACTTGCGACTTTTCAACAGAATCGGCCAGGATCAGACATTTCGATAGTATCAACGATTACGAATGCGACGCATGAGGAGCATGACGGAGGCGGCGTAGAGGAAGGC
>JBBRZG010000271.1:0-2036 GCA_038236905.1 Burkholderiales bacterium
CACTCAAGGCAAATATGACATCTCGAATCTCTGTAATTCTTGGCTATTCTATCGCGGTCGCCTTGGTCAGTTTTTGTTTACCGTTCTCAGAAGCAACGGCAGCGGTCAAGAAAAAGACCACTACGGGAACATACAAAGTCACATACAAAAAAAGTAAAGCCAAATTCAAAGGGCCGCCGCCCGTGGCGGATCTGGATTCCAGCGGACGTCCCAATTTGTTATCGCACGCGGCGATTGTGTTCGATCAGACGTCGGGTCAAATGTTGTACGCCAAGAATGCAGACAATGCGGTGCCGATTGCGTCGATTACCAAGCTGATGACGGCCATGGTCGTGCTGGACGCAAAACTGAATCTGGATGAAGCGGTCGTCATTCATGAAAGTGATATTGACGTGCTCAAGAATTCACACTCGCGGCTGCCGGTCGGCACTGCGTTTCGGCGTGAAGACTTGATGCGTTTGGCGCTGATGGCGTCTGATAACCGCGCTGCGGCCGCCCTTGGACGCACTTATCCTGGCGGCATTGTCGCGTTTGTTGAGGCGATGAATGTGAAGGCTAAAACATTAGGCTTGACCAATACCCGATTCATTGATTCGACCGGTCTGGGGCCCGGCAATGTGGCCAGCCCGCAGAATCTGGCTATGATGGTGGGTGCCGCGTCTGAGTACCCGCAAATCCGCGAATTCTCCACCACCGCAGCGCTACACGTGAAGTTGGCTGAAAGTGGCCGCGAGTTGGGGTTCACCAACACTAATTCTCTGATCCGTTCTGAGGGCTGGAATATTGGCCTGTCAAAAACCGGTTTCATCAATGAAGCCGGCAAATGCCTTGTGATGCAGGCCATCATCAGCTCAAAGCCGGTGGTGATTGTGCTGCTGGATTCGTGGGGGCGTTATACCCGCGCTGGCGATGCCAACCGCATCAAAAAATGGCTGGAGAGCGGAAAAGTGGTTATCGCTGCCGACAAGGCCAAAGCAGTCTAGATTGATTAATGTCGTACCGGAGCAACTGTAAAAGTGGTCCAATAGCAGCATGAGAGTCGGCCTTTTCGTTACCTGCCTGGTTGATCTGGTTCGCCCCAACATTGGTTTCGCGACCTTAAGGCTGCTCGAAGACGCGGGCTGTGAGGTTGTATTCCCGAGCGCACAAACGTGCTGCGGCCAGCCTGGCTATAACTCTGGTGCGCGCGAAATTTCCCAGCAGCTGGGACGCAAATTATTGTCAGAATTCAAGGACTGCGATTACGTGGTCGCGCCGTCCGGATCGTGTTCTGGCCAAGTCAAAATTCATTACGTTCAGGACCTCTTTCGCGATGCTCCGGATCGTGCTGAGTTTGAAAAGCTATCGGCAAAATGGTTTGAGTTATCGGATTTTTTAGTCAATGTCCTGAAGGTGAAATCGGTGCCTTCTACATTCTCCGGCAACGTCACGTATCACGATTCCTGTGCCGGGCTTCGCGAGATCGGCATAAAACAACAGCCCCGTGATTTGCTTGCGAAGACCGGCTGTACCCTGACCGAGATGAACGACGCCGAAAAATGCTGTGGTTTTGGCGGTACATTTTCGATCAAGCTGGGTGACATATCGACCCGCATGGCGGATAACAAATGCGTGAATATTGCGTTAACCGGTGCCGACGCGATGGTTGGCGGTGACCTCGGTTGTATATTGAACATTGAAGGACGTTTACGCCGCCAGGGCGACATGAAAACCAAGGTTTATCATTTCGCTGAAGTGCTGGCCGGGCTAACAGATTCTACAAAGTGAGCCCTGGCATTGACGAGCTTCTTGAAATAAAAATGCTTGTTAAACCGCGCCAGTGCTAGTGTTTATTATTTTGTAAGTCAGGTTGCGCAGCTACCTGATACAAAACAACTGTCTGTTTTGAGGTCACACCATGCAAGTCCAATCGATGTTTTTCAAGGAAACCGCGAGTCTAAAACTGAACGACGCGGTGTTGCAAAGGGCAATGAAAAAAGCGAAGGGCAAATTCGTTGACGGGCGTGCCGCTAGTGTCGCCACCATCGACAACTGGG
>JBBRZG010000272.1:0-2035 GCA_038236905.1 Burkholderiales bacterium
GATGGTCGATGGCTCGATTGCCAAATTTATCAAGGAAGTATCGTTGCTCAGCCAGCCGTTTGTAAAAGACGACAAGCAGACGATTGAACAATTGATGAAGTCCAAGAGCGCCACCGTAAACGGCTTTACGCTCTATCTGGTCGGCGAAGGCATTGAAAAGAAAGTTACTGACTTTGCAGCTGAAGTGGCTGAAGCCGCCGCAGCAGCAAAAGCAAGCCAGTAGAAATATTGCAATAATCGATGCAGCTGCCGTGCCATGGTGGCGCACCGAAACGGATGAAACCCTAGCGTTGGCGGTTAGTTGGGAGCAAAAATGCCTCAAGTTGCCCGCCAATGCTGGGGTTTTGTTTAACTAAAGTTGAGGAATGGCAAACGCGTTTAGTGCCATATTGTTGCCATGCGCTCGTAAGGTTTTTGCACGAATAGCGCGATAAAATTCGTCGTGATGACTTCAAGAGGGCTCCCAAAAGGAGACCGTCTCATCCAGTTCAAATCACCCAGGAGATCGACCAGATGACCGCTAAATATCAACGAATTTTGCTCAAGTTGTCGGGTGAAGCGCTGATGGGTGATGATGCATTTGGCATCAACCGACCGACCATCGAACGCATTGTTAGCGAAATCAAAGAAGTCGCGAATATGGGTGTGGCGATCGGGATCGTAATCGGCGGTGGCAATATTTTTCGCGGCGTCTCGTCCAGTGCGGCGGGCATGGACCGCGCGACTGCCGACTATATGGGCATGCTGGCGACGGTAATTAATTCCCTCGCGCTGCAAGACGCACTCGCCAAGGCGGGTCTCGTACCTCGTGTGCAATCGGCGATCAATATTGAGCCGGTGGTGGAGCCTTATATCCGCGGCAAGACCATGCGCTATTTGGAAGAAGGCAAAGTGGTGGTGTTCGCAGCCGGCACCGGCAATCCGTTTTTCACCACAGACACGGCCGCCGCGTTGCGTGGCCGTGAGATGGAAGCCGACATTGTGTTGAAAGCAACCAAAGTTGATGGCGTTTACACGGCCGATCCTAAAACAGATCCGACCGCCACGCGCTACCAGACGTTGACTTTTGACGAAGCAATCATTAAAAATCTGAAGGTGATGGACGCGACGGCATTAGCGTTGTGTCGTGACCAGAAGCTGCCGATTAAAGTGTTCTCGATCTTCAAAAACGGCGCGCTCAAACGCGTGGTGATGGGCGAAGACGAAGGCACGCTGGTTTACGTTTGAACACGAATCAAGCACGAATCAAACACGAATGATGGTGAAGAGAAAATGAATATTCCAGAGCAGAAAAAGCAATCTGAAACCAAGATGCAAAAGTCACTTGAATCATTGAAACACGGCTTGAGCAAGGTTCGCACCGGCCGCGCGCATACGGGATTGTTGGAGCATGTTCAGGTCGAATATTATGGTTCGATGGTGCCGATTTCGCAGGTCGGAAATTTGATTCTGGCCGATTCGCGCACCATCAACGTGCAGCCGTTTGAGAAAAAGATGTCGCTTGCCATCGAGACCGCGATTCGTAACGCGAACCTTGGTTTGAACCCATCAAGCGTGGGGGAAATCATCCGTATTCCGATGCCCGCGCTGACGGAGGAACGTCGCAAAGAATTGGCAAAAGTGGTCAAAGGCGAGGGCGAAGAAGCCAAAGTCGCCATGCGCAACATCCGCCGCGATGCGAACAACGCATTCAAGGATGCCCTGAAAGCGAAAACCATTTCAGAAGATGAAGAAAAGCGCGCGCAGGATGACATGCAGAAGCTGACCGATAAATTCATCGCCGAAATCGATAAATCGATTGCTGAAAAAGAACGTGAGCTGATGGCAGTGTAGGCCGCCTCCGCATCCTTCCCCCTCACTTCATTTCTGTCCACGCGTCCATGTCTGAATCGGCCCGCAACCCAAGCTCTACCGAAGCCATCCCGAGCGTGGGAAAGGTGCCGCAGCATGTGTGCATCATCATGGACGGCAATGGTCGCTGGGCGCGTAGCCGTTTTATGCCGCGTGTGGCGGGGCACAAGCGCGGTGTCGAGGC
>JBBRZG010000273.1:0-1934 GCA_038236905.1 Burkholderiales bacterium
GCCGGTGGATGGCGCT
The DNA here is from genome assembly GCA_038236905.1 of Burkholderiales bacterium. Taxonomy (GTDB): domain Bacteria; phylum Pseudomonadota; class Gammaproteobacteria; order Burkholderiales; family Usitatibacteraceae; genus UKL13-2. The sequence continues at coordinate 17 of JBBRZG010000273.1, forward strand.
TGGCGCGGTTACAACAAAGATAGCATTGCTTTTGAGGAGCATTGGATTGCAGTGAGCGCGACCGAAAAACTGCACGCCTGGTATTCGCCGGCAGTCGATAAAAACGCGCCGGTGTTGCTTTATCTGCATGGTGCCCGCTGGAACATGACCGGCAGCTCGACGCGTATTCCGCGCTGGAACAAAATGGGGTTCTCGGTGTTGGCGATTGACTATCGCGGTTTTGGCCAGTCAAGCCCGCGTACGCCCAGCGAAAATAGCGCGGCGGAAGATGCTGAAGCGGCATGGGAATACTTGGTTAAACTCGCGCCGGACAGAAAACATTTCATATTTGGCCATTCGCTGGGTGGCGCAATTGCGACCCGATTAGCGCTCAAACACCCCGATGCCAGCGGCCTGATTTTAGAAGGCACGTTCACTTCGATTCCCGATATGGTGAAAGAAACCAAATCGGGGCCCAGCTTCGTGAAATTTCTGCCGGTCGGATTTTTAGTCACGCAACGTTTCGACACGCTGGCCAAGATTGATAACATCAATATGCCGGTACTTTTTGCCCACGGCACTGATGACGATATCGTGCCGTTCAATATGAGCGAGCGTCTGTTCGCCGCCGCTACGGCACCTAAACGATTTTTTCGCGCAGAGGGCGGCAATCATCACAATTTGACCTCGAATTATTTTGATGAATATAGCCGCGCGGTGAAGGAGCATTTCGGGTTGTCGTCAACACTTTTGAAAGCCTCGCGAACACAACCAGCAGTTTGGTAACCAATATGTATTGCTCAGTTGAGAAATGGCCTCTAGAGATATGATTCCAGTCGGTTACATGGCTAAAAATGTAAGCGCCCGTCCAGATTGGCTAAAGTCGGGACTAGTGAGTGATATTTTTTCAGTCAGCGATTGTACATCTCATGATTTTGACTATTACATCAACTATTGGGAGCACAACGGCTTTTGGTTTTTCGATTCGCCAATGTCTATTATTAAATTAGCGACGGAGAATTCAATCGAGTTGAAGGGGACGAAGCTGTTTTTTTATGAAGCTCATCCGTTGGAATTCGACGATGTCGTCAGTAAGTGGATTGCGTTTGATAAGGAAGAGTCGTTCACCACGAATATTCAGCTGCCGGATCAAACAAACCTTGAGGGCTTTGATATTGTGACTTACTCTCAAGGTACTACTCACGAGTGCTCGCCGTTGTCATGCAATTCTTTAGCCGAACAGTTTCCAACTAACCAGCATTGCCTATTGTCGTCTTTTCAGATAGCCACTGAGTTGTTAGAAACCGGCAAATTTAAAGATTCAGAATCTGGGCCTTTCCGTATTTTTGCTGTTTATTCAACCAACTGGCCAGAACATGAAATATTTGAATAGGCTGTTCCCCTAATTCCGATGCAATCCCTTGATCTAGAAGTCCTCACCCACCTCCGCGATTGGCTCTCGGCCAAACACAAAGTGTGGCTGGTTACCGTCACGCAGACCTTCGGCGCGAGCCCGCGCCCGCCGGGTTCGTTGATGGCGATGCGCGATGACGGCATCGTGATCGGCTCGGTTTCGGGCGGTTGCATTGAGGATGATTTAATCTTGCGGCGCGACGAATTCATTGGGCCGACTCCGCTTTTGCAAAGCTATGGGGTGACCGCCGATGAAGCGCGGCGCTTTGGCTTGCCGTGCGGCGGCGAGCTGGAAGTGGTGATCGAGGCGGCGCTGACGGTGGCGCAAATTGATGCGCTATTTGCGAAAATAAAATCGGGTGAAGTATTTGCCCGCGTCGTGGATTTAACCACAGGCGAATGGCGCTACCAACCCGCCGCGCCCACTGATGAAACGTCGCGTACTGCCAAAGAGTTTATTTGCATCCACGGCCCGCGCTGGCGCTTGCTGATTATCGGTGCGTCAGAAATCGCGCGCTATCTAGCC
>JBBRZG010000274.1:0-1919 GCA_038236905.1 Burkholderiales bacterium
AGGTAACGTTCGTCTAGGGTGAGGTGCGAGCGCTTCATGGCGATATCCTTTCGTCTCAGAAACAAAAGGGTACCGCTTTTCGTGTCCTCACCCCTTTATCTAGCGCCCAATAACATCGCTATTCGAACTTGAATCCGGGACAATGCCCCACGACGACCGCCAGTATTAGAGTTTTAGTTCCTTGGTGCGTGCAAATGCATTTGATTTTGCCGTGGCTGAGGACTTCACTTGTGGACGCACTAAGGCCGCACCCCCGGCGTTTCTACCTTCATGCCCGCGGCCCGCGTGGCCAAATAAAGTTCCAGCTCGATGAATTCTGGTGCACCGTAGGCATATGGCTCAGCTCGTACGCCGCTCATGCAATTGCGCAGGCGACGCTCGATGCTACCGAGACTTTGCCATTCAAGCCGGTATAGCGGATAAGCCGTCGGGTGAGCTTCGGGAATGGTCGCGCTGCCCAGCTTCTTACCTGCATTGTTATCGTGGCAATCCGCGCATGACAGATCCAGCTGGCCGATGCGTTGCTCAAACCGCGCCTTGCCTCTTTGTGTAAAATCCGCGAGGCTCGCATCGCGCGGTGGCGTGATCGCAAGGCCGCGTGATTGCAGCCCGATATAGCTTTCAATGCCCAGCATCTGCGCTGTTTCCGGCGCGAACGGGGCGGCGTGTTGATGATCTTTTTGACACAAATTAATGCGTTGCGGCAAGCTAATCGGGCGCCCAGTTTGCTTTTCGAGCGCAGGGTAGCGCGCGGCTACACCGCGCATAGTTTTTGGCGCGGCACCGTGACAACTCGCGCATGATTTCTTGTCTTCGCCCGCGTCACGATTCCACAGCGCTTCGCCGTCTTTGACCCAGAGCATTGCTGGGTTTTGGCTGTCGTCATTTTGCAGCGCCTGCGTCGATGCGCCCATAAAATCATAGCCGGATTTACGCTTGTCGGTCGTGTTGCTACCCGTTGTGTTGAGGTCTTCTGTAGCCGCTGCGCTATTTGCCGTGTATGTAACAAGGCACAAGAACATTAACGCGAGTGCAATCCTCATGGCTTCCTAAACGACAACCAGCGCAACCGATTCAGCCTGCGTAAAACCGTTGTCGCCCGTCCATAAAAAACTTAATGTGCCGCTTTGCGCCGCGCGAAATTTAAACGCGATATATGGATTCGCAGAAATCGCGGAAAATAATTCGGCGCTAAAAATCAACTCTGATTTGCTGCCGCTGCTAAACCGACATTCAAACCGCTGAATGATGTTGCGTGGCTGAAGTTTTCCGTCAGCGTCAGGGCGCAAGCCGGTTTCCATCGGGTGCTGGATGAGTGCGCGGATTTCGATCACCGCATTTCTTTTAGGCGTCGGTGGCACCGTGATCAGCGTTCGGGCCATCGCTATTCCTCAATGCAGGCGGCGAGGGTGACTACTACCTCAACTGTCGACGCGTAAAAAGATCCGTCATTCATTTCCGCGATGGCGGTGAGCTTTTGTGAGGTAGCGAGGCGAATGCGCGTCGATAGTTGAGCACGCCCGGCGAGTGGAGTTAGCCGGCATTTAATGACTTCGCGCTGCGGATTTTTTTCATTGAACACTGCCAACGCCACCACATGGTCCGCATCCGTCATCGGGCTGTCCACGGTGATAGTGATCGGGACAGCGTTGCCGTTATCGATGAGTTCAGCGATTTCGAATTTCACTTTTCCGGGTGACACCTTTGTACCGCGAGCGAACTCGGAAATTGCCGCGTCGAGTGTCGTAGGCGCGCCGAACGCGGGCCGAACCAGCACATAGCCCGTCACGCCGACGGCTGCCGCCAAAATATGCCGTCGCCGCGCACTGCTGGTGTTTAAACGATTCGGGTTCATTTTCATGGCGACGTATTTTCTATAGCCATTTCGGATTTTGCTTGCGCCGTTTTGCTTCCGTTCG
>JBBRZG010000275.1:0-1916 GCA_038236905.1 Burkholderiales bacterium
CAGTATCAACGTCATTCGGCTGCCCGTTTGAAGGTGCGGTGTCAGAAGCGCGCGTCATGGAAATCACCGAGAAATACCTGGCGATTGGTTTCGAGAGTTTGACGTTCGCAGACACCACCGGCATGGCGAATCCGCGGCAGGTCGAGCGCATGATGCGCGACGCTAAGCAGCGTTTTCCCGACATAGAAATGACGCTGCATTTCCACAATACGCGCGGGATGGGCCTGGCTAATGTGGTGGCGGGGATCGCGGCGGGGGTAGTGCACTACGACGCTTCGATTGCCGGGCTCGGCGGCTGCCCGTTTGCGCCGGGTGCCACCGGCAATATTTGTACAGAAGATTTGGTCAATATGCTGCAAGATATGGGGTTGGACACTGGTATCGATCTTGATAAGTTACTCGCCGCCGCAGTGAAAATTCCCGCCATCGTCGGCCACGATGTCCCCGGGCAAGTCATGAAGGCGGGTAAGACGATGCATTTGCATCCGGTGCCAGAGAAGCTTTACACCGCATAATAATTTTCGTACGGAGGGAAAATGTTTACAAAAATAATTAAGCTGTTTACACGCGCGGTTGGCTTAAAGGAAATGGCATTAGCAACCGTTTGCATTTTTATTTTGTCGAGCACGGGTGCTTTCGCTCAAGCCTTGGAAAAGAAAAAAATCACCATCGCGGTGGGTGGCAAAAGTCTTTTTTATTATCTGCCGCTAACCATCGCGGAGCGTCAGGGCTATTTCAAAGACGAGGGCCTTGAAGTCGAAATTCCGGATTTCGCGGGCGGTGCCAAAGCCTTGCAGGCGCTGGTTGGCGGTAGCGCCGATATGGTCTCGGGCGCATTCGAACACACAATCAATATGCAAGCCAAAAAACAGCCCGTTAAGGCCGTGGTGTTGCAGGCTAATTTCTCCTCGATCGCATTGATCATGTCCAAAGACAAAGCGGCGAAATACAAATCCGCGAAAGATTTGAAGGGTTTGAAGATTGGTGTGACCGCGCCGGGATCGTCGACCAATATGTTTGTCAATAATCTGCTGGCAAAAGAGGGGCTTAAGCCATCTGATGTCTCCATTGTCGGGGTGGGTGCAGGCGCGGGTGCCGTAGCGGCAATGGACAAAGGCGAGCTGGATGGAATGTCCAATCTTGACCCGGTGATCTCCCAGCTTGAATCGACCGGCAAGTATGTAGCGGTCGCTGACAGCCGCACCGAGAAAGGGATGAAAGAACTTTACGGCGGCGATTATCTGGCGTCGTGTTTGTACGCGAATGAAGATTTCATCAAGAAAAATCCGGCCACTACGCAGGCTGCGGTGAACGCGATGGTGCGTGCGCTGCGTTGGATCGCCAAAGCCACGCCGGAGCAAATTATGGCGGTCGTGCCGGAAGCCTATCTGGCGGGCAATCGCTCGGTCTACAAACAAGCGCTTTTGAAAAATATGATCGGTTATTCGACTGACGGGCAAATGAGCATGAAGGCGGCCAACAATGTTTATGTGGTGCTGAAACAGTTCGAGCCGTCCGTGGTGGCCGCTTCAGCCGCAGGCACGATCAAGCTGGAATCGACTTTTGACAACTCATTTGCGGTAAAAGCGGGCGCGAAGTACAAATAGTGGTACCACAATTTCAAACCCTAACATCGGCGGTCATCATGGCAGACAAATGCGCCAGAACGCGCGCCGTTGCTAGTGATTGAAACTGCGCTCAGCATGAAAGCTGCGCTCAGCTTTGAAAATCTATCCGTCACTTTTAGCACCCCAACCAGCGGTGCCGGTTACTGCGCGGTGCGCGATACAACCCTGGCAATTGCCGATGGTGAATTCGTATCGGTGGTGGGGCCCACCGGCTGCGGAAAATCGACACTACTCAATATCGCCGCGGGATTGCTTCGCGCATCGTCGGGCGAAGTAAAAATATTTGGC
>JBBRZG010000276.1:0-1915 GCA_038236905.1 Burkholderiales bacterium
AGAGTCTGAAATGCCAGCAAGATCGTCGTTAACGATTGCAGAAAGTATTTCTGGTACTTGTCGTCCTGACCAAGCTTGACCGCGTTTGTTGGCCATGGAAGTCGAGATTGAAAGCGTTGCTCGATATTTTTAACCGGAGGGAGTCACCATGTATAAAAAAATAAGTGGATGGGCAAAAGTTTTTTGGGGTGGTGTATTGCTGCTGGCATTGCAAGTCCCCTCTTTTAGTCAAACGGCAGAAATTACGCTCTATGAATATGGTGGCTTTAGCGGACGCTCGCTGACCTTGCGTGGCTACACGCCTAATTTTGGAGATATTGGCTTCAACGACAAGGCGGCGTCCATCGTGGTGCGCTCAGGAACTTGGCAGCTATGCACCGATGCAAATTTTGGCGGTGCATGTGTCACGCTTTCGCGCGGTGAATATCCGACACTTGATAATCGCATTGATGGCCGATTGTCATCGGCCCGTGAAGTCGGCTCGTATGGAAATGAGACCGGTAATTACGGGAATTATCGGCGGGGCTCAGTGGAGATTTTTGACCGCACTGATTTTCAAGGCACCTCAATTTTGCTTGATCGCGATTCGGATAATTTTTCGAATAATGGCTTCAACGACCGGGCGCGCTCGATTATTGTCCACGATGGTACCTGGACGTTGTGCACGGATCGAGGTTTCCGGGGTAGTTGCCGCACCTATTCACGCGGTCGTTATGCGAATCTGGGTCGCGGCGCAAACGGCGAAATTTCTTCAGCACGCATTAGCGGCGGCGATGCCGATGCGCCCTTCGTGCATGGTGGTGGCGCGGTTTTTGGTGGTCAAAATGGTGGCGTTGGGCGCGTCATTTTGTTTGACCAAGACCAGTTAAACGGGCGCAACATGGTTGTGACTGAAAATCTGGTCGATCTGGTCAATACAGGTTTCAATGACGAAGTAGCGTCGATTGTGGTGGAAGGCGCTTCGTGGGAATTTTGTACGGATGCCTTCTTTCGTGGCCAATGCCGGGTTCTCAAACCCGGTCAGTATCGCCGCCTTGACCCGACGTTATTCCGATCTATCTCATCGCTACGCGCGGCCAGCAGCGCAAATGGTGATTTCATTAATCAGACCAAACCGGGCAGAGTCGCCGTCGAGTTGTTTGAGCATGATGACTTTCAAGGTCGCAAGTTCGTCGGTCGGGGTGCAGTCTCTGACCTTGAACGCGAAAATTTTAATGACCTTGCTTCATCCATTATTGTTTACGAAGGTCGCTGGGAAATGTGTACTGACGCGGATTTTGGCGGCCGCTGCGTGGTCTTCGGCCCCGGCCGATATGCCAAGCTATGGGGCATGAATGATCAGTTGTCATCTTTCCGCCGGGTTGATCGCTAAAGGCATGGTGCATACCGACGGACACATCACGGATCACGCATAAACAATCGCCCATGAAGGCATGAGTTCATGGGCGATGCTGCTTCTGTGCCGGCAATTGGACTACTACTTTGGCGGTAACGCCGCGGTCTTTATCAACCATTCCTGCAGAGCGATATCGGCCTGATTGTAGTAATAGCGGGTCAATTCAAAAATCTCATCAAGCTCCGATTGGGTGGCTAACTTGGTGCCTTTGGTAATGTTGAGGATGTCGGTATTGCCAGCATCGCCGCCCGCGTAGATTTCAGCTAGCTGTCTTGAGGCGAGCTCAAGGTCTTTGCACAATGCAGCAACGCGCGGAAAGCCCATACTGGCGGACGATCCGCGCAGGCTATGCGCCACCTCGGAGAGCGCCTTCCATTCATGATTGGCGAGACAAGCTTCGATCGTATCCATGCGCTCGCAAGCCTTGGTTTGAAACAGCTTGATCAAGCCGCCCACCGGGTCTGACGGGTCGCTTCCGCCCACGGTACCACCCGGCGCGGCAGGCAAATATCGCAGATC
>JBBRZG010000277.1:0-1910 GCA_038236905.1 Burkholderiales bacterium
CGAGTGTACAAACGCCAGAAGAAATTTTGACCGCGATGGACGAGAATTTGCGGGCGCTAAATCGGGTTGCGGATCGGTTGTATACGAAGTGGCTGACGGGTTTGAAACACTAGCGCTAGCGGCTACCACCTGATCGATCGCGTTATTTAGGCTTCACGGGATTGATATATTTGGAGGCGGCCCGAGAGCGTAATCGCGAGCAAATTCAATCCCGAAAATTATTAAATTGCAGAGGCACGTCTTCGATATGTTTTTTGCATAGCGCAATCGCATCTTGTAGATCATCGCGTTTGGTGCCGGTGACGCGGACGGTTTCGCCTTGGATGGAGGCTTGCACTTTCATCTTGTTGTCTTTGATCAGTTTGACAATGCGCTTGGCGAGATCGGTTTCAATGCCGTTTTTAACGTTGATAATTTGTTTTACTTTATCGCTACCGATTTTCTCCCTGTTTTTTTCGTCGAGCAGCCTCACGTCTACGCCGCGTTTCGCCATCTTGTTGAGCAGCACATCCTTGACTTGTGAGAGTTTGAAATCATCATCGGCGTAGACGGTGAGTTCAAGTTCTTTTTGTTCGATACGCGAATCAGAACCTTTGAAGTCAAAACGGTTCGTGATTTCTTTATTCGCCTGCTCGAGCGCGTTTTTGAGTTCTACTTTATTGACTTCGGAAACGATGTCGAATGATGGCATGTTGGTTCCTCTTAGTGAACGGTTGCCCGGCGATGCCTTCTTTAATCCCAGCCCTTCGCTCGTGGTTGGGGGCCGGATGAAAGTTTGCAGCTTACTTATTGGCCTTCTTCACGATTTTGCCAACCGGCTTTGCCATTTTTGCGGCTGCTTTATTGGCTGCAATCCGCATCCGCAGTGCATTCAATTTAATAAATCCGCCTGCGTCCGCTTGATTGTACGCCCCGCCATCATCATCGAAGGTCGAGATCGCTTGGTCGAACAGTGAATCCGTTTTTGATTCTCGGCCCACGATGAGCACGGTGCCTTTGTACAGCTTCAATTTCACGGTGCCGTTGACGACCAGTTGTGATTGATCAATCAGCGATTGCAACAGCACGCGCTCGGGCGCGAACCAGTAGCCGTTGTAAACCATCCTGGCGTAGCGCGGCATCAAATCGTCTTTGAGTGCCAAAACTTCGCGATCCATCGTGATCGATTCCATCGCGCGATGCGCGCGCAGCATAATCGTGCCGCCCGGTGTCTCGTAACATCCGCGCGACTTCATGCCGATGTAGCGGTTTTCGACCATATCGAGGCGGCCGATTGCATGTTTGCCGCCGAGGCGATTTAATTCAGTCAAGACTTTTGCCGGCGATAATTTTTTCCCGTTGATCGAAATAATGTCGCCGCGTTCATAACCCAGCTCCACGTATTCCGGCTTACCGGGCGCCTTTTCCGGCGACACGGTGATGCGCCACATCGAATCTTCCGGTTCGAAATTGGGGTCTTCGAGGATGCCGCCTTCATAGGAAATATGCAGCAAATTTGCGTCCATCGAATAAGGCGCGCCACCACCTTTGCGCTTTTTAAAATCGACCGGAATTTTGTGTTTATCCGCGTAAGCCAATAATTTTTCACGCGACAACAAATCCCACTCACGCCACGGCGCAATAATTTTTACATTGGGCATCAGCGCATATGCGCCCAGCTCAAACCGCACTTGATCATTACCCTTGCCAGTCGCGCCGTGCGAAATCGCGTCCGCACCTACCTTTCGGGCGATCTCGATCATTTGCTTGGCGATCAGCGGGCGGGCAATGGAGGTACCGAGTAAATATTCGCCCTCATACACTGCGTTCGCGCGAAACATCGGGAACACGTAATCGCGGACAAATTCTTCGCGCAAATCGTGAATAAAAATATTCTGTTTTTTGATACCCAATTGCAGCGCTTTTTTGCG
>JBBRZG010000278.1:0-1907 GCA_038236905.1 Burkholderiales bacterium
GGAGCTTGAGTGCAGGGAGTTTCATGGCTCGGCTATCGCGGGAGAAATCCCACTTTGCAGTGATGGATGCACGTCGGCATCCGCTGATTCTTTCTCTGCACGCCCCGACGATACAATTCGCGCAGGGCAAGAATGTTGCTGATAGCGTGCGCTGTCTGTGCGACACCGCACATAGCAACACGTCTTTTGCAGCTATAGGTGCTTGTTTGCCCTTGCTCGCGCTCGTATCGTCGCGCTGGCGCGAAATTCCCGGCCAACTAGGCCCGCTGCGTCGCTTTATCCGAACGCTTGACCAGCCACATTTGAGCTTCATTCGGCGCACCCAACGCAACGGCAGCGCCGCAAGAGTTCAGCCTCTTTTGAAGGTTGAAAGGTCAGATTGCGGTGGAGGGCAGATTAAACCCATGACACGGTTGATTCGCTACATCCGCTTCCTGACCGCCGCCAAGCCGGGATTGTCCGGCATCATCGTGCCGCGCACATCGAGGCTCGGCATGCCGATGGTGCGGGCAGAAACGCCGGCCTTGGCCAGCTTCGCATACAGCTCGGTTTTAGCGTCGTCATCGGTATCGATAAACCGCGCTGAAAACGCAATATTCGCATTTTGTAATTCAGCCGCCATCAGCTTGCAGTAGCCGCAGGTGGTGAGCGAATAGATGATGATTTGGTCGTGGCTCGCGTATTTGCTGGTGATCGTAGACGGCCCGGTCATGCGCTTTTGCCAGCTATAGGCGGCGAAAAGGATGACGGCGAAGATGATGAATTTTTTCATGTGGATTCGCGCGAGATTTTCGATGATTTTCGATGATTTTCGAATTTAAGATCGTATCGCACGGCGCTGTCACCGCAAAGCCATTGCGGCCGCCGGACGCTAACCTGACCCTTGCTCGGGGCGGGTTTAGCACTCTCCCACCGCAAGCGAAGAATTTAAAACACAAACTCGTTTATCCATGAGCATAACGAGCCATTAATGGCTGCCAACGCCCGTCGATATTGGTGTTTATATTTCGTAAATACCAGAGACAACTATCCAACCCGAACGGCAGAGGTTCGTCCGGGCTGGATTTTTAGCGACTAAATTCAACTGCGAATTTAGTCCGCTTGCTTGCGCAGGAACGCCGGGATGTCGTACATCTCAACGCCCGATTGCTGCATCGCTGTCACGGTTGCGTCGCGACGGCGACGGGTAACGGCAGGTGTGTCCAGGTCCGCGTAGTTGATTGCGCCGGCGGGTGAAGACATCATCGAGCCCACCGCATCATCGGTACCGGTGCGCTGCATGGCCGGTGCCGAGTAGACCATTTGTGGTTGGCGTTTGGAGATGCTGCCGCCCAAGCCAGTCGCCACGATGGTCACGCGCAATTGGTCGCCGATTTCTTCATCAAGCACACTACCAAAAATCACCGTCGCATCTTCAGCGGTAAAGCTGCGGATGGTGTTCATTACTTCATGAACTTCCTTCAGCTTTAACGATTTGTTGGCGGTGATATTGACCAGCACGCCGCGCGCGCCGGTGAGGTTAACATCTTCGAGCAGCGGTGATGCGGCGGCGCGCTCAGCCGCGACCTGAGCGCGATCGGTGCCGCTGGCCATCGCCGAGCCCATCATCGCGACGCCGTTTTCCGACATCACGGTACGCACGTCGGCAAAGTCAACGTTCACGATGCCGGGGCAGTTGATGATTTCAGCAATGCCGGCAACCGCACCGAGCAGCACTTCATTAGCCGCTTTGAAACCGTCTTCAAAAGTCGCGTCTTCGCCCAATACTTCCATCAGCCGGTCGTTGGGGATGATGATGAGTGAATCGACGTTTTGCTTGAGCGCTTCAATGCCCGCGTTGGCTGCCTTCATGCGCTTGCCTTCGAAGGCGAACGGCTTGGTCACCACCGCGACTGTGAGCACGCCCA
>JBBRZG010000279.1:0-1886 GCA_038236905.1 Burkholderiales bacterium
GCCGTCGAGCTGCGAGGTCGTGATGCATTTGGCCGCGACTCGCAACGCGCGATTGTGCAGGCGCCCAGAGTATTGCCGCGTGTGATCAAGTTTCCGCCCGGCGTGGCTAATTTGACCGATGATAAATCCAGCGAATTTGTGTTTCTGACCTCAATCCTGCACGCACACGTGGGGGAGTTGTTCGCAGGCATGGAAGTGCTCGGCTGTTATCAATTTCGCGTGACACGAAATTCTGATTTATTTGTTGACGAGGAAGAGATAAAAAATCTTCGTATTGCGCTGCAGGGAGAATTGCCGCAGCGCCATTTGGGCGATGCCGTACGGCTGGAAGTGGCCGACAATTGCTCCGACGAAATGTCCCAATTTTTACTGGCACAGGTGGAGCTGGAAGAAATGGATCTTTACCGCGTGAATGGCCCGGTCAATTTGGTGCGGTTGATGAACGTACCGGACCAAATGGCGCGCCCTGATCTCAAATTCGCGCCGTTCGCAGCGGGTTTGCCCAAAGTTTTGCAGAAGCTCAACAAACAGAAAGAAGTCAGCGGCGTTTTTGAGCTGCTGGCCAAACAAGACGTGTTGCTGCATCACCCGTTTCAAAGCTTCGCACCCGTGATTGAGTTTATTCAGCAGGCCGCACGTGATCCACAGGTGGTCGCGATAAAACAGACCGTATATCGAACCGGTACTGATTCAGCGATTATGGAAACGCTGATCGATGCCGCCAAACGCGGCAAAGAAGTGACGGTCGTGGTCGAACTGATGGCGCGCTTTGATGAAGAGGCAAATCTTAATTGGGCCGCGAAGCTCGAGGAGGTGGGTGCGCACGTAGTCTACGGCGTGGTCGGTCACAAGACCCACGCCAAGATGGCCCTGATCGTGCGGCGCGAGTTTGAAACTGCCGATGAGGACCGCAAAATATTGCGCCGCTACGTGCATTTGGGCACCGGTAATTACCACCCGAGGACCGCACGGCTTTACACTGATTTTGGCTTGTTGACGTCAAACGAGGGCATTTGCGCCGACGTGAATGAAATTTTTGTGCAACTGACCGGTCTCGGTAAAGCGACCAAATTGAAGCATGTTTGGCAGTCGCCATTTACGCTGCACGACCGCGTGATTGCCTCGATTGAAAATGAAATCAAGCTCGCTAAATCAGGCAAGCGCGCCGCGGTTATTGCCAAAATGAATTCGCTGCTTGATCCGGTCGTGATCGAAGCGCTCTATAGGGCGTCGGCGGCAGGCGTAAAAGTAGATCTGATTGTGCGCGGCGTGTGTGCGCTCCGGCCCGGCGTGCCGGGATTGTCAGAGAACATTCGAGTGCGATCGATTGTCGGACGGTTTTTGGAACATTCGCGGATATTCTATTTCCGCGAAGGCGGCCAGGAACGCGTGATGCTGTCGAGCGCCGATTGGATGGAGCGCAATTTCTTCCGACGCATCGAAACATGTTTTCCGATTCTCGATCCCAAGCTAAAAAAACGCGTCATCAGCGAAGGTCTCACACTCTATCTGCAGGACAATGCGCAAGCGTGGGAAATGGACGGTGAGGGCGGCTACACTCGGAAGAAACCTGCTGGCGGCCCACGAGGGGTGCGCAAGGCGGCTCAGGAGCAGTTGCTGCAGCTACTGGCGGTTGAATAAGCGCGAGATGAGTTTAATTTGGAGCATCGGGTGATAGCGGTTCTAGTTACCAGAGCTTCCACCAGGCTCTAGCACCACCTGATTTAGAAACCATCGCGTTATTGGGAAAGTTTTTTTCCAGAACACGGCGCGATGAGGCGGCTAGTTCAGGCAAACCCATCTTTTCGTAGGCTTCTACGCTGAGTTCCAGCGCTTCTTGTATCGCGGGTGCTTGCGGATAACGCTGCAGCACGTTTTGTGCGCGA
>JBBRZG010000280.1:0-1859 GCA_038236905.1 Burkholderiales bacterium
ACTTCGGGCGATGCTCGTCATCTAACATAGACACATCAACAACGGCCCAAATATATTCAATTTGCGCCACCATCAATCTCCTTTAAGCCCGGTAGTTTCGCAATCGACCCCACGCTGCGCGACGATCATTTTTGCGTTATGCGAGTAGGCACCATCGACTGCGCTTCCAAGTATTTCCTGAGTTATCTTTGCGGCGAGAGCACCTGTGTCTAGCCCTTTAGGGTTAAAGCATGAGGCCATTAACTCTGCCATACCTCGCAGGTACTCTGGGTTTTGGTCGCCGTCATCCGGGGCAAGGGTCTGTGCGTGTTTTAGTACGTCGGTGTATTCCATTTTTTGTTCGGATAGAAGGCTGCTCACGCCCAAACGGACCGCAAAGCGGGCGGCTTCGTCGTAGATACCAGCCAATAAACTGGCGACAGTTTTTCCAATCAACTTAGCCGCCCCATCGGTATTTCCAGCCGAAAGCGTGGCCTCAAGGTTCTCACCCAGGCTCACCACATCGCTGCTGGAGCCCGTTACCGTGACGTTAGACCCAGTGAACTCGCCGAACCCACCGAATTCGAAAAGCCGGGGTCTGCTGCAATGCCAAGATGATTCTGTCTTGAAAGCTTTAAGGCCGTGGCCATCGTTGAATGCCTGCGCGATAACGAACAATGCGCAAAGGTCGGCGCCATCTTCAAAAGATTGGCGTTCAATCAGGTTGTGCAATTCCTCGTTGTCGTCGGTGCCAAAGTGTGTCGATAAGACCTCAAGGTGAGCCTCCATACCGTCGGCTTGATCTTCCGAAACATGCAGGCCAAGCGCCTTGACCAGTTCCTTTACCTCGTCCAAAACCGAGCCCCAAGAACAACAAGTTGTCTCTGAAATGTCGGCTATATAGGCCAATCCATTTCCGGGATATTTTTCGTCCAAGTCAAACGCGCCAAAAAGTGCCTTAATGACGGGCGTTACTTTGTCGAGTATCAGCACGCCGGTCATGTCGTAGTAGTTGTTTGCCATGGTTACGCTCCATCCCGAATTTTGCAAAATTGCGCGAAAGTCAAGGGCGTAAACCCTTCCACCATGCCGCGAAGGTGGTGCTTCAAATACGCTGAGCGCATACGGAAGTCAATAAGGCTTGCGGGGGTGATTTTCATGCTGCTAACTCCAAGCGTTGGCGGTAGCCCTCGGCCCGCAATTCGGCCTGTTTTGCAATCGGCACCAATGCCTCCAGGATCGGCGCATATTTATCCGGACCGTTGCCGTACTGGATGCAGCGTTTGATACCCAATCGCGCGCAGCAATCCATGAGCGTGAACAGTAGGCGGCTTGCGTCACCGCATTCCAGGCCTGCCAGCTTCTTCTCGCACCAGCGCAACTTCTTCGCCATGCGATCGAGCTTTGTCAGGTTGACACTTCCCAGGTCAGTTACTTCGACCGACACCTGAACGCTATGGGTGCTGTGCCAAACGTGCAAGCAAACATTGCTCCAGTCATCCGTATCGCTGCTTGCCCAGTGCGATGCCGTGTCATCCTTGCCAAATTCACGGCAGCGCAATTTGATGCGAAAGCTGTCGCAGCCAGCGACAAAGCCGCCCAGATACGCCTCGCCGTGAAATGCCTCGCCGGTTTTGTTCGGCCAGGTCGGAAAAAATAATTCTGTTTTCATTCAAAAATCCCCAGTTTGCTGATGGTCGATCTGCAAGGAAACTGGTCTGCTCACCGTGTGTTTCCTGCATGTATGAATTATACACCAAACTATTGACCGTCAATCATTAAATGCGTGTTTTTTTGAAATATATTTGCGAAATATTTCCACCCTCCCCAGCAATTCCCCGCCCTTCCAAAGCATCCTTACCCCGAAAGACAAACGGGGC
>JBBRZG010000281.1:0-1846 GCA_038236905.1 Burkholderiales bacterium
AAATCTTGTCAATATTCCCGAGCAGGCCGCACTCGCTGACAAAATTTGTGCGTTGTCGAATATGGACAACGTGTTTTTCGGCAATTCAGGTGCGGAAGCCAATGAATGCGCAATCAAGATCGCGCGGCTCTACGGGCATCAGTGCGGCATCGCCAATCCGCAAATTATCGTCATGGAACGCGCATGGCATGGCCGCACGCTCGCTACTCTTGCCGCCACCGGCTCGCGCAAGGCGCAGGCCGGTTTCGAGCCACTGGTGACAGGTTTTATTCGTGTGCCGTATAACGACATCGCGGCGATTCGCTCGATTGCGGAACATAACGGCGATGTGGTCGCGGTGCTGACCGAAGTGCTGCAAGGTGAAGGCGGCATTTACGAAGCCGGCGCCGATTATTTGCGCGAGCTTCGCAAGCTTTGCAGCGATAAACACTGGTTCATGATGATTGATGAAGTGCAGTCGGGAATAGGCCGCACCGGCAAATGGTTTGCGCATCAGTGGGCAGGCGTGACCCCGGACGTGATGGTGCTGGCAAAAGGCTTGGGTTCGGGCTTGCCGATTGGTGCCTGCGTGGCGCGCGGTGCGGCGGCGAATGTATTCAAGCCCGGCAATCACGGCACCACATTTGGCGCAGGGCCGTTGGTATCAGTCGCGGCGCTGACCACGCTGGCGATCATGGAAGACGAAAATTTGCTGGCTAACGCCGCCAAAATGGGCGCGTTGATTAAGACTGAATTTGCGACTTCGTTGGGTGGCTTGGCGTCAATAAAGGAAATTCGCGGCATGGGGCTGATGCTGGGCATCGAGCTCGACCGGCCTTGCACAGAGGTGGTCAAAATCGCGCTAGATCACGGCGTGTTTATCAACGTCACCCACGACAACGTGATACGTCTACTGCCGCCACTGATGATCAACGAAGCAGAAGCGCGTGAGCTGGTGACGCGGGTTTCAGCGGCAATCAAAATATTCTTGGCGACGTCGCGGGCGACACCCGTTAATCAAACCCCAATCGAAAAAATCGCGGCTGCGGCCGAATAAAAAAATGAGACATTACCTACAGTTCAGCGACCTCAACCGCGACGAAATCAACCATTTGTTCCTTCGCGCCAAAGTGCTCAAGCATCGTTTCAAAAACTACATTCCATATCAACCGTTGACCGATCGCATGCTGGCGATGGTGTTTGAAAAAAGCTCGACCCGGACCCGCGTCTCATTCGAGGCCGGCATTTATCAATTGGGCGGCTCGTCAATTGTGCTCAGCACGTCAGAAAGCCAGCTCGGACGGGGCGAGCCGATTGAAGACGTGGCAAAAGTGATTTCGCGGATGGTGGATCTGGTCATGATCCGCACCTTCGACCAATCGATCATTGAACGCTTCGCCGCGAATTCTCGCGTCCCCGTTATCAACGGACTGACCAACGAGTTTCATCCCTGTCAGGTATTGACTGATATTTTTACCTTCGTGGAATTCCGGCAATCGATTGAAGGCAAAACAGTCGCCTGGATTGGTGACGCCAACAACATGAGCTACACGTGGCTGCAAGCCGCGCGGGTGCTGGGGTTCAAGCTACACGTCGCAACCCCGCCCGGTTATGAAATGAAATCGCAACTCGGCGTGCCGCTGGATACCGAGCATCTCGCCGTATTTTCAGATCCGATGGAGGCAGCCAAAGGCGCACATCTCGTCACCACCGATGTTTGGACCAGCATGGGTTTTGAAGCTGAAACCGCTGCCCGCAAAAAAGCGTTCGCCGATTTCACCGTTGATGCCGACATGATGCGGGTCGCATCGCCCGATGCGCTATTTATGCACTGCCTGCCAGCACATCGCGGCGAGGAAGTGAGTGC
>JBBRZG010000282.1:0-1823 GCA_038236905.1 Burkholderiales bacterium
CACTTCTTTCAAAGCAATAAATTAGCAATCACTAGCATTAGCGGGGGTTCACAAGTATAAATGGCCCACACTCATTGCCTGATGCGGTGTTTTGTATTTGCACTATGGACAGCAAAATATTATTGCATGGCGCCGATCAGCACGAGCCAGCGGCGCAAACGCAGGCCAACCACCAGCCGCATCGCATGCAGCGCAACACCAATTGCCGCAGCACCTCACAAACTGGCATTATCCAAGACTAACAACGCGCAACGGATTAATCAGGTGATGAATCCCAGTTGCCGGGAGCTTTATAGAATGCCAAGCAAGAGTGTTGAGGGACAAGAACGCGGTTGGATTATTCCGATTGGTGGCGCCGAAGAAAAAGAAAATTCGCCTGAAATTCTGAATCGGTTTGTTCAATTATGTGGCGGAAAAAATGCCCATATCGCCGTGATCGCTACCGCCAGTCGCTTGGAAGACACCGGTACACGTTATGAGCAAATATTCGGTGGCTTGGGTGCCGGCCAGGTCAATGCAATTACCTTCGATACACGCCGCGATTGCGAAGAGCCGGGACGATTAGAACAACTCGCTAATGCCAACGGTGTTTTTTTTACGGGCGGCAACCAATTGCGCTTGTCTACCGTCATCGGCGGCACCTCCGTCGCCAAAGAAATCCGCCGCTTAAACGCGACCGGCGTACATGTCGCGGGCACCAGCGCGGGTGCGGCATTTATCTCGGAACACATGATCGCATTTGGCGCGGAAGGCTCGAGCCCGAAAGCCGGTCAGGCGCGGCTCGCCCCGGGACTGGGACTCACTAACCGATTCATCATTGATCAACATTTTCGCCAGCGAGATCGGCTGGGACGCCTGCTCTCCGCCCTAGCCTATAACCCGTTTGCGATCGGGCTCGGACTGGATGAAGACACTGCTGCGTTCATTGGGCCGGATAACAATCTCGAAGTCGAAGGCAGCGGCGGGATTACGATTGTGGATGCGTCCGGGATTGAGTTTTCATCAATGGATTCTACGGATGAGGGCAAAGTCGTTTGCATGCTGGGGCTGCAATTGCATATTCTGGTCGCAGGTGCGACATTCAATCTACACACCCGGCAGGCTTCAGCTGGCAGCCTCACCAAAAAACGTTAATTGAAAACGCTTGTTCAAAATTCGCTAACGCAGAAATCATAAGGAAATCAGATGCGCATTCTTGATCGTTCCGTCTATGTTGGGCCATCGCTGTATGCGCATTTTCCGGTCATCAAGCTCGACCTCGATTTAGGCGAGTTGGAGGCCTGGCCAACCGGCAAACTGGGTACGGCGTATGTCATGAAATTGGTCGAGGCGCTGCCGAGTTTGCAGGAGCACGGCTGCTCCTATCGCGAGGCAGGCGGCTTGATTCGGCGCATGCTGGAAGATGAAGGCACCTGGCTCGGGCATGTGTTTGAGCATGTCGCTATCGAGCTGCAAAACATCGCGGGCGAAGACGTCACATTTGGTAAAACGCGCAGCACCGACCGGCCCGGCATTTACAGCGTGATTTACGAATATGCGCAGCGCGATGAAGGTATTGAAGCTGGGGAGCTTGCGCTAAAATTGTTGTGCTCGCTGTTGCCGCAAAATTTGCAACCTGAAAATTCGGTACCTAAAGATTGGGATTGGCCGACCGCGCGCGATGAATACATTCGCTATTCGCAGCGTCGCGCACTCGGGCCCTCGACGGCATCGCTGGTGCGCGCGGCCGAAGAGCGCGGCATTCCGTGGTTGCGGATGAACGAGCAATCGCTGATCCAATTGGGCTACGGCAAATGGCAGCAACGTATTCAAGCCACCGTTAC
>JBBRZG010000283.1:0-1815 GCA_038236905.1 Burkholderiales bacterium
TGATGAAGTGGTTAAAGATGGCGGCAGGTTGATAGGGGGTTCGGTGTGGGCATGGGTGGCGCGTTCATGCGCAACGGTGGAAGGGGCCTTGCCAAAATCGCAGCTGACGGAAATGCCCGCTGCCTGGCAATAGGGGCGCATGAGTGCATAGTGGTGCATTGCATGGCTGGCAACAAAAACTAACTCGCGCCCGAACGAGGATGAAATTACAAAGTCAAAATCGCCGGCCAAGCCGCCTTGACCGCGCACCTGTAATGGTGTGGCTAGTGCTGTTGCGCCCTCCGTAAGGCGCTTGCTCAACGCTTGCAATCGACGGCGAGCCAACGCGCTGTCACATTCCAACTCGCGATCACGAACACGGCGGTCGTAATCGACTACACCAGCGGTTGGCGGCGAAAGTAGCGCGTCGTAATGCTCGATAATGTGGCGAAGGTGGGCACCCGTTGGCCCGGCAAAAGCAGCGGGGTTGTGTGCATCATAGAGTGCCAAAAGTGAAATGGCTTGGTCAATCACTTCGCAATTAAAGTCAATGAGCGCGGCAGCGCCATCGTCTATGGGGGTGGCGGCGAATGAACGTTGAGATGCTGAAGTGTGCGGCATGCACGAGCCTTTTGAATGTTGAAAAATAATTTAGCAAACGATTAGTTCAGCAGCAAGTCAGACAGTGCTCAGCAGGTAGTCGGTGGAACTGACAAAACCTTAAAATAAATTTGCAGCGCGGGATTAATTGAGCCTTCGCGACGAGAATTACCCCCAATTTTTACGCCAATCAAATCGTCAATCGGTTGCGGGGTATTGCGGGGTGAGAAAGTTTTCCTGCCTGTAAGCGCGCAGGAACTCGATTGCGCTCATGGTCTTAAAACCGCGCTTGCGGTTAGCATGGCCGATTTCATAAAGCCAGCGATACTGACGCATCAAATCCCGCCACGCCTCAAGCAGGCCGGTGCGACGATCCCAGATGTGCGTGCTCTCAGAGCCCGCGCCATTGACCTCGACAATCGTAAAGCCCTCGCCGCGCTGTACGTCGGCAAAGTTGGCAAAGCGCACATCAAACCGCCCAAAATAAAACTCCGGGAGGCTTTGCGAAATTGCGTCAAAGCGTGCCTCCATTGCTGGCGTCACCAGTGATGTTCCATTGCGAAAAATCGCGCCGCGGCTGTGGCTGCCCGCGAAGGCGAGTCGGATCGATTCACCAACGATGGGCACGCTATCTAGCTTGCTGGCATGCCGTGGCAGGTACAAGTGGGCAAGCCGCCCCGCGCGCGGATCGTCGAGTATCAACTGCCGCAGCGTACGGATGCCGTCGCCTGTCACATAGGGGAAATATTTGAGCGTGATCGATACAATTTTCCCCTGCACCTCCCCCGGAAAACGCACATAGAAAATGCCGGCTTCGCCCTCAAACGGAACCAGTTTTTGCAGCACCAAACTGGCGCCGCGCGGGAACGCAAAAAGGTAGGCTACAAGATCGGCGCGCGTGCGTATCAGCTTTACGCCCGCCCCACGGCAGCCGAGGTCCGGCTTGGCAACCACGGGGAGCATCATGTTTGCATTCGCCAACACGGCAAGCGCGTTATCAGCTTCTGCCGTTGTATCAATGGCGGGGGTCTCGACCAAATCAATGCGCACAAAAGGCGCTACCCACTCCGGCGCGTGTTGCACCGCCAGCTTAAGAATATCGGCTTTCGATTCTCCAAAGAAACCGCCACCGGGGAACGACGGATTGGCGATGGTTGGCAATAAAATACTTCGATAGCGCAACATCAACCATGCCGCGTACAGCGCGACAGGCGGGTAAAACGCCCACATCGGCCA
>JBBRZG010000284.1:0-1797 GCA_038236905.1 Burkholderiales bacterium
CCGCTTCAGTGCTTTCAAATGTAGCGCCAAATTTAAAAGTAACACGCACACCGGTGGCTTTTTCAATATCTGCAATCATCGGCTCGATATCTCGCAAATCACTGGTGGCTAGGATGCTCAATCCGTTTTGGGCCGCAACCGCTGCGGGTTCTGCTGAACTAGGGGACGCACCTTTTGGTGCTTCCCCGCGCCCGCAGCCAGCCAATACGCAGACCAATAAAAATGCGGCAGCGATTTTCGAATGATGCGGCGACAAATTTGTCTTCATCTGCATTTCCTCGACAATTTCTATATGAAACATTTTTTGTTTTTGAGCAGGTTAATTTTTTAATTCAGACGTAATAACATCAATCATTTCGCTCATCATTTCGAAGCTTGGTGGGTCAACAACATCAACAATCCGCGGCTTGATTGCCAGGCCCGCTTTGACGCTCGCTTCGACCAAAGCAGCAGAATTTGCGGTGCGAAACCCGTACTCGGCTGCGATTTGCAGCAATCCAGGATGGGTGCCCAGAAGGTCCGCGAACGGTTTCGCTTTATCGCGCATCGTCACCACTACAACCTTGTTGAAAATGGTCGGCTTCGGGTACATCAGCACCATGTCCTTATCAACAGATTTACGCGTCAACGCGTAGCTCACAAGCTGATTTTCATAGATAAATGCGAGCGGCGTCTTGCCAATTCCGATCCCCACATAATCGTCAAAATTACCGTTAACGTAACTCTCTTGATAACCCTGCCGCTTGAAAAGTTCCGCCACTTGCAGTGCAACTTTGCGGGCGGCATCGCGATTGCTGATTGTCTCGGAACCGTTGATCGCATAGCTGGTGAGCGCTAAATACATGGCAGCAGAATTTGACTTGCGCACGTCGGTGGTCGAGATGAGCACGCTGCGGCCCACATCGTAGGCAGCGCTGTTGGGCAAATCGCGCCAGCGCTTTTTTGCAAGCATTACATCGACCAGCTTAGCCAAGTCAACGTTATAAATGCTGTCCTTAGACCCTGCGTCGGCGGCGAGTTCAGCAATCTTGTTAGACGCCAGTATCTTCGCAATCGGCGTCCAGGATGCAATCACCATAGGCGTATAAAAAGGTGAATACGTCGCAGTCGTGTACCCATTTTTCTTTGCGGCATCGCTGATTTGATTACCCGCGACGACACCTGACGGCATAAAAAAATCAGGAGAAGTATCCTTAACCACTTTGCCTGCCATCTCACGCGAGCCAACGCGAATGACATTGGCGCGAAAATTATTCTCTTCAAGAATTTTCACAACACGCGCATCTTTGAAAAACGGCTCCACATCCAACGCAATAAGCCCGTTCAACTCCACCATTGCGGCCGCGCGCTTTGTCTCGCCTTCTATGGCGCGCTGAGTGCTGATTTCCTGCTGTCTATCATGAGCCGAGTAGTAAACCCCGCCGCCTAGCAGCGCGATCAGGACTAACGTAATGACGGTATTTCTGACGCCAGGCTTCATGTGTCCCCTTGTTTTGCCTTGCACTTAGCGCGTTTTAAGGCTGCCGCTGTGAGGTTGTGAAATATTGAAAACAACCAAAAAATGTTTAAAGAGTTTCTGAAGCAATTTATGCAGAAATCGATGTTATCACTGAGTAGGCAATAATCGCGTTTAACACTTATGGCGCAAGGCTTGTCCGTGATCGTAAAATTCAAGCGCGTTTTTGTTCCTCCGGAATGCATTCGGAGCCGGGTTTGTTTAAGTAAATTTCGCAGCATATCTCAGGAAGTTTGCGCACATATTAAACCACCATCGTCAAGCTTCTGATTGTTTCGTGC
>JBBRZG010000285.1:0-1706 GCA_038236905.1 Burkholderiales bacterium
AATTGAGCCGGAGTGGATCGAACAGCTAGCCAGCCATCTGGTCACGCGCACGCATCACGATCCGCATTGGGAACGCAAAAGCGGGCAGGTGGTCGCGTTTGAACAAGTCGCGCTGTATGGGTTGATTGTGAATCCACGCAAGCGCGTTCACTACGGCGCGATCAAGCCGGTCGAGTCGCGTGAGATTTTTATTCGTCAGGGCCTGGTCGCGGGCGAGGTGGATACGCACGGCAAATTTTTGCGCAATAACCTGCGCCTGGTCGATGAGATCGAGGATATCGAAAACAAAGCGCGCCGTCAGGATGTGTTGATTGATGAAGATGAAATGGTCGCGCTTTACGATGCGATTATCCCGGCGGATGTCGTCAACATGGCGGGGTTCGAGCGCTGGCGCAGGGAGGCGGAGCGCGCTAACGCGAATGTGCTGATGTTCTCGCGTGAACAATTGATGCGTCGTGCCGCATCTGAAATCACGTTTGATTTGTTCCCAAAATCGCTCAAAACCCGTGGCGCGACTTATCCGCTCAGTTACCGTTTCGAGCCCACCCATCCGCTTGACGGGGTGACGATTACGCTGCCGGTGGCAGTGTTGAATCAAGTGCCTGCTGCCCGCTTTGACTGGCTGGTCATGGGCATGCTGCGCGAGAAAGTCGCGGCGGTCATTAAGACGCTGCCGCAGCGTTTGCGCAGCCCGCTGGTGCCGGTGCCGGATACGGTGAGTGAATTTATTGAGCACATTTTGAAGATGGAGGGCATGCGTGATTTGTCGGCGGCCGAAGCACCGCTGACGGACGCGATCACCGCGTTTTTAAAGCGCGCCAAAAATATCGATCCGCCGAAAGACGCGTGGGATTTGTCGCGCATCACCACCCATCTGAATATGAATTTCAAAATTGTCGATGCGGACGGCAAAGAGCTGGCGATGTCGCGCGATTTTGCGGCGCTGAAATTGCAATTCGCCGATGCGTCGCGCACGGTTTTCTCCACGCTGCACAGTAACCGGCTGGAGCAGGATAATCTGATGCGCTGGCCGAATGAGCTGGATGAATTACCCGCGACTATTAATTTTGAAAAATCCGGGATTCGTTACGACGGTTATCCGTCGCTAATGGACCATGGTAACGATGTCTCGATTCGCATCGTGGACGAGCCGCTGCTGGCGAAACACAACCACCGGCGCGGCTTGACAAGGCTTTTCATGCTAGAAGCGGCGGAGCAAGCCAAGTTTGCCGAACGCAGCATCAAAGTTTCGCCTATCGCCGCGTTTCAATTCGCCAGCTATTTTCCCGAAGCAAAAAACCATGCGCAAGACGCGTTGCGGATGGAGCTCGTGTTCGCGGCGTTTGCAATGACGTTTGTAGATAGTCAGGACGAAAAAATTCGCAGCCGAAAGGACTTTATCGCCGCGAGGGATACCTTAAAATCCAAAGTTATTGCAAATACCCAGTCGCTGGCTGCCGCAATGGATGAAGCGCTCACGCTGGCGGCTGAGATTAAAAAACTGCTCGACGAACGTTACGTGAAAGGCTGGGAACACATTGGCCCTGACGTGGAAGCGCAACTGAAAAATTTGTTCAGCAAAGAGTTTTTACGCGAAATCCGTGGCACCCAATTGCTGCACTATCCCCGTTATCTCAAAGCTATTGCCATGCGTATCAACAAAGCAAAGCAGGGCGCGATGGAACGCGATCTGGAGCACTTTAAAC
>JBBRZG010000286.1:0-1639 GCA_038236905.1 Burkholderiales bacterium
ATCGTGACTGACCCCGGCGATTACGCCTGCCTGATCGAAGAATTAGTCATGCGCCAGGGCGCCATCGCGCATGCCACCCGCTTTGCCTTAGCTAAAAAAGCCTTCAGCCACACGGCCGAATACGACGGCATGATTGCAAATTATTTAAGCTCGCTTGACGCCAACGATCGCCCACAGTTATTCCCGGATCGATTGAACCTGAGCTTCACTAAAGCGCAAACGATGCGCTATGGTGAAAATCCCCACCAGCAGGCGGCGTTTTATCGTGAGGCTCATCCGGCCGAGGGCACGCTAGCCCGATATAAGCAACTGCAAGGCAAACCACTTTCTTACAATAACGTCGCGGATGCGGACGCAGCGTGGGAATGCGCGCGCTCATTTGATGTGCCGGTGTGCGTGATTGTGAAGCACGCGAACCCTTGCGGAGTGGCGGTGGCGGACACCGCCTTGATCGCGTATCAGCACGCGCTGGCGACCGATCCGACTTCTGCCTTCGGCGGGATCATTGCGTTCAACCGCGAGGTGGATGGCGCGACCGCGGCGCTGGTGGCGAAACAATTCGTGGAAGTGATATTGGCCCCATCTTTCAGCGCTGACGCTTTAGACGTTTTCAAAGCCAAACAAAACGTGCGCGTGTTGCAAAATTCGCTTGGGCTTGAATTGAATAAATTTGATATGAAGCGCGTCGGCGGTGGCTTGCTGGTGCAGACAGCGGATGATTTTGATCTGGCGGAGTGTCGAGTGGTCACGAAGCGCAAGCCTTCGGCCGACGAGATGAACGATCTTATTTTTGCGTTCCGCGTCGCTAAATACGTGAAGTCAAACGCGATTGTGTTTTGCCGCCATGGCATGACCCTCGGTGTCGGCGCAGGTCAAATGAGCCGCATTGATTCGACCAAGATCGCGGCGATCAAAGCCAAAGGTGCGGGGCTGTCGCTGAAAGGGTCGGTCGCTGCCAGCGATGCATTTTTCCCGTTCCGCGATGGCCTCGACGTGATTGCAGATGCAGGTGCCACGGCCGCGATTCAGCCGGGCGGCTCGATGCGTGATGATGAGGTGATTGCTGCCGCGAATGAAAAAAATATCGCGATGGTGGTGACGGGTATGCGGCATTTTAGGCATTGAGTTCTGAAGTGGCCGCCGACTCCAAACCCAAAAACGTCACGATGAAGCTTCTCGTCATCGGCTCTGGCGGCCGCGAACACGCGCTGGCATGGCGGCTATCGCAAAATCCGCGTGTCTCCCGTGTATACGTCGCGCCCGGTAACGCCGGTACCGCGCGTGAGCCGGGGCTCATGAACATCAACATTCATGAGATCTCCAACCTCGTTGAATTTGCAAAACACGAAAACATATTTATGACGGTGGTGGGGCCGGAAGCCGCACTGGCGCGGGGTGTGGTGGATGCATTTCAGGCGGCAGGCTTAAAGATTTTCGGGCCCACCAAGCAAGCGGCACAGCTTGAATCATCCAAAGATTTTGCCAAGCAATTTATGCAGCGGCACAACATTCCCACCGCAATGTACGCCACCTTCACCAAAGCCACCGATGCGCGCGCCTATGTCGAAAAACAAGGCGCACCTATTGTGATCAAGGCCGATGGTCTGGCCGCAGGTAAAGGCGTGGTGGTGGCGATGAC
>JBBRZG010000287.1:0-1626 GCA_038236905.1 Burkholderiales bacterium
ATCCCCATTCATTATCGCGAGAACACGTATAAAGGAAACCTTGGATCTGAATCGCCAGCCGGGCGATGCGGTGTTGCCGGATCGGTTTGATTTGCAGCGGTGATCGAATTATCGTGGTCGAGCTTCAGCTTTCGCGCTACCCAAAAGCAAGCCGTCTTGTAAATTTTCAATCGCGTTGCATCGACTCCACGTTGGTTTTAGGCTTTTGGCAACTGTATTGGGGTTGGTTTTTTCACCACTCGCGGTTATAATAACGCGATGCGCCCATAGCTCAGATGGATAGAGTACTTGGCTACGAACCAAGGGGTCGTGGGTTCGAATCCTGCTGGGCGCACCATGAATTCAAGGGCTTACAGAAATGTAAGCCCTTTTCATTTGTCCTGAACCTACGGGAATATGATCTTCGCGAAGCGGTATTCTTGATGCTGCTGCGGGCAAAACTATTGCTTGTCAAGCGGCTAAAAAGTGCTTAAAGCGCACAAACGCAGCTAATTTCGCCAAAAGCCCGAGTTTCGTGTTCATTCGGCCGATGACACTGTCATGCCGATTCGGCGTAGACAATTTTTGCCATTTTGTTTGCCCATGTACATGGCGGCGTCTGCGTTTTTGAGCAGGCCCAGCGCGTCGCTTCCGTCCGCGGGGGCCAAGGCATAGCCAATCGTGATCCCGACTTGACAGGTATGCTGCGTCAAGTTGAACGGCGCGTGGAATGCATTGAGTAATTGATGCCCGAGTTCTTTCGCCTGTTTTTCGTTGTGCAAGCCGCCCGCCATGACCACAAATTCATCGCCGCCCAGACGCGCAACCACATCCCCGCCGCGCATCGTGGCACGCAAACGGCTGGCCGCCACCACGAGTAGCTCGTCGCCCACGTCATGACCATATTGATCGTTGACGGGTTTGAACTGATCGAGATCGAGTAAATACACGGCAAGAATATTGCTCGCCGTTGCTGTGGGTAGCGCTTCGAGCAGAGTGGCCTGCAGCCCGCGTCGGTTCAGTAGCCCCGTCAGCGGATCGGTGTGCGCAAGCGAAAGAAGTGCTGCGTGTTCAATGGTCGCACGTTGCGCCACTTTATGAACCGCCGCCGAACGCAACACCGCGATCCGCATAAACACCAGCATATCGAGTGTCGCGCCCAGCTGAAACGAATGCAATGTCCAAAAATTAGCATCTATATTGCCGCGCACTACACCCACCATGGTGAAGCTGGCGAATGCATAGGCGACCCACGCGACCATGAAGTACGCGCCGGTATGGTCGCCGCGGCGTAATCTGGCAATTGCTCCGGGTATGCCCAATAGACACGGAACAAAACTGAGCGCCGCCATCACTAGGCTAACGCCGTAAATGTCCACCAAATCCAAAGCGTGCCCGATGGCGGTGATGGCAGAAGCGCCGGCCACGACGCGCATCACGATGCGCAATATCCGGCCCATATCGTTGCCAAGCACATCCTCGACAAATAATGCGGTGGCAAATGCTGCGATTAACGAGCTCAAGCCCGCCGTATGGCTGCCCAGCCACGCATTGTTAGCCCATAAATATTGCTCACCAATGCCAAAAAAGTGAATGGAGAACAGTCCGCTGCCAAATACCAGCATCGCGTATTTTATGTACAACGAT
>JBBRZG010000288.1:0-1612 GCA_038236905.1 Burkholderiales bacterium
GATCGAGCACATGGGATAGTTGTGGGCCGGTCCACTGCCCGATCGCGCTCCAGCCTTCGACGCAATCGTGCCGAGTAATCTGCGTGCGGCTTGGCAGCGCGCGCAACTGGTTTAGCGAAAGTGTTAGCGGGCGCTCGACCATCCCGCCGATACGCAGCCGATAATTGGCGAAACCATTGGCGAGCATCGCCCGATATTCTGGCGTATCGGCGGTGCTGTTGCCATTCGAACGAAAAAACGGGGACATATCCGCCGCGCTGAACTCGCGCGCCAGCGCAAAATCGCTGCTTATCAGCCGCTGCGCACCCTTAGTCAAACCTTCGGAAGAATGAAGAAATCGCAGCACCGACTCGCTGCGGCTCCAGTTGTCGCAGCCACTAAGCAATAAGCCGCCAAGGCCCACAATCAATTTGCGGCGATCGTTATCGATGGTCATCAGGCATTCTCCTCATGCTTTGCGGTCGTTTCGTCGTCACGCTTTTCGGGAATGCGGAAGCGCCCGGTGATCATCGAGCGTATTTCGTTGATGGGACCGGCGAGTATCACCATCGCGAGATGCACGACGATAAAACCGCTCATCAGGAAAGCGCAGATGAAATGGATCGAGCGCGCCGATTGCCGTCCGCCGAACAGGTCGAGCAGCCATGGCCACGCAGCATCCATGCTCGGCGACATAGTGAGGCCCGTGAGCACGATGGTCGGTAACAGTAGGAACAGCACCAACAGATAACTGAGCTTTTGCAGGATGTTGTATTTCAGTGCCGCAGCCCCGGTCGGGAATCTGAGCCGCGCGTGATCTTTGATGTCTTGCCAGATATGCCGAGGCTTCAGCTCCTCGCCTCGGGGTGCGAGATCGCGCTGCACATGGCGGTTGGCAAAACTCCATATCCAGTAAAGCAGGATCGGCACGACGAATATCCAGGCGAAAAAGAAATGCCAGAGGCGACCGATAGCGAGGCTATAAAAACCTGGAATTGTTGCCCAGTGCGGGAAGGCATGCGTACTCACATCGCCGTTGCCATCACGCGAAACTCCCAGCATGCCAGTGGTGGTTATCTGCGCATCGCCGATCTGTAGATAGCCGCGACCGTTTTCGTTATCAATCTGCAACCAGGGTGAATCCTGGTTCGCGCCATAGCTCCCCCAGTAGAGCCGGGGATGCGCGTTGAAAATCATCAGCCCGCTCATCAGCATGATGAATACACTCACGACATTCAACCAATGCCAGATGCGTGTGGAAATCCGGTGACGCTTTACCAGCTCACCCGCCTGCGGTTCGCCGGAATTTTCGCTGCCGTCGCCATCCGCCATTTATGACTCCAGAATCTTCGTTACGGGTTCAGCCGGTTCGCCGTGATACCGAACAAGCTTACGGACGTCGTCAGACAAATACCAGAGAGAATACTTGTTTATATTTGATCCCATTAGATTGGGTGGAATGAATTTGATGCAAGGCTTACGTTACCGGGAAAGGGCGGTTTCAATGACCAAGTGCAAAAAGTGACGCGTGATGATGTTTGAAATCAAAAGCGTCTGGAGTAAACAATTCTGCTGGACATTTAAAGCCGAGGGATTTTCGCGGGCGAGTGTTCAACTGCCAAGCAACTGCATC
>JBBRZG010000289.1:0-1522 GCA_038236905.1 Burkholderiales bacterium
AGCATGCGAATGAAATTGCTCCTACATTAGTTGGTGGTTCCAAAAAGCACGGCGGCCCTGACCTTGGCCCCACGCGCGCCAAGCGGGCTTGGGCATCGTTAGGCGTTGATGGGATGGGGATTGCGAATGAAGTGCCAGTTCCCGATTTTGTTGGTATGCCGCGGCTCACCGTTCGCATGGCGGCACGTATTCAAGGCTTCCCCGATGATTGGCTTTTCGCGGGAAAGAAAACCGCCTCATATCGACAAATCGGTAACGCCTTCCCGCCGCCCGTCGCCCGCGCGGTGGGCGAGCAAATCGCGCAATGCTTAAAAGTGAGGAAACTTTTCGCGGTTGCTGCATGAAAAAGGTATCGACCGGCGCAAGGGCAAAACTTCGGGTTTACTTCCTAGCCAATGTAGGCAAGGTGGCGAATTCAGATGAGCTTCGTGAAATAGCTGGCGGTATCAATGAATGGGGACGTCGCGTTCGAGAGTTACGAACAGAAGAGGGCTATCAAATCCTCACCCACAACGACCGCGCAGATTTGAAGCCTGGTGAATATCTGCTCGAATCAGCGAAGCCGCAACCGGCCTTTGCGCGTGGGATTTCAAAAGAAACACGCTCACTCGTCCTAGATCGAAATGGCTTTACCTGCCAGATGTGCGGCGCAGTTTCCGGTGAATCACACCCCTACGACGCATCGCGTAAAACACGTTTGCATATCGGCCATGTTATCGATAAGTCAATGGGCGGCACGGATGATTCTTCTAATTTACGGGCAATATGTTCAGTCTGTAACGAAGGCGCAAAAAACCTCACGCTTGATCGTCCAAGCGCCCGCAAACTGCTAATCCAAATTCGCCGTGCGACAGGTGTCGATCAACTTGAAGTGCTGAAGTGGCTGCTCAAAAAATATCCCAAACAGGTTTCAAAATGAACGCCGTTGCGCATCAGTCTGTAAAAGAGGCATGCATCGAATTGTTCTTTCCCCAAATCGCGTCGGAAGCCGAGTTGCTGCACGTGAAAGCCGTTAGTGAGTCCTGCGAGATCGAGCGCGCGGCTCTGCGATCAAAGCTTGCTGCGGAGGGTATGGATGGGCAATCAATTACTGGAACGCTGCCCTGCATCGTCGCCTTTAGCAGAATCAAAAAGTTTCTATATCTCATTGAGATTGCTGAGGACGCTGCTGTCATCAACGAAAAGCGAAAACGTGAGCTGGAAACAATGTTTAAGAGTTGTGACGCACGTTGCATCTTGGTTACTGCAATTCAGAAGCGAGAGTTACTAGAGGAAGACGGCGATGAATTGGCGTGGGGGACAAGCGCATGGTTTGCCTCAGAACCAAGTCACATGATTCACTTTGGCAAGACATGAATTGCGATCATAAATGGGGTCGATCATAAATGGGGTCTACCATTGAATTTGTGGATGACACCCGTTAAAAGGAAGCGTAGCATTTCTAGCTGACGGGGGTGTGGCTCATGGGGTTCGCAGGTTTGGCAACAAACGCTGCTCGGCTCTGAAATGCCGCCCTCGTCAT
>JBBRZG010000290.1:0-1513 GCA_038236905.1 Burkholderiales bacterium
CCTGCAAAACATCGTTTTATGATCAACGGGCTGGTGCGGAACCCCAAGGTTTATACGATGGATGATCTGATGAGGTTGCCGTCAGTTTCCCGCATGCACTTTATTGAGTGTGGTGCGAATACCGGCATGGAATGGGGCAACGTCGCGGTGCCAACCGTGCAGTATTCGCACGGCATGATGAGTTGTTCTGAGTTCACGGGTGTGCCGCTGTCGGTACTGCTGGACGACTGCGGGTTTGACAAGGTCAATGGCAAATTTATTCTCGCCGAGGGCGCAGATGGATCAGGCATGACCCGGACCATTTCGATGGCGCGCGCCTTGGATGACTGCATTGTGGCGTATGCAATGAATGGTGAAATGCTGCGCCCTGAAAATGGCTATCCACTACGTCTGGTCGTGCCCGGTGTTCAGGGAGTGTCATCGGTGAAGTGGTTGCGGCGCATTGAGGTTGGCGATATGCCTTATGCGACCAAGGACGAGACGCTGCACTATATCGATCTGATGCCAGATGGTACCCATCGCCAGTACACCTCGATTCAAGAGTGTAAGAGCGTGATTACCTCGCCGTCCGGAGGGCAACAGCTGATTGGCAAAGGCTTTTTCAATATCACCGGACTGGCTTGGTCCGGGCGCGGAAAAATCAGGCGCGTGGACGTGAGCGTGGACGGCGGAAAAAATTGGCGTACCGCCAAACTCGAAACACCGATTTTGAGCAAATGCTGGACGCGCTTCAATATTGGCTGGAATTGGGACGGTTCCCCCGCTATTTTGCAAAGCCGCGCGATCGATGAAACGGGCTATGTGCAACCAAAATTGAATCAGTTGCGCGAGGTGCGAGGTCGCCGTTCGATTTATCACAACAACGCGATTCAAAGCTGGCGCGTTGCCGAGAGTGGTGAGGTAGGCAATGTTCAAGTTTCCTAGCCCAATGCTGTTGATACTGCTGTTTGCGTCGCTGTGCTCTACCGCCGGGGAAAAATTTGTTGGCGTCGGCCGTAGCGCCACGTTGGCGGAGATCAGAGCATGGGACATCGATGTCCGCGCCGATTTTAAAGGCTTACCGGCCGGCAAAGGGTCGGTGGATAAGGGCCAGCAGGTATGGGAGTCAAAGTGTGAAGCCTGTCACGGCACCTTCGGTGAATCCAACGAATTTTTTACGCCGATGGCAGGCGGAACCACGCTGGACGACGTCGCAAGTGGTCGGGTGGCGGCTCTCAAGCGGACAGATTTTCCACAGCGCACGACGTTGATGAAATTGTCGCAGGTCTCTACACTGTGGGATTACATCAACCGGGCCATGCCTTGGAACGCACCGAAATCGCTGACCGCCGATGAGGTTTACGCGGTAACCGCCTACATCTTGAGTTTAGGCGAAATCGTACCCGCCGGTTTCATCCTGTCAGATAAAAATATTCGCGAGGTTCAGGCTAAGCTGCCGAATCGTAACGGCTTGGTGAAATTTAGCGGGCTGTGGGATGTTGACGGGAAAGCGGATGTCAAAAATACGGCCTGC